>NZ_JACHNE010000001.1:8299770-8617931 GCF_014205255.1 Streptomyces caelestis | reverse complement strand
GTTCTGGGCGCCGATGGCGACGATGAGGGACAGTCCGGTGCCGAATCCCGCGGCTGCGGCGGTGAAGGTGCTGGTCATGGCCGTGACGCTACGGACCGGCCCGTCCCAGGTACAGCTAAGGATTCTTACGTATCGTTAGCAGGCGTGATGACCGACGGGATGACTGATCTGCCTCTGGACCAGGTACGGACCCTGCTGGCGGTCGTGGACGAGGGGACGTTCGACGCGGCGGCGGCCGCGCTGCATCTGACGCCGTCGGCGATCAGCCAGCGCGTGAAGGCGCTGGAGCAGCGCACGGGGCGGGTGCTGCTGCTGCGGACCAAGCCGGTGCGGCCGACCGAGTCGGGCGAGGTGCTGGTGCGGCTGGCCCGGCAGGTGGCGCGGCTGGAGCGCGACGCGTACGCGGAGCTCGGGCTGAGCGGCATCGGGGAGCCGACCCGAGTGTCGGTGGCGGTGAACGCGGACTCGCTGGCCACCTGGTTCCTCCGGGTGCTCACGCGCGTCCCGGAGGAGCTGCGGCTCTACTTCGAACTGCGCCGCGAGGACGAGGACCACACGGCGGCGCTGCTGCGGGAGGGGGTGGTGATGGCGGCGGTGACCTCGTCGCCGGATCCCGTGCCGGGCTGCTCCGTCCGGTCGCTGGGGCGGATGCGTTACCTCCCCGTGGCGGCGCCGGACTTCGCCGCGCGCCACCTCGACGGGCCGCTGGAACAGGTGCTCCTCGACCTGCCCGTGGTGGCGTTCGACCGGCGGGACGACTTCCAGGACGGCTTCGTGCGCCGGCTGACCCGGGGGCGGAGCGGCGCGAGCGCGCTGCGGCACTACGTGCCGACCTCGGAGGGTTTCGTCGAGGCCGTGGCCGCCGGACTGGGCTGGGGCCTGGTGCCCGAGGCCCAGGCGAACCCGCTGCTGCGCACCGGGCAGCTGGTCGGGTTCGCCCCGGGCCGGACGGTGGACGTGCCGCTGTACTGGCAGCAGTGGAAACTCGACTCGCCCGCGCTGGCGCAGGTGGCTCAGACGGTGACGGCGACCGCCGGGGAGGCGCTGCGGGCGTGACGCCCTGCGCTCGCGCCCGTTCCCTTGATCTGCTGACGGACCACGGCTCGCCCTGGGCATGCGCGAGCGGTGAGCGGTTGTCCGGGGCGCCGCTGTTTCACCACGCATCGACAGGTCACCCGAGAAGGAGTAAGCATCCGAGAGGCACGTTTCTACTGCGATCGCAGGTGACTTCGATGGACAACTGGCGAGACCACGCTGCCTGCCGGCACGAGGATCCCGAGCTCTTCTTCCCGATCGGCACCTCCGGCCCGGCCCTACTGCAGACGGAGCAGGCCAAGGCGGTGTGCCGGCGCTGCCCCGTCCAGGAGCAGTGCCTGGAGTGGGCGCTGGACACGGGGCAGTCCATCGGTGTGTGGGGCGGGACCAGCGAGACGGAACGGCGGGCGCTGAAGCGCCGCGCGGCGGCCCGGCGCCGCTCCGGCTGACATCCCAGTCCCCCTGGGGGCTGCCCCCCGGGGGGCAGCCCCCAGGGGGATTCAGCTGCGACGCAGCGGTCCCCAGGGGTTTTCCTGCCGGGACACCTCGGCCTTCGCCTCGTCGATCACCTGCTGGTCGATCCAGCTCATCGGCCGGGTGTCGGTGACCAGCGGTTCGTTGTCGGGTCCGCGGGAGGTCTCCTTGCCCGCGAGCACCCAGGGCCGTATACCGGGCCCCTTCTCGTGCGGCAGGTGGGCGTAGTCGTGCAGGCGACGGGCCACCCACACCCGCACGGGCCGGTCCTCCCACCAGTCCTCCACGTCGAGCGGGTTGGCGGACAGGCCGGGCATGGACACGCCCGTCAGCTCGTCGGTGCTGGACACGTCGCGGAGATCGGTCGCGGGGCCGCGCGACCAGCGGACGTACAGGCCCTGATGCCGTTCGACCAGCTCGGTGAGCTCGGCGAGTGTGCGCACGACCGGCAGGTCGTCCGATCCGCTCATGTCGGGACCTCCTCCCTCGACGCCGTCAGGCGGACGGAGTACCCGCTCGGCGCGAGCGGAATCGGCTGTTCGGCGAGGCCGGATGCCGGGCACCCGGTCAGGGTTACGCCCGCGGCACACCCGCCCGTCGCAGAAGGGGCCGAGCATGAGCGTTCGCGTACGCCGCGTCTACGATCCGCCCGAGCCGGAGGACGGGGTGCGTGTCCTGGTCGACCGGCTGTGGCCGCGGGGGGTGGCGAAGGACGCGGCACGGGTGGACGAGTGGCCGAAGGCGATCACCCCGTCGACGGAGCTGCGCCGCTGGTACCACGCGGGCGAGGGCTCGTACGAGGAGTTCGCCGGGCGGTACGAGGCGGAACTCGCCGCCGACGAGGCGGCCGAGCTCCTCGGCCACGTCCGTGACCTGGCCCGCAAGGGCGACGTGACGCTGCTGACCGCGTCGAAGACGCCGGGACAAAGCCACGCCGCGGTGCTGGCCCGCCTCGTGAAGAGCTGAGGAGGCGGGCCGTCCGGGCACGGTCAGGCGGTCTGCTTCGCCGCCGCCCGGCCCGCCGCCCGCCCCGAGAAGAGGCAGCCGCCGAGGAAGGTGCCCTCCAGCGCGTTGTAGCCGTGGACACCGCCGCCGCCGAATCCGGCGACCTCCCCGGCCGCGTAGAGCCCCTCGACCGGCTTGCCGTCGGTCCCCAGGGCGCGGGAGTCGAGGTCGGTCTGGATGCCGCCGAGGGTCTTGCGGGTGAGGATGTGCAGCTTGACGCCGATGAGGGGACCGGCTGCCGGGTCGAGGATGCGGTGCGGGGTGGCGACCCGCCCGAGGCGGTCGCCGATGTAGCGGCGGGCGTTGCGGATGCCCTGCACCTGGGCGTCCTTGGCGTAAGGGTTGGCGATCTGGAGGTCGCGGGCCTCGATCTGGCGCTTGATCCCGGCCGCGTCGAGGAGCGGCTTGTCGGTGAGCCCGTTCATCTTCTCGACGAGCTGTTCGACACTGGGCGCGGTCACGAAGTCGGCGCCCTTGCGCAGGAACGCGTCGACCGGCCCGGGCGCGCCCTTGCCGAGGATGCGTTCCTTCAGGAACCCGGCGCGGTCCTTGGCGGTGATGTCGGGGTTCTGCTCGGAGCCCGACAGGGCGAACTCCTTCTCGATGATCTTCTGGGTGAGGATGAACCAGGAGTGGTCGTACCCGGCGATGTCCTCGGTGGTACGCAGGTGCTTCAGGGTGCCGAGGGTGTCGTAGCCGGGCAGGTACGGCCCGGGCAGGCGGCGGCCGAGGGCGTCGAACCACATCGAGGAAGGGCCGGGCAGGATGCGGATGCCGTGGCCGGGCCAGATCGGGTCCCAGTTCTGAAGGCCCTCGGTGTAGTGCCACATGCGGTCCCGGTTGACCAGGCGTACGCCCGCCTCGGCGCTGATGTCGAGCATCCGGCCGTCGACGTACGCCGGTACGCCGGTGACCATCTCCCCCGGCGGGGTGCCGAGGCGCTCGGGCCAGTAGCGGCGGACGATGTCGTGGTTGGCGCCGATGCCGCCGCTGGTGACGATCACGGCCTGGGCGGTGAGTTCGAACTCGCCGACCGGGTCGCGGTTGGAGGCGACGCCGCGCGCTGAGGTGTCCTCGGCCAGCACGGTGCCACGCACGCCGCGCGCGGTGCCGTCCTCGACGACCAGTTCGTCGACGCGGTGGCGGTGGTGGAAGGTGAGCAGGCCGTCGCGCGCGGCCTGCTCGGCGTAGCGGACGAAGGGTTCCACCACACCCGTGCCGGTGCCCCAGGCGATGTGGAAGCGGGGCACGGTGTTGCCGTGCCCGTGCGCCGTGAGGTCGCCGCGCTCGGCCCAGCCGACGGTGGGCAGGAACGTGATGCCGTGCCCGTGCAGCCAGGACCGCTTCTCCCCCGCGGCGAACTCGACGTAGGCGCGCGCCCAGCGCACGGCCCAGGAGTCCTCGTCCTCCAGCCGGTCGAAGCCGGCGCTGCCCCGCCAGTCGCTCCAGGCGAGGTCGAAGGAGTCCTTGATGCCCAGCCGCCGCTGCTCCGGCGAGTCGACGAGGAACAGCCCGCCGAAGGACCAGAAGGCCTGTCCGCCGAGGTTGGCGGCGTTCTCCTGGTCGACGAGGGCGACCCTCCTGCCCCTGCTGGTCAGTTCGTGTGCCGCGACCAGGCCGGCGAGGCCCGCTCCGACGACGATGACGTCGGCATCCATGGCGACGTTCCCTTCTTCAGTTCTGCCTGTGGTCGGGGGTGCCGCTGCCGTCGGTCAGCAGGGCCGTGAGCAGTTGCTTGAGCCAGGCGCGGGCGTGCTCGACGTCCCGGTCCAGCAGCAGTTGGGTGGTGACGCCGTCGTAGGCCGCGACCACGGCGTGGGCGGCGCCGTCGGTGTCGCCCAGTACGGCGGGCAGTGCGGTGTGGCCGCGGGCCCGGGCGAGCCGGTCGGCGATCGCCTGCCGCAGCCGCGCGCGGTGTTCGAGGAGACTGCGGGCCACGTCCGGGTCGCGGGCGGCGTGCACCAGGAAGTCCGTCTTCACGAGGAGCCAGTTCCGGTCGAGGAGCAGCACGTCGGTGACGCGGTCCACGGCGGCGGGGACGTCGAGGCCGGGTCCGTCGAGGGCGAGGGCCCCGGACACCTGCTCCGCGATCAGCTCGGCCCGCTCCTGGTAGAGGGCGAAGAACAGCTCGTCGAGGCTGGAGAAGTTGGAGTAGAAGGCGCCTCTGCTGTAGCCGGCGGCCTCGCAGACCTCCTCGATGGAGACGTGCCCGAAGCCTTTGGCCGCGAACACGGAGAACGCCGCGTCCAGGAGCTTGGCACGGGTGCGGACACGGCGCCTGGTCACACGCCCGGTCGTTCCCCCCATGGCCATGACCACCCCTTTCGATACAGGACTGTATTCGATACACCGACGTATCGAAAGCCAGGAGTTTTATGGAACATGTTTTCGATTACGAGGTACGCTGGATACATGCACCTCCAGGGCTCTCTGTTCGACCAGGCCGACGAGCTGCGGCTCGGGCCTCTCGACGGGATCAGCCGTACCCACCTGGGTTTCGGCGCCTGGCTCGACGTCCTGCCCGGGTGGCTCAGCGGTTCCGACGTGCTGTTCGAACAGCTGGCCGCCGAGGTGCCGTGGCGGGCGGAGCGGCGCACGATGTACGACCACGTCGTCGACGTCCCCCGGCTGCTCGCGTTCTACGGCGCCGGGGACCCGCTGCCGCACCCGGTCCTGACCGAGGCGCGCGACGCGCTGAGCGCCCACTACGGCGAGGAACTGGGCGAGCCGTTCACCACGGCCGGGCTGTGCTACTACCGCGACGGCCGGGACAGCGTGGCCTGGCACGGCGACCGGACCGGGCGCGGGGCCCGCGAGGACACGATGGTCGCCATCCTGTCGGTGGGAGCGCCCCGGGACCTGCTGCTGCGCCCCATGCGGGGCGGCCGCGACACCGTGCGCCGGCCACTGGGCCACGGCGACCTGATCGTGATGGGCGGCTCCTGCCAGCGCACCTGGGAGCACTCCGTTCCCAAGAGCACGCGCGCGACGGGCCCGCGCATCAGCATCCAGTTCCGCCCGCACGGCGTGCAGTGAGCCGGAACGCCCCGGCACCGCGGGCCCGTTGAACCGGACCCGGCGATTCCGCCCGCCGTGGGGTCTGCTTTCCTTCTCTCGTCGGGCTGGGACCACACAACGCGAGGCGATCATGCGGGCGGACGTACACCACGTCGCGGACGGCACCTATCTGGTGCACGGCTCCAACACCAACTGGGTGATCCTCGCGGAGGGGGACGCCGTCACGCTGGTCGACACCGGCTACCCCGGCGACCGGGAGCAGCTCCTCGCCTCGCTCGCGCAGGTGGGAAGCTCCCCGGAGGCGGTCGCCGCGGTGCTGATCACGCACGCGCACAACGACCACCTGGGGTCCGCCGAGTACCTGCGCGCCACGTACGGCACGCCCGTGTACCTGCACGAGGCCGAAGTGCCGCACGCGCGCCGGGAGTTCCTGCACCAGGTGTCCGTCGGGACGGTGCTGAGGAACAGCTGGCGGCCTGGTGTGCTGCCCTGGGTGGTGCACGCGCTGCGCTCCGGCGGCACGACGCACAACCCGGTCACGGCCCCGGAGCCGTTCCCGGCGGCCGGTGCCCTGGACCTGCCCGGGCGGCCCGTGCCGGTGCACACGCCGGGCCACACCGACGGGCACTGCGCCTACCACCTGCCGGGCACCGGGGTGCTCGTCTCCGGCGACGCCCTGGTCAGCGGGCACCCCACCTCGCGGGTCGAGGGACCGCAGCTGCTGCCGGACATGTTCCACCACGAGCGCCCCCGTGCCGTGGCCTCCCTGGACCTGCTCGCGGAGCTGGACGGCGAACTGCTGCTGCCCGGGCACGGTCCGGTCCACCGCGGCTCGTTGAAGGACGCCGCGCACCGGGCCCGGGAGCGCGCCCTCTAATCTGAGGTGACGATCAGCGGCGAGACAAGGACACCCGGCCCATGGCACTTCAGATCAGCGCGACCAACCCGGAGCATCCCGCGCTTCTGCTGGACCTGCCGTGGGACCTGCCCTTGGAGGAGTGGCCCGACGAGTACCTCGTGCCGCTGCCGCGCGGTATCTCCCGGCACGTGGTGCGCTACTCCCGGGCTGGCGACGAGGTCATCGCCGTCAAGGAGCTGGCCGAGCGGCCCGCGCTGCGGGAGTACGAACTGCTGCGCGACCTGGACCGGATCGGCATCCCGGCGGTGGACCCGCTGGCCGTGGTCACCGGCCGTACCGACGCGGACGGCGCCCCGCTGGAGAGCGTGCTGATCACCCGGCACCTGGGCGGGTCGATGCCGTACCGCTCGATGTTCGAGACGACCATGCGCCCGGCCACCATGCACCGGCTGATGGACGCGCTCGCCGTGCTCCTGGTGCGGCTGCACCTGGCCGGGTTCGCCTGGGGCGACTGCTCGCTGTCCAACACCCTCTTCCGGCGCGACGCGGGCGCCTACGCCGCGTATCTGGTGGACGCCGAGACCGGTGACCTGCATCCGCGGCTCAGCTCCGGGCAGCGCGAGTACGACCTGGACCTCGCCCGCGTGAACATCAGCGGGGAGCTGCTGGACCTGGAGGCGTCCGGGGCGCTGCACCCGTCCGTGGACCCGGTCGAGTTCGGCATGGAGATCTGCGCCCGCTACCGCGGCCTGTGGGACGAGCTGACCCGCACCTCCGTCTACCCGGCCGGCAAGTACCACTACATCGAACGCCGGATCCGCCGCCTGAACGACCTCGGCTTCGACGTCGCCGAGATGCAGATCGAGCACGCCTCGAACGGCGACACGGTCACCTTTGTGCCCAAGGTCGTCGACGCGGGCCACCACCAGCGCCAGCTGCTGCGCCTGACCGGGCTGGACACCGAGGAGAACCAGGCCCGGCGGCTGCTGAACGACCTGGAGAGCTGGATGGCTACCCAGGACGACTACGCCCCGGGCGATCCCCTCGGTGCCCGCCCCGAGGTGCTGGCCCACCGCTGGGTGCGGGAGGTGTTCCGGCCGACCGTGCGGGCCGTGCCGCCCGAACTGCGCGGTTCGGTGGACCCGGCGGAGATCTACCACCAGCTCCTCGAACACCGCTGGTACCTGTCCGAGCGGGCCCAGCACGACATCGGCATCGAAACGGCGGTCGAGGACTACATCAAGAACATCCTCCCCAAGGCCCGCAAGACGCTTCAGCCGACGGCGGAGTGAGCCGCAGCCGCCGTCACACGTGCGGGACCACGGCCACCGGGCAGTCCGCGTGGTGCAGCATCCCGTGCGCCACCGAGCCGATCCGGGCGCCGACGGCCGTACGGTGCGCCCGTCTGCCGACGACCATCAGCTGGGCCGTCCCGGCCACCGACAGCAGCACCTGCCCGGCGCTGCCCATCTCGACGTGCTCCTCCACCGGCACGTCGGGGAAACGCTCCCGCCACGGCCGGACCGCGGCGGCCAGTGCCTTCTTCTCGTACGGCTCCAGTCCCCCGGCCTCGTCGAGGAGCTTCAGGGAGCCGGGGCTGTAGGCGAACACGGGCGGCAGGGTCCAGGCCCGGACGACACGGACGCTCGCCCCGCGCGCGGCCGCCGTCTCGAACGCGAACCGCAGCGCGTCGGCGCTGTCCTCCGGGTCGCCCTGCTGGCCCACGACGACCTCCCGCCCGGCGGCCTCCACCGAGGGCTGGTCACCGGCCCGGACGAGCACCACGGGCCGGGTGGCCTCGGCGATGACCTGCTGGCCGACCGAGCCCAGCAGGAAACCGACGATCGGCCCGTGCCCGCGCGAGCCGAGCACCAGCAGTTCGGCGTCGGCGGCGGCTGCGATCAGAGTGCCGACCGCCGTGCCCTCCACGACGTCGGTGGTCACCTCCAGGCCCGGGTGCCGTTCGGTGAGCGTCCCGACGGCCTCGGCCACCGCGCCGTGCACCAACTCGCCCTGGCTGTCGGCGTCCCCGGCGATCCCCGCTTCGAGCGCCTCCTGCGGCTGGAACCGCCAGGCGTGCACCACGCGCAGCGGCCGGTCGCGCCGCACCGCCTCACGGGCCGCCCAGCCGAGGGCCGCGAGACTCTCCTGCGATCCGTCGAACCCTGCGGTGATCGGGCGTGTCATCCGGCTGCCTCCTTGTGAAAATGTCACTGCGACGATGATCAGTCTTCACTACCCTGCCCGCATGACCTTGGAGTGGGAGCAGGTAATGGTGGACTCGGCCGATCCCGTTGCCCTGGGCCGCTGGTGGGCCGAGGCGCTGGGCTGGACGGTGGTGAACGACGCACCCGACGAGTTCGAGATCCGGCCCGCCCCGGACCGGCTGCCGGGGTTGCTCTTCACGACGGTGCCGGAGAGCAAGACCGTCAAGAACCGTCTCCACCTCGATTTCCGGCCCGTCGACCAGGAGGCCGAGGTGGCCCGTCTCCTGGCGCTCGGCGCGCGCCACGCCGACGTGGGGCAGGGCGAGCAGTCGTGGGTGACGCTCGCCGACCCGGAGGGCAACGAGTTCTGCGTGCTGGGGGCCCGCCGCAGCTGATCTCCGTATCGGAGCGGACCACGGCGATCGAACATACGATGGGCGAAGGCCGGCGCGGTGCCCCGGGGCGCCGCGCCGCGAGTCGACCGCCCGGTGTGGGGGACGTATGGCACAGGCCGCCGATGCGGCGCGGACCGTCATCATGACCGTGGACGACGACCCGGGGGTCTCCCGGGCCGTGGCCCGGGACCTGAGGCGGCGGTACGGCGCGTCGTACCGGATCGTGCGCGCGGAGTCCGGCGAGTCCGCGCTCGACGCGCTGCGGGAGCTGAAGCTGCGCGGCGATCTCGTGGCCGTGATCCTGGCCGACTACCGGATGCCGCAGATGAACGGCATCGAGTTCCTCGAACAGGCCCTGGACGTCTACCCGGGCGCGCGGCGCGTGCTGCTGACGGCGTACGCGGACACGAACGCGGCGATCGACGCGATCAACGTCGTCGACCTCGACCACTACCTGCTCAAGCCGTGGGACCCGCCCGAGGAGAAGCTCTACCCGGTCCTCGACGACCTGCTCCAGGCATGGCGGGCCGGCGACCACCGGCCCGTGCCCAGCACGAAGGTCGTCGGGCATCGCTGGTCGGCGCGCTCCTCGGACGTCCGGGAGTTCCTGGCCCGCAACCAGGTGCCGTACCGCTGGTACTCCTCCGACGAGCCGGAGGGGCGGCGGCTGCTGGCCGCGGCCGGTGAGGACGGGATGCGGCTGCCGGTGGTGATCACGCCGGACGGGACACCGCTGGTCGAGCCGGAGGCCGTCGACCTCGCCGCCCGGGTCGGGCTGGCGACGACCCCGACGGCCGACTTCTACGACCTGGTCGTGATCGGCGGCGGTCCGGCCGGGCTCGGCGCGGCGGTCTACGGCGCCTCCGAGGGGCTGCGGACGGTGCTGGTGGAGCGGTCGGCGACCGGCGGGCAGGCCGGGCAGAGCTCCCGCATCGAGAACTACCTGGGCTTCCCCGACGGGGTGTCGGGAGCCCAGCTCACCGACCGGGCGCGGCGGCAGGCGGCGAAGTTCGGCGCCGAGATCCTCACCGCGCGCGAGGTGACGGCGCTGGAGGTCAACGGCGCCGCCCGGATCGTACGGTTCTCGGACGGCTCGGCGATCGCCGCGCACAGCGTGATCCTGGCGACCGGCGTGTCCTACCGGCAACTTGCGGCGCCCGGCTGCGAGGACCTGACCGGATGCGGGGTGTTCTACGGGTCGGCCCTGACGGAGGCCCCCTCCTGCCAAGGGCAGGACGTGTACATCGTCGGCGGCGCCAACTCCGCCGGGCAGGCGGCGATGTACCTGTCCCGGGGCGCCAAGTCGGTGACCCTGCTGGTGCGCGGTGCGTCGCTGTCCGCGTCGATGTCGCACTACCTCATCCAGCAGATCGAGGAGTCCCCCAACATCCAGGTGCGCTGCCGCACGGTCGTCGAGACCGCGCACGGCGACGGCCGCCTGGAGCGGCTCACCCTGCGGGACGTGGACAGCGGGCAGACGGAACAGGTCGACGCGCAGTGGGTGTTCGTGTTCATCGGCGCGGCCCCGCGGACGGACTGGCTGGACGGCACGGTGCTGCGGGACGAGCGCGGGTTCATCCTCGCCGGGCCCGACCTGACCTCCGACGGCCGTCCGCCGGAGGGCTGGGAGCTGGACCGGCCTCCGTACCACCTGGAGACCAGTGTGCCCGGCGTGTTCGTGGCGGGCGACGCCCGCTCCGAGTCCGCCAAGCGGGTCGCGTCCGCCGTCGGAGAGGGAGCCATGGCCGTGATGCTCGTCCACCGGTATCTGGAGCAGTCGTGAGCGGGCAGCCCATGCCGTGCGCCCCGCAGGAGATCGGCTCCCTGTTCCTGTTCGAGAAGCTGACCCCCGAGCAGCTGGGACGGCTGTGCGCCGAGGGACGGGTGGAGCAGTTCGAGCCCGGCCCCGTGTACACCGAGGGCGAACCCGCCACCTGCTTCTATGTGCTGCTCGAGGGCACGGTCGTGCTGTACCGCCGGGTCGGCGCCGACGACGTGGAGGTGACCCGGACCTCCCAGCGCGGGGTGTACGCGGGGTCCATGCAGGCGTATCTGGGCGACCGGGTGCGGCAGGTCTACACCAACTCCATGCGCGTCACCGAGCCGACGCGGTTCTTCGTGCTGCCCGCGGACACGTTCGCGGGCATCATGCAGGAGTGGTTCCCGATGGCGGTGCATCTGCTGGAGGGGCTCTTCTTCGGTTCGAAGAACACCCAGCGGGCCATCGGGCAGCGCGAACGGCTGCTGGCGCTCGGCTCGTTGTCCGCCGGCCTCACCCACGAGCTCAACAACCCCGCGGCGGCGGCCGTACGGGCGACCGCGACACTGCGGGAGCGGGTGGGCAAGATGCGGCACAAGCTGGCGGTCATCGCGCAGGGTTCGTACTCCCCCGAGGTCATGGCGAACCTCATCGACCTCCAGGAACGCACCGCCGAGCGCGTCGCCAAGGCCCCGACGCTGAGTCCGCTGGAGGCCTCCGACCGGGAGGACGCGCTCACCGACTGGCTCGACGACCACGGCATCGCGGACGGCTGGCGGATCGCGCCCGCCTTCGTCCAGGCCGGTCTCGACGAGGACTGGCTGGACCAGGTCGCGGCGGCGGTGGACGAGGAGCTCCTGCCGAGCGCCATCGGGTGGCTCAACTACACCGTCGAGACCGAGCTGTTGATGGACGAGATCAACGACTCGACCACGCGCATCTCGCATCTCGTCGACGCGGCCAAGCAGTACTCCCAGCTCGACCGGGCGCCCTTCCGACACGCCGATGTGCACGAACTCCTCGACAGCACCCTGCTGATGCTGTCGGGCAAGATCGGCCGGCGGATCAAGGTCGTCAAGGACTACGACCGGACGCTGCCGAGGATCCCGGCATACCCGGCGGAGCTCAACCAGGTGTGGACGAACCTGATCGACAACGCGGTCTCGGCGATGAACAGCGCGGGCGGGGAAGGGACGCTGACCGTGCGCACGGCCCGGGACCACGACCGGCTGCTGGTGGAGTTCCGGGACACGGGCGTCGGTATCCCGGCGGAGGACCGGGGGCGGATCTTCGATCCGTTCTTCACGACGAAGCCGGTGGGTGAGGGAACCGGGCTCGGGCTCGACATCTCCTGGCGGATCGTGGTCAACAAGCATCACGGCAGCATTCAGGTGCAGTCGGAGCCGGGGGACACGCGTTTCCAGGTGCTGCTTCCGCTGACAGCGGTCGAGGAGGAGTCGGCATGAGTGGTGAGAACGGGATCGACCCGGGTGCTGCGCCGAGCGGGAGCGGGTGTGCGGAGTGCGAGACGGCCGGGGGGTGGTGGTTCCACCTTCGCCGGTGTGCGCGGTGCGGGCACGTGGGGTGCTGCGACAGTTCGCCCGCGAAGCACGCGACGGCTCATTTCAGGGAGTCGGGGCATCCGTTGGTGCAGAGCTTCGAGCCGGGTGAGGGCTGGTACTGGGACTACTCGACGAACGAGTTGTACGAGTCGGGGCCGGAGCTGGCTCCGCCGGTGAGTCATCCTGCGGATCAGCCGGTGCCGGGGCCTGCGGGGCGGGTGCCGGATGATTGGGCGAAGGTGTTGCGGGCCTGAGAGCTCGGGGCCTGCTGTTCGGTGGCGGCCGCGGGTTGTTCGTGGTTGATCGCGCCCACGCGGCGGAGCCGCATAATGTCACAGCCCCGCGCCCCTGAAAAGAAGGTTGGTCCTGTGCCGCAGGCTTCATCTGTCACGCCGGTTGTCGGGAGGGACGCCGAACTCGCCCGGCTCTGCGCGGTTCTGGAGCGGGCGCGCGGGGGCGATGCGCGCGCTGTGCTGGTCGCCGGGGACGCCGGGGTCGGCAAGACCCGGCTGCTGGACGAGGTCGGCGGGCTGGCCGCTGACGCCGGAATGACCGTGGTCACCGGGCACTGCGTGGATCTCGGAGACGTCGGTCTGCCCTATCTGCCGTTCACCGAAGTCCTGGGCGTGCTCGCCGCAGACGAGCGGTTCGCGTCCGCCCTGGCCGCTCATCCCGTGGTCGAGCGGCTGCTGGGGGCCGGGACCGATTCCGCGCGGGACGTCGACGGGCGGTTGCGGCTGTTCGAGGGGATGGCGGGGCTGCTGGCCGCTGTGGCGGATGTCGCGCCGCTGCTGCTCGTGCTGGAGGACCTGCACTGGGCGGACCAGTCGTCGCGGGACCTGCTGCGGTTTCTGCACGGCCGGGGTGTTCTGCGGCACCGGCTGGCGGTGTTCGCCTCGTACCGGGCGGACGACCTGCACCGTCGCCATCCGCTGCGGCCTCTGCTGGCGGAGCTGATACGGCTGCCCGCGGTGGAACGACTGGAGCTGCGGCCGCTGGGCGATGCCGATGTGGCCCGGCTGGTGCGGCAGCTCGAACGGCGTCCGCTGGCGGAGGCCACGGTGCGGCGGATCGTGGAGCGGGCCGAGGGGAACGCCTTCTACGCGGAGGAGCTGCTCGCGGCGACGGACACGGAGTCCGGTGGGGTGCCCAGCGGGCTCGCCGATGTGCTGCTGATCCGCTTCGAGCAGCTGTCCGACACCGCGCAGCAGGTGCTGCGCACCGCGGCCGTCGCCGGACGCCGGGTGGAGCACGAGCTGCTGCGGCAGGCGGTCGGGCTTCCCGAGGAGGAGCTGGAGTCGGCGCTGCGCGAGGCGGTGGGGCGGCAGTTGCTCGCCGCCGGGGACGACGACACGTACTCCTTCCGGCACGCCCTCGCCCGGGAGGCCGTCTACGCCGATCTGCTCCCCGGGGAGCGGGCGAGGCTGCACGGCGCGTTCGCCCGGCTCCTCGCCGGACAGGGCCGGGCCGCGGAGAGCGCCGCCGAGAGGGCCCACCACTACCGGGAGAGCCACGATCTCGCCGAGGCACTGGCCGCCTCCCTGGAGGCCGCCGACCACGCCCAGCGGGTGGGCGCGCCGGCCGAGGAGCAGCGACATCTGGAAGCGGCCCTCGACCTGTGGCCGGCGGTGGGTGCCGAGGCGCGGCCCCCGGGCGCCGGGGTCGACCGTGTGACGCTGACGCTGCGGGCCTCGGCGGCGGCCGCGCACGCCGGGGAGCTGCACCGGGCGGTCTCCCTCACACGGTCCGCGCTGGCGGAGCTCGGCCAGGACGCCGACTCCGAACTCGCCGCCCGGGTCCGCTACACCCTCGCCGGGAACCTGCTGAGCGTGGACCACCTGACGTCGGCATTCGCCTACAGCAGCGAGGCACTGGCGATGATCCCCGAGGATCCGCCGTCACGTACGTGGGTGTGGGCGGCGGCCACGCATGCCATGGCCGCTCGCCACGTCGGGGAGATCGAGACCGCGCTGCGGGTCGCCCGGCGGGCCCTGAGCGTCGCCGAGGAGCTGCGGGTGACCGACGCCCAGGCGGACCTGTTGATCTCCCTGGCCGTCTTCGACGGAGACGGGCGGCGCGGCCCCGAGGGCCGGGAGCGACTGCTGAAGGCCCGGGAACTGGCGCGGAGTTCGGGCAACGCGGCCGTGGAGCTGCGTGCCCTGTTCAACCTGGCCATGGGCTGCTACGAGTCCGGTGCGCTGGCGGAGTGCGTGCCCTGGCTGACGGAGGGCCTGGACCGGGCGCGGCGCGCCGGGCTGCTGTCGTCCCCGTATCCGCTGGAGATGCGGTACCTGCGGCTGCTGGTGCTGCAGGTGCTGGGCCGCTGGGACGAGTGTGTGCGGGCGGCGGCGGCCGATGCCGAGGTGCTGCCGGCCGCCGGCGGGTACACGGTCGGTCCCGCACTGTACGTCGCCCTGGCCCGGGGCGACATGACGGCCGCCGACCGGGCGCATGCCCTGCTGGAGGGGCCCTTCGACTGGATGGCCACCCTGGTCGCGGGCATCGTGCTCACCGACGCCGCGGCGCTGCGCCGTGATCCCGAGGACGCGGTGCGATGGACGCGGTCCACGGTCGCGGCCCTCACCGACGAGGCGGGCGCCCGCCCGGACGTCACCGTCCGGCTCGCCGCCCTGGCGTTGTCCTCGGTGGCCGACGCGGCCGCCGAACCGCGGCCGGCGGGCGACGACGCCGGGGCCCGCCGCTGGACGGACACCGCGGCCGAACTGGTGGAGCTGGCGCGGGCCACCGCCACCCAGGGCGAGAACGGTGCGCCCCAGGGACCCGAGGGGCAGGCCTGGCTGGCCCGTGCCGAGGCGGAGTGGATCCGGGCCGTCTCGGGGCCGGACGCCGCGGCCTGGTCGCGGGCGATGACGGCGTTCGGCTACGGCGACGTCTACGAGCAGGCGCGCTGCCGGCTGCGGTATGCCGAGGCCCTGGTGGCGGCCGGGCGCCGTGAGGAGGCGGCGGCCGAGGCCCGCGAGGTCCGGGAGACCGCCGGCCGTCTGGGCGCCACGCCGCTGCGGGAGCAGGTGGACGCCCTGGTCCGGCGCGGCCGCCTGGCGGGCACGCCGGAGACCGACGAGCGCGCCGGTGTGCTCACCGCGCGCGAGCAGGAGGTGCTGCGGCTGCTCGCGCTCGGCCGCAGCAACCGGCAGATCGGCGAGGAACTGTTCATCACCGGCAAGACGGCGAGCGTCCACGTCTCCAACATCCTCGCCAAGCTGGGCGCGTCGAGCCGTGGCGAGGCGGTGGCGATCGCCTACCGGGAGGGCCTGATCACCTCTGAGCCGTCGGCGTCCGGCTGACCTGCCGGACGCCGTGCGGGAGGGGCGGACCTGGTCGCGTCTCCCTGATCCGGGCTAGCGGCTCCCGCAGTCGAGGCTCTCCAGGTCGACGGCGTCGGCCATCGCCCGCATCCCCTGGTCGTTGGGGTGCAGATGGTCGCCGCCGTCGAAGCCGGGCCGGATCCGCTCGGGGTCGTCGGGGCTGCGCAGGACGCGGTCGAAATCGGTGACCGCGTCGAACTCGCCGCTGGTGCGGATGAAGGTGTTGACCTCCTGGCGCACGGCTTCCCCGGCGGGGTCCCATTCCTGCCAGCCCTTGTAGGGGGCGATCGTGGCGGCGACGACGCACTTCCGGGCCGCGTGCGCCCGGGCGGCCAGCGTGCGGTACCCGGCGATGAGTTCGTCGGCCGTGGCGCCGGGTTCGGCCTTGATGTCGTTGACACCCTGGAAGAGGAGCACCGTGCGCAGCCCCGGCAGAGACAGCACGTCCCGCGACAGGCGGTTCCGGGCGCTCTGTCCGGGGCCGTCGGCGAGGACCTTGTTGCCCGCGATGCCTTCGTTGGCCACCCCCTCGACGGTGGTCTCGGGGGACGCGCGCAGCCGGCGGGCGAGGTAGTCGGGCCAGCGGCGGTCGAGGCCGGTCGTGGAGTGCCAGCCGTCGGTGATCGAGTCGCCGAGGGCGGCCACGGCACCGGCCGCGGGCCGGGGCCGCACGGTGACGACGTCGAGGTAGAACCAGGAGCCGGTCCGCCGCGCCCAGTTGGCGCCGCTCTCCTCCGCGGCGTGGTCGCCGTCGGTGGTGTACGACGTCTGCATCGCCATCCAGTGCCCGGTGAGCACTCCGCCCGCCCGGGGGACGTAGAAGCTGACGACGAGCTTGCTCGCGGCGGGGACGCGGCCGGGCAGCGGGTCGCTGTAGACGATGCCGCCGGCGGGGACCGTGACGGAGCGGGCGCCGCCGAAGGTCAAGCGCCGGTTGCTGCCGGGGACGAGTGCGGCTCCGTCACGCTGGAGACCCGCGTGGACGTTCTCGAACGTCACCGGCTGGTCGCCGAAGGCGTTGGACAGCCGCACCCTGAGGCCGGTGCCGCCGACGCTGGTGCGCACGACCAGCCGGTAACCGCGGCCGTCGGCCGCCGCGCCGACGCGGTCGGCGGAGGAGGCCCAGGTGACCACGCCGTGCCCGGGCCCCGTCGGGGCGCTGGCCGGTGGGGCCGGCTCGTACCCCTGGGGTGTCCCGCCGGACGCGCAGCCCAGCGCGAGGCAGCAGGCGAGGGCGGCCAGGGTGGTGCGGCCGCGGGGGCGTGCGGTGCGTGGCATCGTGGGCGCTCCTTCGGCCGGTCGCACGGGTGGTCGGTGTCAGGGGGGCAAGATCCCGCAGCGTCGCGGAGCCACCGGGAGCGAGCGGGATGTTCCGTGCCGTCCCGGCGTAGACACGGTAGTGGTGCGGCCTCCGACGCTGTGCGAGTGGCCTCGGTGTGTCCGACCTGCGCCGGTGTGGAGGCCGCCTCCCCCAGGCGGACGTCGGCTTCGTAGGTGTGGACCGGGCTGACGTGGGAACCCTCGCGCCGCGACGGCCGTTGTCCTGGCATCCGCGTCCCCACGGGGCGGCCGGTACGACGACAGCAGGGGGGCGTGATGAGCGAGTTGGTCCCCGGTGGCAATCTGCCGCTTCCGGGCGGGGCGGTGACCGTCCGGGTGCCCGGCCCGTTCGGCGTGTCCGCGCTTGTCACGGACGACGGTGGAAAGGTGCGGGACGACGGCGACTTCGTGTTCTACAACCAGCCGGCCGCGCCGGGAGCGACGCTGCGGGGCGAAGCGCTCACCGTGGACCCGGCGAGACTGCGCGCCGGTGCCACCCGGGTCACCGTCGCCGTCAGTCCCGCCGAGCCCGGAACCGCCCTCGGCCGCCTGCCCTCCCCCACCCTGCACGTCACCGACGCGGGAGGCCGCCCGCTCGCCCGGTTCGCCCCGCCGCGCCCCCGCCAGGAGACGGTCCTGCTGCTCGCGGAGCTCTACCGGCGCGGCGACCGCTGGAAGCTGCGCGCCCTGGGCCAGGGGTACGCCGACGGACTGGCGGGACTCGCCCGGGACTTCGGCGTCGACGTCGTGGACGACGCGCCCGTGTCCGGGCCGGACTCTGCGGCGGCCGGTGCGCCGGGCGCGCGGCGCCAGACCGGGAGCTCGGCCGGCGTCGGCCCCTCCCCCGGTCCCCCAGCCTTCGCGCAGCCCGCCTCCGATCCGTACGACTTCGCCGCCGTGGTCAACTCCGCTCGTACCGCCCTCGGTTCACCACCGGTCTCGCTCGACCCGCGGCTGGTGTCCGCGGCGCGGGCCCACACCGCCGCCATGGCCGCGTCCGGACGCCTCGGCGTCGAGAGCCGTGACGGCGTCTCCGTCTACCAGCGGGTCGTCGGCGCCGGGTACGCGTACCTCACCGTCGGCGAGCACCTGGTGTCCGGCCCGCGCACCACCGCCGAGTTCGTCGCGTACTGCATGCGCACGGACGGGGCCCGCCGCACCCTGCACGACCCGGCGTTCACCCACGCCGGAGTGGCCCACGTCCACGACGGCCCCACCGGTGACACGTACTGGACCGCGCTCTGGGCCAGGCCCCTCGCTCCGGACGGGCTGGCGGGCGTGGCGGCGGCCGTGACCGACCTCACCAACCGGGAGCGCGCCCGGGCCGGACTCCCGCCCCTGGCCGCCGATCCCCTGCTCACCGCCGCCGCCCAGGCGCACAGCGCGGACATGGTGTCTCGCGCCTTCTACTCGCACACCGCGCCCGGCGGCAGCCAACCCTGGGACAGAGCCGCCGCCGCGGGCTCCACCCGGCGTTCCATCGGCGAGAACATCGCCTGCGGCCAGCGTTCTCCCGCCGAAGTGGTGGAGGGCTGGATGAACAGCCCCGGCCACCGGGCCAACATCCTCAAGCCCGGCTTCACGCACCTCGGGGTCGGCTTCGCGGGCGGCGGCCGGGCGGGCACGTACTGGACGCAGCTCTTCGGCGGCTGACACCGCGCCACCGCGCGCCCTGCTCGTCACACGCCCTCGATCTTGGCGGAGGGGAACGCTCCGGGTGAGGATGCGCGTATGAAGGGTGACCTCTTTTCCAGCCGGCACATGGCACAGCCGGCCGTCGCACCGGGTATGACGGTCGAGAACGCCAAGTGCCTCCGCTACACGGTGAACGGCGAGATGCTCGCCCGACAGGGCGCGATGATCGCCTACCGCGGCAACCTCCAGTTCGAGCGCAAGGGCCAGGGTGTGGGCGGCATGCTCAAGCGCGCGGTCACCGGGGAGGGACTTCCGCTGATGGCCGTGCGCGGGCAGGGCGAGGCCTGGTTCGCCCACGAAGCGCAGAACTGCTTCATCGTCGACGTCGAACCGGGCGACGAGTTCACGGTCAACGGCCGTAACGTCCTGTGTTTCGACGCCACGTTGTCCTACCGCATCGCGACCGTGAAGGGCGCCGGCATCACGGGCGGCGGCCTGTTCAACAGCGTCTTCACCGGGCAGGGCAGGCTGGGGCTGATCTGCGAGGGCAATCCGCTGGTCATCCCGGTCTCGCCGCAGTATCCGGTGCACGTCGACACCGACGCGGTCGTCGGCTGGACGGCGGGCCTCCAGACCTCGCTGCACCGCTCGCAGTCCATCGGCTCGATGCTGCGCGGCGGCTCCGGCGAGGCCGTGCAACTGGTGCTGCAGGGCGAGGGACACGTCGTCGTGCGGCCGAGCGAGGCCACACCGCAGAAGACCGGTCAGCACTGAGGTCCTTCCTCCACGGTGATCCGCTCCTCACAGGCAACCCCGTCCGTCCGGCCGACGTCTTGATCGACAGCAGGTGATGCCCTGGCCCTTGAGGCCAGGGCTCACTGACCGACGCCGCCGGCACCGAGCAGTTGAGGGCGGCCGAGCGTGCGGGAAAGCCCGGGGAGGCGGCGCGTTCCGGACTCGCGGTGGCCGAGGCGCACCGCCGGCTGGGCCGGGTCGAGGACGCGGACCGGGCCTGGAAGGCGAGTCACCGGGCCGGTGCGTCCGGGCGGGACGGGGTGGCCGCGGCCGTCGCGGTGGAGCTGGTGCACGCCTTCTCCCTCTGGAGACAGGCGACGATCCCGGTGCCGCGGCGGAGCTGAATCGAGCGGGCGGGCGGCCGTCCGGCGGCCATGGCGGAGGCCAGGCGTCACCTCGCCGCCGTCGAGACGGCGCTCGCCGGGGCGCCGCTGGAGGCGGGGGCCCTCGGTGAACTGCGGTCACTGCCCGGCTTCCTGGTACGGCGCGAGCTCTGAGCCGACCGCCCCCCCGGGGAATCCGTCGCCGAATTCATCGGAGGGGTGTCGGGTTCAGTCGTCGGACACCTTCGCATTTACCGTCGGTTACCAGCAGGCCGTCCGGTGATTTGGGAATCGGCGGGCGGCGGGGACGAATTCTCCGCACCCGCGGCGGCCCCGGGGCGGCCGAGGTGAGCCGCTCCCGGCCCGCGAAAGGCCATTTCCTCTCGCACACTTGATCCTCTCCCTTGAATAAAAGACAAGAATGGACGCCGAGTTGCGATCCGGTTGAACGCAGCACGGCTCGTCCCCCGTACTTCTGGAAAAGGTGAGAGCCAGGTTTCCAGCGAGGGATGGCCATGGGCAGGGCGCACGTCTCCACACACCAGTTGGTCGCCGGCCGGTACCGGCTGCTCGAGATCATCCAGCGCGAGACCAACCGCATCTGCTGGTACGCCGAGGACATCGGCACCGGCGAGGTCTCCCGCCCGTGTCTCGTCACGCAGATCGGGCTCCCGGACGACGCCTACGAAACCGAGCGTCGGGCCGCCGCCCGCCTGCTGCGCACCTCCGAACGCATGGCGCTGCTGTGCCCCGGCCGGATCGCCACGGTCGTCGACGCCGCCGAGGAGGCCGGCACCCTGTGGACCGTCAACGAGTGGATCGACGGCACCCCGCTCGGCGAACTCCTCTCGGAGCAGGGCACGTTCCACTACGTGCGGGCCGCCCGTATCGGCCTGGAGCTGCTCGACGTGCTGGACGCCGCGCACGCCGAGGGCATCACGCACGGCGAGCTCAGCCCCGGCCAGGTGTTCGTACGCGAGGACCACTCGGCCGTCGTCACCGGCTACGGCCTGGTCGGCGCGACCCTCGCGCCCCGGCTCACGGCACCCGCGTTCGCCTCCCCGGAACAGGCCCGCGACCAGCACATCGGGCCCGCGGCCGATCTCTGGGCGCTCGGCGCGATCCTGTACACGATGGTCGAGGGCCGCCCGCCCTTCCGGGACCGGGGCCGGCCGGAGAACACCCTGAAGGGCGTGGACCGGCTGCCGCTGCGCACGCCGGTGCGCGCCGGGCCGCTCACCCAGGTCGTGCAGGGACTGCTCCGCAAGGACGCGCGGGAGCGGCTGACGCGCCCGGTGGTCCGGGAGGCGCTGACCCGCGCGCTCAGCGAGGACCCGGAAGCGGCCATGGGGGCGGTGCCCGTGCCGCGGCTGCGCGGCGCGTACGCCGCGATGCGGCCGGGGGGTCCGGCATGGAGCAGACGGACCATGGTCGTCGGCACCACCCTGGCCGTGGTCACCGTCGCGGTCGCCGTGCTCGCCGCGACCCAGGGGCTGCCCGGCAGTGACGCGGGCAGCGACGCGGCGGACTCCCCGGCCCGGCCACCGGCCTCCGCCGCCTCGCCGGGCGAGGGCACCGGCGGGGGCAGCCCCGAGCCGTCCGTGCCACCCAGCCGGACCGGCTCCCCGTCCCCAACGCCCTCTGCGTCGTCCCCGGACCCGGACCCCAAGCCCACCCCCACCCCCACGCCCACGCCCACGCCGTCCGCCCCGGCCACGGCCCTGCCGCCCGGTTTCCGTACCTACCGCGCGCCGGAAGGCTTCTCCGTCGCGCTCCCCGAGCACTGGACGCGGCTGGACACCGACCGCCAGGGCGATCTGGCGTACCGCGTGGTCTTCGGCGCCGACGGTGACGGCCGCACGCTGGCCGTCACCCACAGCGCACGCGTGGGGCCGGACCCCGTGGCCGTGTGGCGGGACGACGTCGAACCCAACCTGGAGCGGTCCGGCGGCTACCGGCGGATCGGCGAGATCCGCGCGACGACGTACCAGGGACGCGAGGCCGCCGACATGGAGTGGACGGCGGTCGTCGACGGCGCCCGGGTGCACACCTTCGGCCGGGGCTTCCTGCTGGGCGGGGGTCGGAGCTTCTCGCTGCGCTGGACGACGCCGGACGCCGACTGGGAGGACAAGGCGAACCAGGAGGCGTTGCGGACCTTCCTGAAGACGTTCCGGCCGGGCTCAGACTGAGCCGCGCGGGGCGCGCAGGGAGGTGAGCGGGCTGGGGTCGTAGGGCTGCGTGCGCCAGCTCGCGGTGAGCGTACGGTCCGCGAGGGAGCACGTCAGGGCCAGGCGGTGCGGGGTCTCCAGGAACACCACCTCCACGGCCAGCGTGCCGGGGTCCGTCCAGCCGCCGCTCACGGCGGTCGGGAGCGGCTCCTCCGCCACCGTCCAGCTCTTCGCTCCGATCCGCAGGTCCAGCCGGTTCTCGCCCTCGGTGAGCCTGAGCGTCCAGCCGTCCGCGTCCGGTACGAGCCCGGCCGACAGAGCGGGACCGTCTCCCTCAAAGGCCCTGAACTCGGCGGCCGTCCATTCCTCCGCCCGCTCCGGCGGTGCCGGCCTGCCCGGGGCGGGCGGCAGCGCGAGTCCGGCGAGGCGCTCCCGCAGGGCCTCGTCGGCGGCGTCCCGGCCGGGCAGCGGCTCGGGCCCGAAGGCGGGCAGCAGGTGCTGCCAGACGAGGTTCAGGTAGTCCTGCTTCCGCTCGGTCGCCGCGGTCGCCGCGATCACCGCGTCGTACTCGGGCAGCACAAGGCAGAACTGGCCGTACGCGCCGTCGCCCCGGTAGCCGTGCCGGGAGATCCAGAACTGGTAGCCGTAGCCCCGGTCCCAGTCCTGCCGGTCCTGGTCTCCCATGGCTCCGGCGGTCGGTATGCGCGGGCGCGCGGCCCGGGACACCCACCCTTCGGGCAGCAGCCGCTCGCCCTTCCAGACCCCGTCGCGCAGATAGAGCTCGCCGAGACGGGCGACGGCGTCGGTGGTGGCGTGCAGACCGCTGTAGCCGATCTCACGGCCGGCGCGGTCCCGCTGCCAGAACACCTCGCCGATGCCCAGCGGATCCAGCACCCGCGGGCGCAGATACGCGGTGAGCGGCTGCCCGGTCACCCGCTGGACGATCGCGGCGAGGGTGTAGGTGGTGGGCTGGTTGTAGGCGAAGACGGTGCCCGGGTCGCGGTCCGGCGGCAGCAGCAGGAACGCGCGCACGGGCTCCTCCTTGTCCAGCCCGTAGACCTCCTCCACGGTCTCCCGCTCGTGGCCGCTCGACATGGACGCCACGTGCCGTACGAGCATGGCCCGGCTGCGCGGGTCGGTGATCTCGGCCTCGAACTCCGGGAAGTACGAGATCACCGGCGCGTCGAAGTCGAGCAGCCCCTCGGCCTCGGCCAGAGCGGCGGCGGTCCCGGTGAAGCTCTTGCTGAGCGAGTACAGCAGGTGGGGGCGGTCGGGGGTGTACGGCGCCCACCAGCCGGAGGCGACCAGCCGGCCGTGCCGCATGATCACCAGGCTGTGCGGCTCTATGTCCGGAGCCGCTTCGAGGGCGTCGAGGAAGGCGTGGACGCCGGACGCGTCGACGCCCTGGGCGGCGGGACTGCTCGCGGGCAGAGCGGAGGCACTCATGGGGGCATCCTGCCCCTGCCGGCGGGCCTTGATCGAGCAGTTTTCACGTCCGTTGTCCGGGGACTCGGCGCCTATGGTGCAAATCGGATACACGATGATGACCGAGCAGGCCGGCCCCCGAGAGCTCGTCGACCATGTGGTGCGGGCCGAGGAGGCGGGCTTCGACTTCTCGGTGACCTCCGACCACTACTTCCCGTGGCTGCGCTCGCAGGGTCACTCGCCCTACGCGTGGGCGGTGCTCGGCGCGGCCGCCCAGGCCACGTCCCGTATCCCGCTGATGACGTATGTGACGTGCCCGACGTTCCGCTACCACCCGGCGGTGGTGGCGCAGAAGGCGGCGACGGTCCAGTTGCTCTCCGAAGGCCGGTTCCGGCTGGGGCTCGGCTCCGGCGAGAACCTCAACGAGCACGTCGTGGGCGGCGGCTGGCCGTCCGTCGACGTACGGCACGAGATGTTCGAGGAGGCCGTGGAGATCATCCGCGCCCTCTTCAAGGGCGGTCACGTCAACCATCGCGGCACGCACTTCGACGTGGAGTCGGCCCGGCTGTGGGACCTCCCGGAGGAGGCGCCGCCGATCGGCATCGCCGTCTCCGGGGAGCGGTCGTGCGAGCTCGCGGGGCGGCTGGGCGATCTGGTGATCGCCACGGAGCCCAAGGCGGGGCTGCTGGAGGCGTTCGACCGGCACGGCGGTGAGGGCAAACCCCGCGTGGGCCAGCTGCCGGTCTGCTACGACCCCGACCGGGACACGGCCATCAAGCGCGCCCACTCCCAGTTCCGCTGGTTCGGCAGCGGCTGGAAGGTCAACTCGGAGCTGCCGCACCCGGATTCCTTCGAGGCGGCGACCCAGTTCGTCACGCCCGACGACGTCGCCGACTCCATCCCGTGCGGCGACGACCCGGACGCGTTCGTCGAGGCCGTCCGTCCGTACGCCGAGGCCGGTTTCACCGAGATCGCCCTGGTCCAGATCGGTGGCGACTCGCAGCCGGCGTATCTGGACTGGTCGGAGAAGACCCTGCTGC
Source organism: Streptomyces caelestis (assembly GCF_014205255.1). GTDB lineage: Bacteria > Actinomycetota > Actinomycetes > Streptomycetales > Streptomycetaceae > Streptomyces > Streptomyces caelestis. The sequence continues at coordinate 8,593,585 of NZ_JACHNE010000001.1, read as the reverse complement.
CGGCCCTGCGCGACGCGTTCGGCTGAGGTCCGCCCTCGCCACGAACTGTTCGACGACGAGCACCCTCCTCGTCGGGGAGCTTGCCTTCACCAGGGCGCTCACCCGCTGGGCCTCTTCGATGGTCGGCGTGAATCCCACGAGGAGGAGGGGCAACAGCAGTCGACGGACGAGGACCTCGCTCTCCGAGATGCCCTGGGGCCGGCGCACGACCGAGACGTTGACCCGGACGGCGTGTTCATTGCCCGGCGGCACTCCGGGCCGGTCCGTCTCGATCGCCGCGTAGCGGAAGCCGTGCGCGAGGAGGCAGGCGTGGCAGCCGACGGGTCCACGGCCGAGCCGATCGCCGCAGTCGGTACAGGCCAGGCGGTCGAGCGCGGCGTCCACGACCCGCCAGTCGTGCCGGTCGGGTTCGGCGACGACCAGTTCGGCGAGGGCGGTCTCCTGCTCGCACCCCGTCACGTCCCAGTGACGCGAGAACGCGGCCCACTCCTCCTCGACCAGGCCGTCGACGAGGTCACGGCAGACGGCACAGGCGGGGGCACCGCCGTACTCGTATCCACCGCATTCCGCGCAGGGGCGCAAAGGCGCACCGACATCAGGTCGCACCATGGCCCGAGTCTCCCGCACCGGGCGGGGGGAGGAGAAACGATTTACGTCGGCAGGCCCGGGCCACGGGCTCGTATAGGCTGCCGACCTGCACGTAATCGATCGGCCAACCCCATTCAGGAGAGTCGTCCGTGACCCTGGCGATCACCCCGCCCGAAACCTCCCCGGCGCCCGTCTGCGAACCGGTCGCGCGGGACGCGCGAGAGTTCGGGGCGTACGCCCGGACCGGAGGGTGGGCCTTCGGGCTGAAGGTGGCGCGCAGTGTGCGGCCCGGCGGGCAGGGCTCGGACGAGACGCCGAAGGTGTCGGCGAAGGAGTTCGCGGAACTCGCCGGGTGCTCCCCCGAGCGGGTCATGCGCTACTACAAGGCGTGGGACCGGGCGGCCGACGACGGGCTGGTCCCGCACTTCGAGGCCCTGGCGCCGGGGCAGGAGGTGGAACTGCCGGACGCCGACGTGTGGCTGAGCTACTACGTCTCCCGCTCGGGCGCCACGTCCGGGCGCGGCACGGCCATCGCCGAGGCCGCCGAGGCGGAGGGGATCCGGCCCACGAAGGCGCTGGAGGTCGCGGAGAACCCCACCGCTCTGCGCGCCGCGATCCTCGCCGACCCCGCCACCGCCCGCGCGGCCCGCCAGGCCCTGCTGGACCGGGTCCGGGAGGACCCCGAGCTCCAGTCCGAGCTGGCCCGTGACGTCGTACGCACGGACGAGCTCAAGAAGGCCGTCGCCGGCGAGAGCAGGGCGGCCGACCGGATCGGATACGTGCGCCAGATCGCCGAGTCGGGACAGATCAAGACGCCCGCCGGGCAGACCGTGGACGCGCCGGCCGACCTCCGTCAGGAGGCCGAGCGGCACCTGTCGCTCATCGACGAGCTGGACGAGGGCGAGGACGCCGGCGAGTGGGCCGCCGAGGCGTACGACACCATGAAGTCCCTTGTCGTCGAAGCCGTCGAGACCGACCCCGGTCTGCGGGTGCAGGAGCGGCGCACGAAGTTCTACAGCAGCCTCCAGAAGGCGACCAAGGTGTTCGAGGAACTGACCTTCGACGACGCCGGGGACTTCTACGAGGACGACATGGTCCAGCGCCTGGAGGAGCTCCAGCGGGCCGTGGCCGTGTGCATCGAGTCCCTGCGCGGTGCCCGCGGGTAATCACCCGGAGGGCTGAGCATCTTGTGCGTATCGGGGGTACTAGAGGCCTCTACGTCGGTTGGTTCTTCCCGGAGGCCCTCTCGTGAACTCCTTCGTGCACAAGACCCTGGTGGTGCAGCTCCAGGCGGGTGACACGGAACGTTTCTCCGTGCTCGCCCACCTGAGCTACGACGCCGCGGACCCGTTCGCCGTCACCGTGGTCTTCAGCCACGACGGCCGCGTTCTCGCCCGCTGGCAGCTGGACCGCGAGATGCTCGGCGAGGCGCTGCGGCGTCCGGTCGGGGTGGGGGACGTGCGGATGCGCCCCGTGTCGCTGGGCATGTGGCAGGAGCTGCGCCTGGAGTTCCTCGGTGACGCCCGTCCCGACGGCGGCCGTCACCACGCGGTGGTCTTCGCGTGGGCCCCGGCGTTCGCGGCGTTCCTGCGGGAGACCCACGAGGTGGTCCCCCCGGGCCGCGAGGAGGTCCGCGTCGACGACTTCCTGGCGGACGTCATCGCCGGGGGCTGACCCGGGGGCGTTGCCCACTGACAACCTGCTGTGCTGTCCGCCGAGGCTGCCGCGCTGTCCGCCGGCCGCCCGTGCCGTGGTGCCCATGGTGGGCACCACGGCAGACCGTCACTGCGACGTGTGGCGGTGCCTGACCCACAGAGGCAGGACGAACCAGCACAGCAGGTACCAGCCGACCACGCCGGCGACGAGGAAGGGCACGAAGCCGTCGTGCGTCGCCACGCGGAGTATCAGCAGCAGTGAGGCGGTCGTCGTGGCGAGCAGCAGCACGAGGCCGAGCAGGGTCAGCCGGGAGGCCAGCCGCACCGCCTGGGGTTTGACGCGCCGCCCGGAGACGAGGCGGTGCAGGGACACCGGCCCGATGAGCGCCCCGGTCGCGCATGCGCCGAGGACGACCGTCATGAGGTAGATCGTCTGGTCCGTGTCGGTCAGGTCGTCGTACTTCTCGGTGAACACCACGGTGAGCAGAAAACCGAACAGGATCTGCACGCCCATCTGGGCCACGCGAACCTCCTGGATGAGCTCCTGCCACATCCGGTCCGCTCTCTCCTCCTCCGTCTCGTTGCGCCCCCGGCGCCTCGGCGCGCCCTCTGCCGTGTCCGCCACTGTTCCTCCCCGGTGTGAGACATGAGTGCTTCTCTCACGCGGGTTCCCCGTAAGCGGCCGTCCTCCCGGCCCGCAGGCGGTTTGAGCGATCAGCGTGCGGTTACACGGACGGCGACTGACGCACAGCCTGAGGAGGTCGTGGACGCATGTCCGGTACGCAGCTCACCGTCACGCTCAGCGGCGGGGGTACCGACGACGCACGAGCGGTCGTCCGGGCCCTGGAAGGCACGTTCGGGGCGCCGGACGAGCTGCCCGCCGACGAGAACGCGACGGTGCACATGGCGACCTTCGACGGCGGCACGGACACGAGTCCCGCCGGCGGCGCCGGGGCGGGCGCCGAGCGCCTGTCCGCCCCGGTGACCGTCACGGTGCAGGGCTCCCCGGAGGCGGTCCGGCGGGCGAGTGACACGCTCACCCGGGCGTTCACGGCCCGCGACGACGGTGCCGCCTCCGGCGACCAGGAGCAGGAGAGGCAGCTGCTCCTGGTGCCGTGAGGACGCGGCTCACCAGCGGGATTCGACCTGGTCCTTGATCCGCCGGTCGTAGAGGTCGCGGATCGCCGTCAGCGTCTCGCCGGACAGCTCCGGCAGACGGGCGGCGGCCGCGTTGGCGCGGGCCTGCTCGGGTGAGCGGGCGCCGGGGATCACGGTGGTCACGCCGGGCTGGTCGATGATCCAGCGCAGGGCCAGCTGGGCCGGGGCGTATCCCTCGGGGGCGAACGCGGAGAACTCGGCGGCCGCTTCGACGCCGGTGGCGTAGTCGACGCCGGAGAAGGTCTCGCCCACGTCGAAGGACTCACCGTGCCGGTTGTAGGTGCGGTGGTCGTTCTCGGGGAAGACCGTGTCCCGCGTGTACTTGCCCGACAGCAGGCCGGAGGCGAGCGGGACGCGGGCGATGATGCCGACGCCCGCCTCGCGTGCGGCGGGGAGCACCTCGCGCAGGGGCTTCATGCGGAACGGGTTGAGGATGATCTGCACGCTCGCCACGTTCGGCCGGGCGATCGCGGTCAGCGCCTCGGCACAGGTCTCGACGCTGACGCCGTACGCGGCGATCCGCTCCTCCTCGACCAGGGTGTCCAGGGCGTCGAACACCTCGTCCGTGGAGTAGACGGGCGTCGGCGGGCAGTGCAGCTGCACCAGGTCGATACGGTCGACGCCGAGATTGCGCCGGGAGCGGTCGTTCCAGGCGCGGAAGTTGTCGAGCACGTAGTTCTCGGGGATCTGGTCGACCCGGCGGCCCATCTTGGTGGCGACCAGGACGTGCAGGTCCGGCCTGCCGCTGAGGAACGCGGCGATGGTCTGCTCGCTGCGGCCGTCGCCGTACACGTCAGCGGTGTCGAAGAAGGTCACCCCGGCCTCGGCCGCCGCCTCCAGTACCGCGAGGGCTTCCTTGTCGTCGACGTCTCCCCAGTCGGCACCCAGCTGCCATGTGCCAAGACCCACGACGGAAGCGTGCTGGCCCGACCTGTCGAATGTGCGCTCGTCCATGGGCGTCAGTCTGTCATCCGTCACGGCCGTGCGCGGACCATCGGGCTCCGGGCTGCCGTCCCTGCCAGATTCACTCACACGAGTGAATAGAGTCGACAGGGACGCGTCAGGTGTCAACGAGCCCCTAGCGTGGCTTGAGTGACAAGTGGTTCAGCGAGCAACTACCCGTCGGACGAGGCGCGTTGGTCGCGCCGGGGTTTCCTCCTCACTGCGGCCGCGCTGGCCGCCGTGCCGGGCCTGCCGGCGGATCCGGCGGCAGCCGCGGCGGAGCTGCCGGACTTCCCCGCCGACGTCGCGCTGTACCGCTCGGCGTACCGGAACTGGGTCGGCGAGATCACGGCCGACGGCCTGTGGGCCTGTGCGCCGGGAAGCCCCGGCCAGGTGGCCGACGTCGTCAACTGGGCCTGGCGGCACGGGTGGCGGGTGCGCGCCCGGGGCGCCGCGCACGGTTGGTCACCCCTGACGGTGACGGAAGGGACGCCGTCCGGCGCACCCGTCCTCCTCGTCGACACCACACCTCACCTGACCGGCCTCGCCCTGGACTCACCGGCCGCCGTGCGCGCCGGCGCCGGAGTGACCATGGAGACCCTGCTCACCTTCCTGGAGGAGCACGGCCTCGGTGTCACGGCGGCTCCCGCTCCCGGTGTCCTCACCCTGGGCGGCGCCCTGGCCATCGACGCGCACGGCACCGCCGTTCCCGCGCGGGGCGAGCGACGCCTGCCGGGGCACACGTACGGCTCGCTGAGCAACCTGATCCTGTCGCTGACGGCCGTGGTGTGGGACTCCCGGGCCGGGGCGTACGCGCTGCGCACGTTCCACCGTGACGAGACGGACTGCGCCGCGCTGCTGACCCATCTCGGGCGGTCCCTGGTGACCGAGGTGGTGCTGCGGGTGGGCGCCGATACCGACCTCCGGTGCGTGAGCCGTACGGACATCCCGGCCGGCGAACTGTTCGCCGCGCCCGGCTCGGGCAAGGGGCGCACGTTCGCGAGCTTCCTGGAGGAGGCCGGGCGGGTCGAGGCGATCTGGTTCGCCTTCACCGAGCACCCCTGGCTGAAGGTGTGGAGCGTCTCCCCCACCCGGCCGCTGACCTCACGGCATGTGACACGGCCGTACAACTACCCGTTCTCCGACAACGTCCCGGCCCCGGTGGCGGAGCTGGCGGGCCGTATGACGTCGGAGGCGGCCTGGTATCTGGCGCCGGTGCTCGGCACCGCGCAGTACGACGCCGCCGCGCTCGGGCTGGTGGCGACACTGTCCGGCGACATCTGGGGACCGTCCAAGAACACGCTGCTGTATCTGAAGCCGACCACCCTGCGGGTCCACGCGAACGGCTATGCCGTGCTCACGTCCAGGGACCAGGTGCAGAAGGTCGTCTCCGAGTTCGCCGTGTTCTACCGGGAGCGGCTGACGGCGTACGCGGCCCGGGGCAGCTTTCCGGTCAACGGGTCGGTGGAGATCCGGGTGACCGGACTGGACGACCCGGGCGACTCCGGGGTGGCCGGGGCCCGTCCGCCGCTGCTGTCCGCGCTCCGGCCGCCCGAGGACCACCCCGAGTGGGACACGGCCGTGTGGCTGGACGTCCTGACCCTGCCGGGCACTCCGGACGCGGAGGCGTTCCTGCGCGAGGTCGAGCGATTCCTGCTGCGCGCGTACGACGGCGGGTCCGCCCTGACCCGGGTGGAGTGGTCCAAGGGGTGGGCGTACACGGACGACGGGGTGTGGAGCGACGAGGAGGTGCTGGGCTCGGTGGTGCCGTCCGCGGTCGGTCCGCACGAGTGGGCCGAGGCGGACGCGGTGCTGGACCGGCTGGACCCGCACCGCGTCTACGGCAACGCCTTCCTGGACCGGCTGTTCGGGCAGGGCGCCGAGGGATGAGGTGCGCCTGCGCGGTGGGGGCGTGACGCTCCGGGCGGGCGCGTGACGCTCCGGAGAGGAATGCCGGCGCGGGCGCTTACTCGCGGGCGGCCAGGGCCCGCGCGTGCACGGTCCGCGCGACTCTCGGGCCCAGCCAGCTCTTGAACCGGCGCAGTGGCTCCAGCTGCCCGGCCGCCCGGTCCAGCCGGTAGTACAGCTGCGGCGGGACATGGGGCAGCAGGGGCGAGTGCCGCTGGCCGAGCAGGGCGAACATGCGCTCCGGCGGCAGCCGCACGTAGCGCGGGAGGTTCTCGTACCACTGGGCGCTGTAGCGGGCCGCGCTCTGCACGGGCAGGAGGGCCGCCGTGCGTTCCCGTTCGTAGCGGGCGAGGGCCTGCGGGAGTGCGGAGTGCTCGCGCAGCGCGGCGGCCAGGGCGATCGCGTCCTCCAGGGCGAGGGTGGTGCCGGCGCCGATGGAGTAGTGCGTGGTGTGGGCGGCGTCGCCGAGCAGGACGAGGTTGTCGCGGTACCAGGTGCGGTTGGTGAGGGTGCGGAAGGTCTGCCAGGGCGTGCCGCCGGCGCGGCCGAGCAGGGGGTGGCCGTCCAGGACGCCGGCGAAGAGCTGCTCCAGCAGCGCCCGTCCGTCGTCCTCGCTCGCCCGGTCCAGTCCCAGTCCGGTCCAGGTCTCGGGTGCGCACTCGATGACGCAGGTGCTGCGCTCGGGGCCGTATCCGTAGCCGTAGCACCAGATCCAGCCGTGATCGGTTTCGACGAAGGCGAAGGTGAAGGCGTCGAAGACCTTCGTGGTGCCGAGCCAGACGTACGGGTTGCGCCCGGCCGTGACCTCCGTGCCGAAGTGTGCGGCGTGGCGGGTGCGCAGGGCGCTGCGGACACCGTCGGCCGCCACGACCAGGTCCGCGCCGGCGGGCAGGTCGTCGGCGGTGATCTCGCGCTCGTACTCCAGGCGGACGCCGAGCTCGCGGGCCCGGGCGGCGAGGATCTCCAGCAGTCGGTGGCGGCCGATGCCGTGGCCCTGGTCGCCGCTGTGTCTGGCCGTCAGGTCCCGCACGTGGGCGACGCCGTCACGCCAGCGGACGGAGTCGCCGTCGAGGGCACGCGCCGACTCGGGGTCCTGCTCATGGAGCCGGTCGTACAGTCCGCGCCAGTACGTCACGCCCCAGCCGTAGGTCGAGCCCTCCGGGTCGCGTTCGTGGACGGTGATGTCGTGGGACGGGTCCTGCCGCTTCAGCAGGATCGAGAGATACAGACCGGCGGGCCCGCCGCCGACACAGGCGACCTTCACGCACACCCCTGAGAATTACCGAGAGCTGTCAATGATGCACGCAGAGTAGCAGGGCAAAGGCATCATCAGCCGGCCGTCGAATCGCGCCAGATTCACGGCGTGACGCGCACCACGGACAGCGGGCCAGACGGGGAGAAACACCCGCCCCAGCCCCCCTCGTGGGCGGAACTTCCCGCTCCGCACCCGCTCGAACACCCCCTCACAGCAAGATCATCTTGGTTCAAGGTTGCACGACATAAGGGGAATTGCCCGAATCGAAGCCAACCGGCTCGCGTGGATTTCTCCCGGTACCGGACGGGCCGATAGGCATGCGGGGTCATCAGCCGAACGAACCCAGGAGGTCCGTATGCCGGAACTCAGCCGTCGCCGTGCGCTCACCGCCGCGGCAGTCCTCGCCACTGCCGCGGGGCCATGGTCGGCAGGCACCCCGGCCATGGCCGCCGGGCACCACGACGCCCACGGGACCTTCGACGAGGTCTACAAGGGCCGCCGGATACAGGGCCGTCCGGCCGCCGGAGCCGGTCACCACCACGGCGCGGGATACGCGGTGTTCGTCGACGGCGTGGAACTGCACGTGATGCGCAACGCCGACGGCACCTGGATCAGTGTCGTCAGCCACTACGACCCGGTGCCCACCCCGCGCGCCGCCGCCCGCGCCGCCGTGGACGACCTCCAGGGCGCGCCACTGCTGCCCTTCCCCGCCAACTGACCTTAGACGCAAGGCACCTGGAGCACTCGCACATGACCGTCCGCAAGAACCAGTCCGCCCTGACCGCAGACGAGAAGCGGCGTTTCGTCGCCGCGCTCCTGGAGTTGAAGCGCAGCGGCCGCTACGACGCATTCGTCACGACACACAACGCGTTCATCGTCTCCGACACCGACGACGGCGAGCGGACGGGACACCGCTCACCGTCCTTCCTGCCCTGGCACCGAAGATTCCTCCTGGAGTTCGAGCGGGCGCTGCAGTCGGTGGACGCGTCGGTGGCCCTGCCGTACTGGGACTGGACCGTCGACCGTTCGCCGCGCTCCTCGCTGTGGGCGCCCGACTTCCTCGGGGGCACCGGGCGCGAGAGGGACAGCCGGGTGACGGACGGGCCGTTCTCCGCGCCCGCCGGGAACTGGCCGATCAACGTGCGGGTCGACGGCCGTACGTTCCTGCGGCGTTCCCTCGGTGCCGGGGGACGTCAGTTGCCGACGCCGGCCGAGGTCGAGTCGGTGCTGTCGATACCCACGTACGACATGGCGCCCTGGAACAGCGCCTCGGACGGTTTCCGCAATCACCTCGAAGGGTGGCGGGGCGTCAACCTGCACAACCGCGTCCACGTCTGGGTCGGCGGGCAGATGGCCACCGGGGTGTCCCCCAACGACCCGGTGTTCTGGCTGCACCACGCGTACATCGACAAGCTGTGGGCCGAGTGGCAGCGGCGGCACCCCGGTTCCGGCTATCTGCCGGCCGCGGGCACGCCGAACGTGATCGACCTGCGCGAGACGATGAGGCCCTGGCACGACACGAGCCCGGCGGATCTGCTGGACCATACGGCGCACTACACGTTCGACGCCTGACACACAGACAGCGAGGCGGGCCGGCATCTGCTCGCCGGGCTGGAGCTGGCCGTTCGCGAGGTCGACGACGACGGCGGGATCGCCGGAAGACCACTGGATGGTGGTCCGGGACACCGCGGCCGATCCGCAGCGCGGCGGCCGTGGACGAACTGGCCCGCCTGGGGTGGCCGCCCTGGCGGGGGAGTATCACAGTGTCGTCGCTCGCGCCGCCGCCGACAGGGCCGACGCCCTCGGTCTGCCGTTCCTCCGCTCGTCGGCGGTTCTCGACGCGCTGACCGAACAGCCGACGGAACGGGTCGCGCGCCTTCCCCCGCCGCAGTCCCGCGGCCGGCGGGTCTACGCGGACTTCCTCCTCAGCGCGGGCCACCGCCGCATCACCGTGGCTGCCCAGCCGAGCGTCTACTGGGCAGCCGGAACCCGCGTTCTGCGGGACCACCTCGCTCCGCGCGGCGCCACCGTCGTCGAACTCGACATGGGCGCGTTCACCCCCACGGCGGTGTGCGACGAACTCGTCGACCAGCGCGCGACAGCCCTCCTCCTTCTGGTCGGCCATCCGGAACCGGCCGTGTCCATCGTCAGGTCCGTCCGCCGCGACCAGCGCCTCGCCGAGGTCATGATCGGTGCTCCGGCCGGGCAGCCCGAGGTCACCGAATGGGCGACGTCACTGGGCGACGACAGCGCCGGGGTCCCGTTCCTGCGCTACCTGCCCGCGCGACTCAGCCCACTGGGTGCACGAGTCGAGACGGAGCGCCGCGAGACGCTGGGCGAAGCGCCCTCCTTCGTCGCCTTCGAGGGCTACGACACGGTCGCCGTCCTCGCCGATGTGCTGCGGTCCCACGGCGTGGACCGGGCGCGCACCGCCGCATCATGGCCGCGCGTCGCAGTCGAGGGCACCCGCGGGCAGATCCGGTTCTCCCGCACGCCGGGCATCGGGGTCTGGCAGTGGGCCTCGGCACCGGTCCAGGTCGTCGACCGGGATCCGGCGGAACCCGATCGCTTCCGGATCCTCCACGCCGGCTGAGAGAACCGGAAGGTCCGACTGCTCAGACGGTCTCGGCCGTGCGGCACTCCGGGTGGCCCCAGCCGCTGTCGTTCTTGGCGATGGACTCGCCGGCCGCGTAGGAGCGGCCGCACTGGCAGCGGCCGGGGAACTTGGCCTTGATGGTGCGCGAGGAGGCCTTCGCGGTGCGGGCCGAGCCGCCGCGCGACCGGGAGCGCGGGGCCTTGGCCGTGGCGCCCGGGGCGGGCGGCGGCTCAGGGGAGCCGAGTCCGCTGCCCGCGGGCTCCTGGACGGTCGCGGCCTGGCTGGCGGCGCGGTCGGCGAAGTCGTTGAGCCGGTCGCCGTCGACCTGGTGGGCGGGCACGTAGCGGAACTCGACCGAGCGGCCGTCCAGGAGCTCGTCGATGCGCACGACCAGTTCCTGGTTGGCGACCGGCTTCCCGCCGGAGGTCTTCCAGCCGTTGCGCTTCCAGCCGGGCAGCCAGGTGGTGACGGCCTTCATCGCGTACTGCGAGTCCATCCGGATCTCGAGCGGCACGTCCGGGTCGGTCGCCGTCAGCAGGCGCTCCAGCGCGGTGAGTTCCGCGACGTTGTTGGTGGCCTTGCCGAGCGGCCCCGCCTCCCAGCGCACCGGGCTCTCGGAAGCGTCGGCGACGACCCAGGCCCAGCCCGCGGGCCCGGGATTTCCCTTCGAAGCCCCGTCACACGCGGCCACAACACGTTCACGCATGGGCCCGATCATGCCATGACCGCGTGGGCCGTCCGGCCGGAGGTCTCAGCTCACGTCGGTCATCTTCGGCATCTCGCCCTCGGTCCTGGTGATGTCGATGACCGAGAAGTTGGCGCCCTGCGGATCGCTGAGGGACGCGAACCGGCCGAACGGGGTGTCCATGGGCCCGAAGCGCAGGACGCCGCCGAGCTTGGTGGCCTTCGCGACGGCGTCGTCACAGTCCTCGACGGCGAAGTAGACGTCGATGTACGGCGGCACCTCGGGCGGGAAGTCGTCCGTCATCTTCATCCGGCCCAGCACGCTGCGGTCGCCGAGGTCGTAGATCCGGAAGTCCATCTCCTCGTCCTCCATCTCCTTCTGCTGGTAGGAGAAGACGGCGGGGAAGAACGCGTCGGACTTCTCGGGCTCGTGGGTGACGACCTCCGCCCACGTGTAAGCACCCGGTTCGGCCATGGTGTCGAAACCCTCATGGGTGCCCGCCTGCCAAACGCCGAAGACGACACCGCCCGGGTCGCGGGCCAGGCACATGGTGCCGAAGTCGCCGACCCGCATCGGCTCCATCAGCACCTCGCCGCCGTGGTCACGGATCCGGGCGGCGGTGGCGGCGGCGTCCCGGGCCGCGAAGTAGAGGCACCACTGCGACTGGCCCTCCTGGCCTGGCATGGGCGGGACGACGGCGGCGACCGCCTTGCCGTTCGCACAGGCCTCGGTGTAATTGCCGAACTCCGTCGACGCCTCGGCGAAGGTCCAGCCGAGGACGTCTCCGTAGAAGCTCTTGGCCCCTTCGAGGTCGCTGAACATCGCGTCAGCCCAGCACGGGCTTCCTTCAGGTTGCACGGCCATGACTGCGACCCTCTCCGAATGAGCGGATAGTCCGTTTCCTCACGCTAATCACCCGCGGGCCGGCCCGCGCGCCGAACGGGCGGTGCCGTCGCAGACTGGGCGGGAGCCTTCGGCAGGACGGGGAGCGGCGGCATGGCGGACGGGACGATGCGCGCGTGGTCAGTGGTCCGTCCGGGACCGGTCGAGGAAGGATCCTTGCGGCTGGTCGGGAAACCGGTGCCGGTGCCCGCGGACGACGAGCTGCTGGTGCGCGTGCGCGCCTGCGGTGTGTGCCGCACCGACCTGCACGTCGCCGAGGGCGACCTGCCCGCGCGCCGGGCGGGCGTCACGCCCGGTCACGAGGTCGTCGGGGAGGTGGCCGGGGCCGGCGCGGCGGTGCGCGGCTTCGCGGTGGGCGACCGGGTCGGTGTGGCCTGGCTGCGCAGCACCGACGGCAGCTGCGCGTACTGCGCGCGCGGCGCGGAGAACCTGTGTCCCCGCTCCCGGTACACGGGCTGGGACACCGACGGCGGCTACGCGGAGTACACGACGGTGCCTGCGGCGTTCGCCTACCGGCTGCCCGACGGCGTGCCGGACGTGGCCCTGGCTCCCCTCCTGTGCGCCGGCATCATCGGCCACCGGGCGCTGCGGCGGGCCGGACTGCCGCCCGGGGGACGGCTCGGGCTCTACGGCTTCGGGGGCAGCGCCCATCTGTGCGCGCAGGTGGCGCTCGCCGAGGGCGCCACCGTGCACGTCATGACACGCGGCGCGGCCGCCCGGCGGCTGGCACTGGAGCTGGGCGCGGCCTCCGCGCAGGACACGTACGCGGGGCCGCCGGAGCCGCTGGACAGCGCGATCCTGTTCGCCCCCGTCGGCGAGCTGGTCCCGGTCGCCCTGCGCGCCCTGGACCGCGGCGGTGTCCTGGCCATCGCCGGCGTCCACCTCACCGACACGCCGCCCCTGCACTACGAGACCGAGCTGTTCTACGAGAAGCAGGTACGCAGCGTCGCCTCAAACACCCGCGCGGACGGCCGCGAGTTCCTGACCCTCGCGGCGAGGTACGGCGTACGCGCGACCACCCATCCGTATCCGCTGTCGCGGGCCGTGGAGGCGCTCGCGGACCTCGAGGCCGGGCGGTTCGACGGGGCGGCGGTGCTGGTGAACGACCTGTCGTGAAGTGGGCGGGTGGCGGCGCACCGCGTTCTCCTTGCCGCGTCCGGCGTGCCCGTCCGGCGTGCGCCGGGAGTGGTGCGGTCGGCGTGTCCGGCGCCGGGAGGTCACTACGGCGTCGAAGACGTCGACTGGTCCGTGCCCGACGACCGGATCCCGGCCGGCGCCGCGACCGGGCCCCGGCCGAACTGCATCACCTGGAACACACCCAGGCCGGAACTGCTCGTCGGCCACCTCGGCCCCTCTCCCCCGCCGGCCGGGCCTGGCCCACTGTCACATCGTCGGCCACGGACCGCGTTTCGTGGCCGACGCGTGTCTTCCCCCGGGGGTCCGCCTGTGCTTGCGTGGGGAGCCGTTTCACCGGGCCGGGGCGGGAGTTGCCGTATGCGCAGACCGTGGATCGTGGGTGTGCTGGTGGCGGGGTTGCTGCTCGGTGCGTGCGGCGACCCGTCGTCCGGGCCCGAGGCTCCCCCGCCGTCCGCTCCGGACGTGTCCGCGACCACCCACCAGCGTGCCCCCGCAACCTCCCCCAGCGCCCGAGCCCCCGTGAAGGCGCCCACCGTGCTGTACCTCGGCGACTCGCTCGCCATGGAGAACCAGAAGGTCCTCGGCCAGGAGCTGCGCCGGGACCTGCGCGCGAAGTACACGAGCGCCCCCTACTCGGGCACCACCCTCTGCGACTACCTGGAGGGCACGGCCGAGCGGTCCCTCGTACCGGCCCGGGACAAGGCGGCCGCCCTGGTGCGGTCGCTGCGTCCGGACTACGTGGTGTTGCAGTTCTGGGGCAACGCCTGGGACTTCACCTGGTGCATGGACGGGATCACCTACGACGGTGCGCGGGAGCGGTACTTCAAGCGGTACGAGGCCGACGCGCGCAAACTCATCGAGCAGATCGCGACGGCCGGCGGCTCCCACCGGCCGCGGATCGTGTGGGTGCTCCAGGGCCCGGATCCGATCACGCCCGACCGGGTGCGCCGGGTGAACGGACTGTACGAGCGTTTGGCCGCCACGTCGGGCGGCGTCGTCGCCGACGCCGGGAAGGCGGTGAGTCCGGGGTCGGACCGCTACACCTGGACGCAGTACCTCCCGTGCACCGCCTACGAGCGTGCCCATCCCGACTACTGCACTCAGCCGTCCCGCGACCGGACGGCCCTGCACCGGGACGACGACTACCTGCACTTCTGCCTGGCCCCCACGACGTCCACGCCGAAACCCTGCCCGGTCCGCTCCCCCGGCATCCTGCGCATCGCCCGGGAGATCACGAAAATCATTCGACAGTCGGCGAGTTGACCGCTCGAATGGCGTCATGCGCGCGGTGCGAATGCATGAGGACGAGGTGGACATCGACGTCTCGCTCGTCGGCCGGCTGATCGCGGGGCAGTTCCCGCGGTGGACAGGACTGTCCCTGCGGCGCCTTGAGTCCTCCGGGACGGAGAACGCCATGTTCCGCCTCGGTGCGGACAAGGTCGTTCGGCTCCCCCGGCATCCCCGCGCGGTCGAGGCCATCACGCACGAACTGCGCTGGCTGCCCCGGCTGGCACCCGGACTGCCCGCCGCCGCGCCCGAACCCCTCGGGCAGGGTGAGCCCGGCGACGACTTCCCGTGGCCCTGGGCGGTGTACGGCTGGCTGGACGGCCGCAATCCGGTGCCCGGCGCGCTGGAGGAACCCGGGCTGCTCGCCGAGGACCTGGGCGCGTACGTCACGGCCCTGCGCCGGATCGACGCGGCGCAGGGCCCGATCGGGTACCGGGGTGTGCCTCTGGCGACCCGGGAGCGGTTCATGCGTGAGGCGCTCGCGCAGCTGGCGGGCCGGATCGACACGGCGGCGGTGACGGACCTGTGGGAACAGGCCCTGCGCGGCCCGGAGTACGCCGGGCCGCCGGTCTGGGCGCACGGCGATCTGATGGCCGGGAACCTGCTGGTCAGCGGCCGGCGACTGACCGGCGTGATCGACTACGGCACGGTGGGGGTGGGCGATCCCGCCGTCGACCTCATCAGCGCCTGGTGCCTGCTGCCCGCCGAGGTCCGCGGCGTCTTCCGCGAGGCCGTGGGCGCGGACGGGGCCGAGTGGGCGCGGGGCCGGGGCTGGGCTCTGTCGATCGCGGTCATCGCGCTGCCGTACTACTGGGAAACGAACCCGCCGGTCGCGGAGAACTCCCGGTACGTGATCGGGGAGATCCTGGCCGAGTCCCGGTAGGGGCAGAAGGGGCCCCTGCCCCTCTCCGGAGGCGCGTCATTCGCCCGCGTACGCCTTCTCCAGAGCGGCGATGTCGAACTTGCTCATCGCCATGAACGCCTGGGTCACGCGGGCCGCCTTCGCGGGGTCCGGGTCGGTGATCATGTCGTCGAGCCGGTCCGGGACGACCTGCCAGGACACTCCGTACTGGTCCTTGAGCCAGCCGCACGGGCCGGGCTCCCCGCCGTTCTCGGTGAGCTTGGTCCAGTAGTAGTCGATCTCCTCCTGGTTCTCGCAGAAGATCATGAAGGAGACCGCCTCGGTGAACTTGAACTGCGGGCCGCCGTTGAGTCCGAGGAACTTGTGGCCGTTGGCCGTGAACTCGACGGTCATCACGCCGCCGGCGGGCTGGGGCGCTCCCTCGGGGTAGCGGGCGATCTTTCCGACGCTGGAGTTCTTGAAGACCGAGACGTAGAAGTGAGCGGCCTCCTCGGCCTGGCCGTCGAACCAGAGACACGTGGTGAAACCGTCGGATGCCATGAGTACCTCCTGGAGCGTGGATCGCTGTCATCTGTGTCGACCGGTCCACGCCGGGAAACTCATCGGCCGGGCGGGTGATTGTTTCGGTGGTGCGGCGTCGAGGCCCGAGTGGAGCGGTTCGGCGCGCGGGGCGGCGACTGGGGTACGGCCATCACCCGTGAACTGGGGCGGGCCCAACTGCCGGGCGCCCAGCAGGCCACCGGCTGTGCCCGGAGCTCCCGCTGCGGCACAGCCGCGCTCTGCCCGGAGCGGATCTGCCGAGGGCAGAGAAACGGCCTGTGGGCATCGTCCGAGGTCAAGAGTGGAGTCGACGGCACGTCCGCGGCAGGTCCGCGGCCCTTCTGCCACGACGAGGAGAACCGATGACTCCACTCACGACACTCGCCCCGCGGGCCGAGGAGGGCGACACCCCTCCGACCCGGTTCGACGACCATCTGGCCGCGCAACTGCTCGCGCAGCGCATCGTGCTGCTGGGCACGCAGGTGGACGAGGTCTCAGCCAACCGAGTCTGCGCCCAGCTGCTGATCCTGTCCGCGGAGGACCCGCGCACCGACATCAGCCTGTACATCAACAGCCCCGGCGGCTCGGTACACGCGGGCCTGGCCATCTACGACACGATGCGGCTGATCCCCAACGACGTCTCCACCCTGGCCATGGGCTTCGCCGCCAGCATGGGCCAGTTCCTGCTCTGCGTAGGCACACCCGGCAAGCGCTACTCCCTGCCGAACGCGCGCGTCATGATGCACCAGCCGTCGGGGGGCATCGGCGGCACCACCGCGGACATCGAGATCCAGGCGGAGAACCTGGAGTTCACCAAGCGGACCATCGAGCGGATCACCGCCGAGCACACCGGGCAGACCCCGGAGACCATCTCCCGGGACGGCGACCGGGACCGCTGGTTCACGGCCGAGGAGGCCAGGGAGTACGGCATGGTGGACCGGGTCCTGGAGTCCCTCGCGGACATCCGCCCGGCGGCCACCCGGCGCAGGATGGGGCTTCAGTGATGGGTACCTACACGATTCCGAACGTCGTCGAGCGCACCCCCCAGGGCGAGCGGTCCTACGACGTGTTCAGCCGGCTGCTGTCCGAGCGGATCATCTTCCTCGGCACCGAGATCGACGACGGCGTCGCCAACGTCGTCATCGCACAGCTCCTGCACCTGGAGTCGTCGTCACCGGAGAGCGAGATCTCGATCTACCTCAACTCTCCCGGCGGCTCGTTCACTTCGCTCATGGCCATCTACGACACCATGACGTACGTGCAGGCGCCGATCTCGACGTTCTGCGTCGGGCAGGCGGCCTCCACGGCGGCCGTGCTGCTGGCCGGCGGGGATACCGGCCGGCGGTTCGTGCTGGAGCACGCGCGGGTGCTGCTCGGGCAGCCGGCCACGGGCGGGGCGCGCGGCACGGCGTCCGACCTGTCGCTCCAGGCCAAGGAGATGGTGCGGATCCGCTCCCAGGTGGAGGAGGTGCTGTCCCGGCACACCCACCACGACGTGGCCACCCTGCGGGCCGACATGGACCGCGACAAGGTACTCACCGCGCAGGAGGCGGTGGCCTACGGGCTGGCCGACGAGGTGCTCAGCCGGCGCCCCGTGCGGGTCTGAGACACCGGCGGCCCGGGCTCAGGCGGCCATGCACAGCCCCTCGGACGACGCGGGGGACGCCCCTTGGCGGCTGCCTGCCGAGTACCGCGAGGTGACGCGGACCAACTCGCCCTGCGCCCTCGACAGCAGGTCGCCGAGGCTCAGTCCGAGGGCGCGGGCGGCGGCCGCGAGGACCTCCGAGGAGGCCTCCTTGCGGCCGCGCTCCACCTCCGACAGGTACGGCATGGAGATCCGCGCCTCGTCGGCGACGTCCTTCAGCGTGCGCTCCTGCGCGAGACGTTCGCGCCGCAGGACGTCACCGACCAGGTCACGCCACAGCGGTTCCTTCGGGGCGGGAGCCGGCGGCCTCCGGTGTGGCGGAGCGGTCGCCGGACGGGCGGCCTGCGGGCGCGCGCCGGGCGGGCGAAGGGGGATGATCCGGGCTTCGTTCGGCACGTGGTTGCTCACTTCTCCAGCCTAGGAGTCGTGGTCGTCAGGGGAAGGGGCCGACATTCCGCCCTGGGTGGAATCGCCGAACGGGCCGGTGGCCAGGCGGCGTTGGGAGACCACGACTCCTCTGCGCGCCGGCACCCCCCCCACGCCACCGAATTTTCCGGACCGCGGCCGATCGCCGGGCATGTGCGGCACATAACCGGGTACCCGCAACTCGGAGGGACCTAGGCAGATGTCCGTCGTGACGTTCATGGGAGAGGTAATGGAGACCGCCGTGATCCGGTCGCAGGCACAGGTCGTCGAAGAGAACGCGGAGGCCGGCACGGGTGACGGAGCGCTGCCGGGAGTCGTGGACCCGCGGTCCGTCGCTCCACGGGACGCCCGGGAGCTGTCCCGCCAGTTCTTCCAGCGCCTGACGGAACTCGAAGAGGGCACGCACGAATACCAGTACGCGCGCAACACGCTGATCGAGATGAACATGTCGCTCGTGCGGTTCGCGGCCGGCCGGTTCCGGGGCCGCGGCGACGACATGGAGGACATCGTCCAGACCGGCATGATCGGCCTGATCAAGGCCATCGACCGGTTCGAGCTGTCGCGCGAGGTCGAGTTCACCTCCTTCGCGCTTCCGTACATCGTCGGTGAGATCAAGCGGTTCTTCCGGGACACCACGTGGGCGGTGCACGTGCCGCGGCGGCTCCAGGAGCTGCGCGTGGAACTGGCCAAGGCCCGCGAGGAACTCGCCAGCCGGCTGGACCGCGAACCCACGGTCAACGAGCTGGCCACGCTGATGAACATCTCCGAGAAGGAGGTCGTCGAAGGACAGATCGCCGCCAACGGGTACAACTCGTCGTCGCTGGACGCCGCGCTCACCGGCGACGGCCCGGAGGGCGGCGAGGCGGTCCTGGCCGACTTCATCGGTGTGGAGGAGGACGGGCTGCGGCTCGTCGAGGACTTCCACTCGCTCGCCCCGCTGATGGCGGAGCTGAGCGAACGCGACCGGCAGATCATCCACATGCGGTTCGTGGAGGAGGCCACGCAGGCGGAGATCGGGGAGCGGCTGGGCTGCTCGCAGATGCACGTCTCCCGCCTGATCAAGCGGATCATCACGCGACTGCGCGAGGGCATGCTGGGCGAGCTGGGCTGCGCCTGACACAGCCGGCGGACCAGCGGGTGCCGTCCCCACACGCGGGAGTGGGACGGCACCCGCCGCTGTGCCGGCTCCGGGGGGTCTAGGTGTGCTGTCCGGGGACGTTGGTGACAGGCGACACGCCGTGAGTGGTCCTTGAACGAGGCGAGGGCCTCTGGGTTCGGTGTGGAGCATCGGCAACCGACGACAACGCCGCAGATACGCGTGCCAGGCCCCGCGTCTGCGATCTGATCGAAACGACAGGCCCTGGGGCTGCGGACGACTCAGCCGCCGGTGGACGGTTCAGCCGTCGGTTTCGCCGGTGAGCGGCAGCACGGCGCGTACCCGTTTGCCCACCGGCACCCGCTCCACGCTGACCTGCTCCGCGAGCGCGTGGACGATCTCCAGGCCGTGCCGCCCGACGCGCTCGGGGTTGCGGGGGAAGATGCGGGGCAGTGCGGAGCTGCTGTCGTAGACCGACACCGTCACCGAGGTGTCCGTGCCGACCAGCTCCAGGATGTACGGCCCGTTGCTGTGCCGGTCGGCGTTGGTGACCAGCTCGCTGACGACGAGCAGCACCGCGCCGTCGGCCCGGTCGTCGATCCGCGCGCACCACTCGGTCCTGAGCTGCTCGAGAAAGAGCGCGGCGAAGGATCGCGCCTCGGCGATGCATCCCTGCTCGCCCGTGTAGTGTGCCGCCCGCCTCAGCGGCTCCACGGGCACGTCGAAACCAGTCGGTATCACTGCCCCGTCCAGGTGGTCGATCATGCGTTTCTCTCTGGGAAGCCGGACTGGCCGGACGCTCTGCACAGTGCTCGTACCCCGAGCCGGGCTTCGCAGTCCTGACAGGTCTTCGGCCCGTCCGGTGCCCCCGGCATTGTCCCCTGTCCGCGGGGCACCCGGTAGCAGTCGGGGCCGGCCGAGGACGGCCGGTCCGGATCGCCTGAGGTCATCGCGCTGCGGCGCCGGCCCGGTGGGAAGGGCGAGCGATGAACGAGCTGATGGCGGCACGGAGCCTGACGACCCTGCCGGTGGTCACCCTGGGCGGCGACGCCGTCGCCCACGTCAAGCACACCGTCTTCGACGCCGCCGCCGGGCGTGTCGCCGGCTTCACGCTCAGCGGCCGGGGGCTGCTGTCGGGCCCGCTGAAGCAGCGTCTGCCCTGGCCGGCCGTGCATTCGCTCGGCCATGACGCGATCATGATCGTCGACGCCGGTGCCCTGGCGGACACGTCCGTCGTGGAGGCGCGCCGGGAGGCCCAGCAGGGCCGGGTGCTGCACGCGAAGGTGCTGACCGACGAGGGCGCCGAGGTCGGGACGGTGCTCGACGTGGTCGTCGAGGGCGGCACCAGCGGCCGGGTCGTGGGCTTCCGGATCGCCGCGGGCAAGGCGCTGGCGCAGGGTTCCGGGCGGCGCCGGCACCGGCTGTACGTGCCGCGCGGCGAGCCGCCCGCGGTCTCCGGCCGGGCGCTGGTGATCCCGGCGGACGCCACCCGCTACGTGGCCGACGACCTGACGGCCTTCGCCGCCCGGGTCGGCGCCTTCCACGCGGGGCGGAAGGGGGCGCCGCCATGATGCTGTTCTCGCAGGCGCGGGGGCTGCCGGTCCTGACACTGGCCGAGGCGGACGAGATCGGCGTCCTGACATCGCTGACGGTCGACGCCCCATCCGGTGTGGTCACGCATGTCCGGGTGCGCGGCAGGCACTCCCGCAAGGAGTCCGTACTGCCCTGGGGCGCCCTGCACGCCATCGGCCCGGACGCCGTGCTCGTCCGCTCGGCCGCCGCTCCGGCCGAGGTGCCGGCGCACCACGAGTTGCCGGGCCTCAGGATCCTCACCGAGACGGGCGTCGAGCTCGGCACGGTCCAGGACGTCGTGTTCGAACCGGAGACCGGCCGCATCCAGGCGGTCCGCACCGCCCACGGCGACCTGCCGGCCGAGCACATGCTGGGTCTCGGCGACTACGCCCTGGTGGTCCGTGCCGGGTGACTCGGGCCGGGTCAGGAGGCCGGGGGCTGGTCCGTCGTACCGGTCCCGGTGTCGTTCCCGGTGTCGTTCCCGGTGCCGGTCCCGGTGTCATTCCCGGGCGGAGGCTGCGTCGGCTCCGACGTCGGCGGCTCACTCGTCGGCGGCTCCTGCGACGTCTCCGGATCCGATGTCGGCGGATCGCTCGTGGGAGGCTCCGAAGAGGTCGGGTCGGACGGTGACGTCGGCGTGGTGACGCTCACCGACGGGGACGGCTTGTCGGGCTTCTCCGTCTTGCGGTCCTTCGTGCCGGTGTCGCCCTTGTGGCGCTCGAACCACTCGCCGTCGGGCTCGCACACGACGAAGACGTCGACCGGCTTCGGAGCGGGCGTGACCGCGACGACGTTCGACGGCTTGTACCCCGGCCACGCGTCGCCGGTCATCTTCGGCGCGCTCTGCTGGGCGACCGGCGCGGTCAGCGGGTTGCCGCACGCGCAGCGCACCCGGGGCACGCCGCGGTCGTCGACGAGGACGGCCGTGCCGGACTGGAGGACGGCCTGGTAGCTGGTGGCCCTGCCGTCCTGGTAACCGTGGTTGGTGACGCGGGTGTCCATGCGCAGCACCACGGGGGTGAGCGAGCGCAGGTAGGCGGGAACGTCAGGCGGGTCGACGCGCGCGACGGAGGCGAACGCCCGCTGCTTCTCCGGCGCCCCCTTGAAGTACGTGATCTGCTTCTCCACGTCGCAGCTGGCCACCTTGCGGGTGCCGCCGTACAGGCCCGGCGCTCCACCCTGGACGCCCTGGACGGCGTTCTGCGTGGCCAGCTCGGTGGGCGAGGGCGAGACCGGTGAGGCCGAGCTCTCCCTCGCCGTGGACTCGGTGAACGGGTCCGGGCCGGTGTCGGCCGCGGGCTGGAGGAAGACCTCACCCTCGGAGGTGCTGGTACCGCCGTCGGTCGCGCCGGTGCCGCCGCCGTCGGGCCGGGTGAACACCACGGCCAGGATCACGGCGGCCACCACGGCAGTGGCGATCAGCGCGACACGGGGTACCGACCCCCACCACGGGCGGCGGGGCTCCGGCGCCTGCCCTCCCCCGCTCGGCGGCTCGGAGGGCGGCCCACCCCCCGAGGGCGGCTGGGAGGGGCCCGACAGCGGACCCGAGGGAGGTCCTGTGGGGCGGCCGGACGACGGCGGTTCGACGCTCACGAGCTCTTCTCCCCGCGTGAGTTCTCTGCGGCCTGCTCACACCCGAGGCAATTTATCCCGGTGTGTTCTGTTTTTTCCACTACGAGTTCATTGTGTGCTCCGGTCCCGTAGGGCTCGCAAGCCGACGCGGACGGACCTCCCGACGGGCGTCCCGCGCGGGTGCTGCTTAGCGTGGCAGCGTGAGTTCGCGCACCTCTTCCGGCCAGGCACGTACCTCCGGCGAGCGGGCCGTCGCCCGGCACGGCTGGGCACATGCCCTCGTCACGGTGCTGGGCGGGCTGCTCGCCATGGCGGTGGTGTCCGCCCTGGGCCTGTGGGCGGCCGGTGCCGGGGACCTCCCGGACGGCTCGTTCGCACCGGTCGTCGCGGCGACCGTGGTCACCGCCGTCGGGGGCGCCGTGAAGCTCTCCGGAAGCGCCGGAGACCTCGCCGACACGCGGGCGGGCCTGACCGTCGTCCCGCTGTCCGTCACACTCACCGGGGCGCTGGTGATCGCCTGGGGCTTCCTGCGGCCCCTGCGGCACCGCGCGGTCACCGGTGCCACGGAACTGGCCGGCTGGGCCGCCAGGATCGCCGCCCTGTGGCTGCTCGCGCTGATCGGCCTGACCCTCGCCGCCCGCCACACGTTCGACATCTCCCTCGGGAACGACGCGCTGGGCGAACTCGGCGACCTGTTCGGCGTCTCACCGAAGGTCGGTTTCAGCACCGACGTTCCGCTGTCCGTGTTCGTCGGCGTGGTCTGGCTCACCGGTGTGCTGGTGCTGGCCCTGCTCGTGTCGCGTGGCGCCCCGTTGCCGGCCAGGCTGCTGCGCTTCCAGACGTCGGTGCGGCCCGCCGCCTATGCGATGGTCGCGCTGCTGCTCGTCTGCGTCGTCATCGGCGTGGTCGCCGCCCTGGCCGTCGCGGCGACACGGGGGCACGCGGCGGAGACGTTCGCCGTGATCCTGCTCGGCATGCCCAACCTGGTGTGGCTGGCGCTGACGATCGGTCTCGGCGTCACCTGGAACGGCCGGGTGGAGGGGCCGTTCGGGCTGCCCATGCCGCATGTCCTCGACGAAGTGCTGCGCACCCCGGACATCTCCGAGCTGAATCTGCGGACGCTCTCCGAGCACGACGGCAGGGTGTGGTGGCTGCTGGTCGTCGACGTGGTGCTGCTGATCGCCGCCGCGTTCGTGATGGCGGCCAGGTCGCCGGCCCGGGTACGGGCCTGGCAGCACGCCGTGCACATGGCGGTCGCGCTCGTGCTCACGGTGTTCGTGATCTGCCTGGTCGGGCGCATCTCCGCGCACTTCGGCCTGTCCGTGCTCGGCATCGGGGACCTGGGCGGCGGCCTCGCGGGCGAGCTGTTCCTCAGACCCCGGCTGTGGGGAGCCGTGGGCCTGGCCGTCCCGTGGGGGCTGGTGACCGGGTTCGCCGGGGCGCTGCTGGCACGGCACGTACACCGGCGGGGTGAGGTGCGCGCGGAGAAGGCAGGCTGACCCAGGGCACACCCACACGGCCCTGCGGCCGCTGCTCTACGCCGTCCGCTCCACGAAGACCGGTTCGGCCCAGCGCGGGGGCGGCTTCGGCCGCTCCTCCCCCGGTTGCCGACCCAGCCGGGCGGGGGTGGGCGCCGCGACGGCCCCGCCACCGGCCGTCGCGGCGCGCAGGGCTGCGACGAAGTCGAGGCAGGACGGGTACCGGTCGTCGGGCCTCTTGGCGAGGGCCTCGGCGAACACCGGGTCCACCTGTGGCGGGAGGCCGGGGCGGGCCTCGGTCAGCGGCGGCGGGTCGTCGTACTGGTGGGCCCACAGCAGGGCCATGTCGTCGTCCCTGAGGAAGGGCGGATGGCCGGCGAGGATCTCGTAGACGACGCAGGCGAGGCCGTACACGTCGCAGCGGGCGTCGACCGGGCGGCCCGAGATCTGCTCGGGGGCGACGTAGTCGAGTGTGCCGACGAACTGGCCCACCGTGGTGAAGCCGGTCAGCGACAGCGACTTCTTCGTCAGACCGAAGTCGGTGAGGTAGGCGTGCTCGGGGTGGTCACTGTCGGTGCCGCGGGCGATCAGGATGTTGCCGGGTTTGACGTCCCGGTGCACCAGCCCGTGGTCGTGGGCCGCGTCGAGCGCGGAGGCGACCTGGGCGGCGACGCGCACCGCGGTGGCGGGCGGCAACGGGCCCTCCCGGTCCAGCAGATGCCGCAGGTCGCTGCCGGCGACGAACCGCATCGCGATGTACAGCACCCCGTCCGTCTCGCCTGCCTCGAAGACCGGCACGATGTGCGGGTGGTCGATCGCGGCGGCGGCCCGGGACTCGTGGGTGAAACGGCGCCGGAAGGTGTCGTTGCGGGCGAGTTCCGGGGCGAGCAGCTTGAGCGCGACGGTCCGCTCCAGACGCAGGTCCCGGGCCCGGTAGACCACGGCCATGCCGCCACGCCCGATCTCCTGCTCGATCCGGTACCCGGCGATCTGCTGCCCGATCAGCTCGGACGGCCGCCCCGAGAACAGGCTCGTCTCGCGGTTCAACGGGCGTCACCCTCGGGCGACACGATCCGGGTGGGCTCGGACCCCACGCCCCGCCTGGCCGGCACATCGGCAGACCCGGCCACCGCCTCATCAGAAGCCGGCTCACCGTCCCCCTCGGGGGACACGACCCCGGTGGCCTCGGGGGCTCGGGGAGGCCCGGCCCGAGGAGACTCGGCCGCCTCAGAAGACACGACTCGCGTCGGCGCAGCAGCCTCCGGCGACTCCACCCGCGTCGGCTCGGGAGCCTCAGGAGGCAACACCGGCGTGGGCTCGGGTGATGCCTCAGGAGGCGCGGTCCGAGGGTGCTCAGCAGCCCCCGGCGACACCTCTCGGGTCGACTCCGACGCCCCAGGAGACCCGACCCGCGTCGGCTCGGCAGCGCCTGGAGCTGCAGGAGACACCACCCACGTGGGCTCGGGAGCCTCGGGAGGCACGACCCGCGTCGGCTCAGGAGCGCCGGCAGGCGTGATCCGAGCCCCCTCGGGTGCCTCCGGCGATGCCACCCGTGTCCGCTCAGCAGCCTCAGGAGGCACGACCCGAGGCGGATCGGGCGCCTCCGGCGATGCCACCCGTGTCGGCTCCGGCGGCTCGGGGGACACGGCCCCCGGGGGCTCAGGTGGTACCACCCGTGTGGGCGGTGCCTCGGCCGGAGGGGCCGGCTGCTCGGCCCGGGGTGTCGCCTCGACGGACTCCGCGGGGACGACCCGGGTCGGGGTGCGCGCCGGGGGCGGGGGATCGGCCGGGCGGGGCTTCGGGTGTGCCCGGGGTGTCTCGTCCGTCGCGTACGTGGTCGTCCGGGTGCCCTCGGCGTACACCCAGTGCCCGTGGGCGGCGTCGTAGAGCCACACGGACTCGCCGTCGACGACGACGCCGATCCGCAGCCCGCGGGTGCGGGCGTGGAAGGACTCGCGGTCCAGACCGTCCGCGAGGGCCTCGACCGCGGAGCGGTAGCGCGCCAGGGCTTCCTGCGTACGGGCCAGCAGCGGGCGCGGGTCGGCGCTGCGCGTGAGCGGCCCGTCCGCGGCGGGCGGATCCTGCGGTACGGCGACCAGACGGCGGCCGTCGACCCAGGCCGACCAGCCGTTGAAGCACAGCACATGCCCCCAGTCGCCCTGCCGTTCGAGGAGCTGCACCGGCAGCAGGGGGTCGAGGTCCACAGTGGGCCGGGCCGGGTCCGGGGCCTCCCAGGCGGGCATCCCGTGCTGCGGGACGACGTGGGTGGGCCGGAATCCGGGAGTCGTCATAGGGGCTCCCTACTTCCGCATGACGGCCGGTTCGTGGCGGCGCAGCAGTCGGGACACCAGGAAGCCGAAGAGCGCCGACAGCACGACCAGCATCCCCACATCGAGCAGCCAGGTACCCGCCGAGTGCTCGAACAGGGGGTCCTTCGTCAGGTCGTCGGGCACGATCCTGGCCAGCCCGACCGTGCCGGCCATCGCGGCCAGCGCCCAGCGCGCGGGCACCAGCCAGCCCAGTTGCTCGAGCCCGGGCACACCGTCCAGCTTCAGCAGCGCACCGCAGAAGACGACCTGGACGATGGCGATGAGCACGAGCAGCGGCATCGTCACCTCCTCCTTGCGCACCAGCGCGGAGATGAACAGGCCGAGCATCATGGCCGTGAACGCCAGCAGGGCGACGGCGACGGCGATCTCCACCAGGGGCGACAGCAGCACGCCTTCGCCGCCGGGCGCGTTGAGGTCCACGCCGAGCAGGGCGACCAGGGTCAGCACCACCGCCTGGAGCACGGTGATGACACCGAGGACGACGACCTTCGACATCAGGTACGCCGATCTGGACAGGCCCACCGCCCGCTCCCGCTGGTAGATCACCCGTTCCTTGACGAGCTCGCGCACGGCGTTAGCGGCCCCGGTGAGCACCGCGCCGACGCACAGGATGAGCAGGGCGTTCATCGCCGTGTCGAGCGTCAGCTTGCCGCCCGCCAGGGCCCGCGCCATCACGCCCATCACGAACGGCAGGGCGATCATGATGATCAGGAAGGTGCGGTCGGCGCCGAGCGCGGCCGCGTACCGGCGCACCAGCGTGCCGAGCTGGGCGGCCCGGCTGCGCGGCCGGGGCGGTGGGGCGATGACGACGGGCTCGGACCGGGGCTGCGGGGGCTGGGCGGTGGCGTCGGCTACGTACCGGCCGTGGAAGGGCGAGGTGCTGTAGTCCCCGGCCCAGTCCCGGTCCGCGTCCCGGTCGAACGCCTCGAAGGCCTCCGGCCACTGCTCGAAACCGAAGTACGCCAGGGCGTCCTCGGGCGGCCCGTAGTAGGCGATCCTCCCGCCGGGCGCGAGCACGAGGAGCCGGTCGCACACGTCCAGGCTGAGCACGCTGTGGGTGACCACGATGACGGTCCGGCCGTCGTCGGCGAGGCCGCGCAGCATGTGCATCACCGAGCGGTCCATGCCGGGGTCGAGGCCGGAGGTGGGCTCGTCGAGGAACAGCAGCGACGGCTTGGTCAGCAGCTCCAGGGCCACGCTGACCCGCTTGCGCTGGCCGCCGGAGAGGCTGTGCACGTGCTGGTCGGCGCGCTGTTCCAGGCCCAGTTCACGGATCACCTCGTCGACCCGGGCCCGCCGCTCGGCTCTGGCGGTGTCCTGCGGGAAGCGCAGCTCGGCGGCGTAGGAGAGGGCTTTGCGGACGGTCAGCTGGGCGTGCAGGATGTCGTCCTGCGGGACGAGGCCGATGCGCTGGCGCAGCTCGGCGTAGTCCCGGTAGAGGTCGCGGCCGTCGTAGAGGACGGTGCCGTGGTCGGCGGGCCGCTGGCCGGTGAGGGCGTTGAGGAGCGTGGACTTGCCGGCGCCGCTCGGGCCGACGACGGCGAGCAGGCACTTCTCCCCCACCGGGAACGACACGTGGTCCAGCAGCGTCTTGCGGCCGCGGTCGACGGCGACCGTCAGGTCCTGCACGTCGAGGGAGACCTCACCGGTGTCGACGTATTCCTGGAGTTCGTCGCCGACGAGGCAGAACGCCGAGTGGCCGATGCCGACGATGTCGCCCTGGCCGACCGGGGCGCTGGTGACGCGGCTGCCGTTGAGGTACGTGCCGTTGTGGCTGCCGAGGTCGGTGATCTCGTAGGTCCCGTCGGGCAGAGCGCGCAGTTCGGCGTGCCGGCGGGAGACCACCAGGTCGTCGATGACCAGGTCGTTGTCGGCGGCGCGGCCGATGCGGACGGTGCGGGCGGGCAGCGGCCGGACGGTCGTGGGCTGCCGGTAGGTGCCCGTCACGGCCGGCATGGAGACGGCGGAGGGGCGCTCCGAGGTCGGTGCGGGGCGCCCCAGCAGGACCACGCGGGGGCCGTCGGCCGGGCTTCCGAGGCGGATGACGCTGCCGGGGCCGACGTCCCACTCGTGGATGCGGTGGCCGTCGGCGTAGGTGCCGTTGGTGCTGTTCTCGTCCTCGATGGTCCAGTGCCCGTCGTCGGGCCGCAGCACCGCGTGGTGCCATGAGACCCGGTCGTCGTCGATGACGATGTCGCTCGACGGGTCGCGCCCGACGTGGTAGTCGCGGCCCGGAATCATCACTGTGGAGCCCGTCTCGGTCTCCAGGACGAGTTCTGGTGCTACCGACGACTGCGCCATGACCAAGATTCTACCGATTTGCCCGATATATGACTCGGCGAGCCACTCAGGCCACGGGCACGCCCAGGACGGGAGCCGTCCGCTGCATCCGCAGGGCGTCCACGGACTCGGCGAGCAGCTCGTACTCGGTGGTGTCGTCGCTGGTGGCGATGCGCACCAGCCGTCCGGCCGCCAACTCCTCGGCGACTCGCTCCTGTTGCCCGGGATCGGCGCACCAGGCGCGCAGCAGGGCGGGCACGTCGGGCACGGTCTCGGCGACCGGCACGAGCGCGCCCGGCGGTAAGTGCTCGGCGTCGGGCCGGGGGTCGAGGCGCTGGGCGATCCAGGAGGCACGGTCGCGCAGCCACCACAGGGCGAGGGCGAGGGTGGGTGCCCGGTAGGTGCCCAGGGGGACGCCGATGCGGCGGCCGTCGCAGACTCCGTACGCCGTGACATGGCACAGAAACTCGTCGTGCACGTGCCCCTCCCCCGTTGCCCTGCCCGCCTGCCGGTCCGGCCTTGCCTGTCCTGCGGCTCGCGTGCTGCGCGTGAGGGCGCCGTCGCTCGATGTGAAAGCGCTCCCGCTGGTCAGTATGTTCACTGCTGAAACACTGTCACCATGTCTTTCCGGCCAGTCTCCTGGCATATTCACACCCCGAGTTGGCCGAAACGCTGCGGGCGGTCGCCAGAGGGTGTGACTCCGGAGGCAATCGACGGTCCCGCCGGGTCCGGGCAGGGCGGTCCGCGCCGGTTCGCCGCGAGCGGTGAGCCGGGCCCTGACCGGCAGAGACGACCTTTCGGAGGCTGATCGCCCATGTCCGCGCCCGCCCACCGTCAGGAGGACGCCGTCGCCCGCTCCTTCGAGGCCTGGAACGCCGAGGACCCGACGGCACGGACGAAGGCGGTCGCCGCCGCCTGGGCCGAGGACGGCGGCCACACCGACCCCCCGGCCGACGTCCGCGGCCATGAGCAGATCGCCGCGCTGATCGCGGCGGCCCGCGAGCGGTTCCCGGGGCTGGTGTTCCGGCTCGCCGGCGCCGTCGAGGGGCACCATCGCGCGTTTCTCGTGGGAGCTGGTGAGCGAGAGCGACGGCTCGGCGCCCGTGGCGGGGGTCGGATGTGATCACGCTGGACGAGCAGGGCCGGATCAGCGCCGTGCTCGGCTTTCTGGACCGGGTGTCCGCCGGGGCGTGAGAGCGGCGATGAGTTTCCCGGTGTCCGGGGGTCTGGTGTGTGAGAGGCGACCGAACACCGGAGGACACCATGGCCACGACCGGAAAACTGGACACGGAATTCACCGCGGTCCTGCGCAGGAGCCCCGCGGAGGGCGGCTGGACCTATCTGGTCTGGCCCCGGTCCGTCGAGTTCTTCGGCACCCGCGGCCTGGTCAAGGTCCGCGGGACGATCGACGGGCACCCGTTCCGCAGCTCGTTCATGGCACTGGGCGACGGCACGCACAAGCTGCCCGTGAAGGCCGACGTCCGCAAGGCCATCGGCAAGGAGGAGGGCGACACGGTGACGGTACGCCTGGAGGAGCGGATCGGCTCCTAGAAGGCTGATGAAGATCTTGGTGAGGGCTGTCCGGCCGTCGGGCCGGACAGCCCTCCGGTCATGTACCGGCCGGTGCGATGTGCCAGGTGCCACTGGTGTGGGTGAGTCCGAGGTTGATCAGTCGGCGGAGGTTGAGTGCGGCGGCTCGGGTGTGGAGCCAGGTGTCGTTCTTGATGGTGCCGCGGTAGCGCAGGCGCCGGTTGCCGTGGTGGACGAGCCAGGCGACGGCGCGTTCGACCGGGGGCCGCCAGCGGCGGTAGTCGGCCTGCCAGCCGGGGTCGGTTGCGGCCTGGTGGCGGGCTGCTGTCTGGATGTTGTGATGGGGCCGGATGGTCAGGATGCGTCCGGCCCTGGCTTTGGTGCACTGCTCGCGCAGGTGGCATCCGGTGCATAAGTTCCCGAAAATGGCTTTGCGTTGGTGGTGCTGCCCGCCGGGGCCGGACAGGGCCACGGTGTGTCCGGCCGGGCAGGTCACGACAGCGGCTGTGGTGTCGATGGCGAAGTCGTCGAGGGTGAAGCCGCCGGGGACGGCAGGCCGCAGCGGGGCGGGCTTGATGAACAGCCGGTGCCCGGCCTCGTGGAGGGCCTGGCGGACATCGCCGGTGGAGTAGGCGGTGTCGCCGAAGGCATCGAGTGGGGTGTCCTCGTCGGCAAGCAGTTCCAGGCCGACCGCGGCCTCGTGGTGCTCGGGCCCGGCGCCGGGCCGCAGAGCGACGGCGGTGTATAACCCGGTCTCGGGCTCGACGGCCAGGTGGGCCTTGAAGCCGTCCTGCTGGTGAGTGCGGGTCTTGTGGACGTGGCGTGCTTCGGGATCGATGGTGGAGACCATCCGGCCAGGGGCGGTGCCCCGGGTGATGCGCCAGCGGCCATCCCGGCCGTCGGAGTCCTCGGCGGGCTCGACGTCCTGGCCGGCGACCAGGGCCAGGAGGCCCACCGCGTTGGCCGCCCTTTCGCCGAGTTGCTCATCGGGCAGGTGGCCCAGCAGCCGCAGGGCATCTGTGACCAGCGCGTCGACCAGCTCGGCGCGGGCCTGCTCGTCGTTCCAGGCGATGCGGGGCTTGCCCGGGTCGGTGTAGTCGTGCGCGCTGCACTGGGCAGCGGCGACCGCGTCGGCGCCGGGGACCTCGCGGATCACCGCGCGGACGGCGGCGATGATCTGGGTGACGGTGTCCTGGGTGGCGACCGCGTCGTCCAGCACGGTGGAGTCCAGTGCCCGGCGGTGCTTGCCCTTGAGTACGCCGGTGGCCTTCACGACCTCGCGCACGGCCTCGAAGATCCGGTTGGGACGGGCGGAACGGGCCAGCCGACGGCGGAAGTAGGCCAGCAGCGACGGGTCGAACGCCATGTCGTGAAGGCCCAGCCCGCATCCGGCCTTCCACCGCAGGTCGCACCGCAGTTCCTGGACCGTCTCGAAATCCGACAGCCCGTGCAGGGCCTGCAAGGTGACCGCGGCGGCCAGGATCTGCGGCGGCATGCTCGGCCGTCCGTTCGCCGACGGGTACATGTCCGTGAACATCTCAGCCGGGAACAGCTCGCCACGATGCTCGGCCAGGAACGCGAACACACTCCCCTGCGGGATCACTTCCCGGCAGGTCTCCCACACGTCCGGCCCGACCATCTCGCCGACCCACTCACCCATCGCCACATGACGAGTCTGGCCCTGCCGCTGACGCGGCAGGGCCAAAACCCAAGATCTTCATCAGCCTTCTAGAGCCTTCCCGGGGGCGGTGGCCGCCCCCGGGAAGGCCGCGGCGGTTACTGCTTGACGATCGCGTCGATACGGGCCAGCTCGTCCGCGTCGAAGTCCAGGTTCCCGATGGCTCCGACGCTGTCCTCCAGCTGCTGCGGGCTGCTCGCGCCGACCAGCGCGGAGGTGACCCGGCCGCCGCGCAGCACCCAGGCCAGCGCCATCTGGGCCAGGGTCTGGCCGCGCGACTTGGCGATGTCGTTCAGGTCGCGCAGCCGGCCCACCAGCTCCTCGGTGACCGCGTCGGAGTTCAGGAACGGGCTGTCGCTCGCGGCCCGGGAGCCCTCCGGGATGCCGTCGAGGTAGCGGGCGGAGAGCAGGCCCTGCTCCAGCGGGGAGAAGACGATGGAGCCGACCTGGAGCTCGTCGAGGGCGTCCAGCAGGCCCTCGTCCTCGGGGCGGCGGTCGAGCATCGAGTAGCGCGGCTGGTGAATGAGGAGCGGGGTGCCCAGCTCGCCCAGGATGCGGGCGGCCTCGCGGGTCTGCTCCGCGGAGTAGTTGGAGATGCCGACGTACAGCGCCTTGCCCTGCTGCACCGCCGAGTGCAGGGCCCCCATCGTCTCCTCCAGCGGAGTCTCCGGGTCGGGGCGATGGGAGTAGAAGATGTCGACGTAGTCCAGGCCCATCCGCTTCAGGCTCTGGTCCAGCGAGGACAGCACGTACTTACGCGAGCCCCACTCGCCGTACGGGCCCGGCCACATCAGATAGCCGGCCTTGGTGGAGATGACCAGCTCGTCGCGGTAGGCCGCGAAGTCCGACCTCAGGAACTCGCCCAGCGCGGACTCGGCGGCGCCGGGCGGCGGGCCGTAGTTGTTGGCGAGGTCGAAGTGGGTGACGCCGAGGTCGAAGGCGCGGCGCAGGATGGCGCGCTGCGTCTCGACCGGCCGGTCCGGGCCGAAGTTGTGCCACAGGCCGAGCGAGAGCGCGGGGAGCTTCAGGCCGCTGCGTCCGGTGCGCCGGTAGGGCATGTCCGCGTAGCGGTCGGGGTGTGCGGTGTACAACGCGACTCCAGAGGGGTTGGCACGGTCGGGAAACAACCGGGGTCCACTCTGGCGTGACCTGCTCCCATGCGTCCAACAGAAGAATCCGATGGAATTCAGCGGCTACGCTTCTCAGTCATGGAACTGCGCCACTTGCAGCACTTCGTCGCGGTCGCCGAGGACCAGCACTTCACCCGGGCGGCGGAGCGGCTCCTGGTGTCCCAGTCGGGCCTGTCGGCCTCGATCCGGGCGCTGGAGCGGGAGCTCCAGACGCCGCTGTTCGTGCGCACGACCCGCCGGGTGACGCTCACCCCGGCCGGCCGGGCGCTGCTCGGTGAGGCGGAGCGGATCCTGGCGCAGGTGCGGGCCGCCCACGAGGCGGTGGCGGCGGTGCAGGGGGTCCTGCGCGGCATGCTCGCACTCGGCAGTGAGCAGTGCATCGCCGGGGTGCATGTCGCGGGGCTGCTCGCCACCTTCCGGCATCAGCATCCGGACGTGGAGATCTGTCTGCGGCAGGCCGGGTCGGGGGCGCTCGCGGAGGAGGTCGCGGCCGGGCGGCTCGACCTGGCGTTCGCCGTACGGACGCAGGCGGACAGCGACCAGCTGCGGTCGGTGCCGCTGACCAGCGAGCCCATGACACTGCTGTGCCACTCCAGCCACCGGCTGGCCGCCGCCGGGGCGGCCGTCACGCCGGAGGAGCTGGGCGGGGAGGTGTTCGTCGACTTCCACCCCGACTGGGGTCCGCGCCGCACCACCGACACGGTGTTCGCCGCCGCGGGCGTACGGCGGACCGTGGCCCTGGAGGTGAACGACGTGCACACCCTGCTCGACCTGGTCGACGAGAACCTCGGCGTCGCCGTCGTGCCACGGCACTTCGCCCACAAGCGCGCCTCCCTGACCGCCCTGCCGGTGAAGGGCACCGGCGAGGCGGTCTACGAGACGGTGGCCCTGCTGCCGCCCCGGCAGGCCACGAGCCCGGCAGCGCGGGCGCTGATGGCGTTGCTGGAGGCGACGGGCGCGTCACCGGGGACCACGGGCACGTCACCGGCGACCACGGGCGCGTCACTGGAGGTCACTGGCACGGAGACCACCGGCGCCGCCGGCGCGTGAACCGGGGCGCACGATGAACCAGGGCGCACGAGACGCGGTGATGCGCGATGGTGGAGCCATGTATGCGAAGGACATCCTCATCGACGGCTACAACCGCATCCAGGAAGAAGTCCACGCCACCGTCGAGGGCCTCGGGCCCGACGAACTGGGCGCCCGCCCCACCCCCGACACCAATTCCATCGCGTGGCTGGTCTGGCACCTCACCCGCGTCCAGGACGACCACGTCGCCGACGCCTTCGGCCTCGACCAGGTGTGGCTGTCCCAGGACTGGGAGAAACGCTTCGGCCTCGGTCTGCCCCGCCACGACACGGGCTACGGCCACAGCCCCGCCAAGGTCGCCAAGGTCCGGGTCGACTCCGGCGAGATGCTGACCGGCTACTACGACGCGGTGCACGCGCAGACCCTCGACGCTCTGCGCGGGCTGACGGCCAAGGATCTTGAACGCGTCGTCGACGAACACTGGGACCCGCCGGTCACCCTGGGGGTCCGGCTGGTCAGCGTCCTGTCCGACGATCTCCAGCACGTCGGACAGGCCGCCTACCTCCGGGGGCTGCTTCAGAGCGCGATCTCGTAGCCGGGCAGGACCACGTCCCGGATGAGCGCGTTCCGCTCGTCGAACGGGAGGAACGCGCTCTTCAGGGCGTTCACCGTGACCGTGCGCAGGTCCGCGGCGGTCCAGCCCGCCTGCTCGACCAGCAGGGACATCTCGCGGGTCATCGTGGTGCCCGACACCAGCCGGTTGTCGGTGTTCAGGGTGACGCGGAAGCCGAGGTCCTTCAGCGCGGTGATCGGGTGCTCGGCGATGGACGTCGCGGCGCCGGTCTGGAGGTTGGAGGTCGGGCACATCTCCAGAGCGACACGCCGGTCGCGCACCCAGCCCGCGAGACGGCCGAGCTTGCCCGCCTCGAGGTCGGGGATGTCGTCGGTGATGCGCACGCCGTGCCCGATGCGCTGGGCGCCGCAGACCTGAAGGGCCTGGTGGATGCTGGGCAGGCCGTGGGCTTCCCCGGCGTGGATGGTGAACGGCACGTTCTCGCGGCGCAGGTGCTCGAAGGCCGCGAGGTGGTCGGCGGGCGGGAAGCCGTCCTCGGCGCCGGCGATGTCGAAGCCGACGACACCGGCGTCCCGGAACGCCACGACCAGGTCGGCGATCTCCCGGCTGCGGTCGAACATCCGCATCCCGCACAGCAGCGTCCCGACGCGCACGGGCGTCCCCGCGGCCGCCGCCTTGGCCATGCCGGCCGCGAGTCCCTCCTGTACGGCCTCGACGACCTCGGGCAGGGTCAGCCCGCCCTTCACCATCAGCTCCGGGGCGTAGCGCACCTCGCCGTAGACGACACCGTCCGCGGCGAGGTCGAGCACGTACTCCTCGGCGGTGCGCAGCAGGCCCTCGCGGCTCTGCATGACGGCGAGGGTGTGCTCGAAGGTGGCTATGTAGCGCACCAGGTCGCCGGAGTTGGCGGCCTCGTAGTACCAGGCGGCGAGTTCGGCGGGGTCGGTGGTGGGCAGGGTGTGGCCGACCGTGTCCGCGAGCTCCACCACGGTGGCGGGGCGCAGGCCGCCGTCGAGGTGGTCGTGCAGCACGGCCTTGGGCAGCCGGCGGAGGGTGTCGGTGTCGATGCGGGGCGCGGTCATGTGCGTGGTTCCTCGGCAGGTGCGTTCTCAGTAGGTGCGTTCAGTCGGTGATGGGCTGGAGCAGGTCCCAGCGGTTGCCGTACAGGTCCTGGAAGACGGCGACGGTCCCGTACGGCTCGTGCCGCGGCTCCTCCAGGAATATGACGCCCGCGGCGGCCATGCGGGCGTGGTCCCGGGCGAAGTCGTCGGTGTGCAGGAAGAACCCGACCCGCCCGCCGCTCTGGTCCCCGACCCGCGCGGCCTGCGCCTCCCCCTTGGCGCGGGCGAGCAGCAGACCGCTGCCCGTTGCCGGACCCCCGGGTTCGACGACGACCCAGCGCGACCCGTCGGGCCGGGGAGCGTCCTCGGCGAGCCGGAACCCGAGAGCCTCGGTGTAGAAGCGGATCGCCTCGTCGTAGTCGTCGACGACGAGGGTGACCAGGGCGATACGTCGCATCAGGACCTTTCGGAGCGTGGGATTGACGGCAGAGGTTATACGTAACACCTACGGGATGCAAGCATGCCCGGGAATCTCTGTACCTACTAGTATGTACGATCATGT
Organism: Streptomyces caelestis; assembly: GCF_014205255.1. Taxonomy (GTDB): domain Bacteria; phylum Actinomycetota; class Actinomycetes; order Streptomycetales; family Streptomycetaceae; genus Streptomyces; species Streptomyces caelestis. Next base: position 8,558,106 of record NZ_JACHNE010000001.1, on the reverse strand, counting down.
TCGACGCCCCTACGGCTCCGAGGAGACGCCCATGCCCTTCGTCCGCATAGACACGCTCCGGGCCGGCCCCGAGCGACTCGCCGCTCTCGGCCGCGCCGTCCACGATGCCCTCGTCGAAACGATCGGCATCCCGCCCGACGACCGGTTCCAGGTTCTGGTCGACCACGACGGCGCGACCAGCACCCTCCGGTACGACGACTACCTCGGCGTACACCGCGACGACAGCATCGCCTATGTGGCGATCACGCTGCGCTCCGGTCGCCCGCCCGCGCGGAAGCAGGCGCTGTACCGGAGGATCGCCGAGCTGGCGCAGGCCTACGCGGGCACCGAGCCGAGGAACGTGTTCGTCGTCCTGACGGAGAACGGACCGGCCGACTGGTCGCTCGGAGAGGGGCGGGCGCAGTACCTCGGCACCCTGAGGGCCTAGCAGAGTGGCCGGTGTGCGCGTCGGCCTCGTCGCTCATGTCGTTGGGCTTGCCCGTGCTGTCGTGCGCGGCCTTGTGGTACTGGACGGCCATCGCCCCCTGCCCGGTGTCGTCAGCGGCGCTGTGCAACCATGGCGCGGCGTTTCGGTACTCGTGTTTGGCGTACAGCGCCAGTCCGTTGGCCAGGCTGGAGTCTCCTGGGCCGCGCTCGGCCTGTACACCGCTCTTGTCGAGCGCCGCGGTGATCTGGGCGGGCGGCAAGATGTGCACCCCGCGGCCGGTGGGGCTCAGCATGCCGGTCACGGCGCCGCGATCGTCGACGAACACCGAGCCGGGCATCCCGGAACCCAGTTGATTTCGCAACTTGTCGATGTCCTGGACCGAGACCGCGCCTTGGCGGTCATAACGGCCCTGCATGCTGGCCGGCACCGCCGTTGCCGTGGGCCTGGTGGGCCAGCCGACGGACGTCCATGTCTTGTCGGCCTCCTCGTCCGGTGCGAGCGCGACCGTGGCTGTCTTGTCCGGGGCGGCGGCGGAGAGCACCGCCACTCCGCCCGAGGTGGACATGAGGGTGGCCTTCAGGACCTTGGACTTCTCGGCCGCGGTGTAAGGGTGCACCCTGATCTCGGGCGTGATGAAGACGGCGCATTCCGCCTGGGGGTCGTGGGGCTCGTAGCAGCTGTTGACGGCCGTATCGATTTGAAGTGGTATTGACGCATCGTGTCCCAGTGCACAGCGACATCCACGTGCGCCGCGACCTCGACGCGGGCGACAGCGTCCGCAGCGTGCCATCAGGCTGATGAAGCCCCTGTCCGAGGCGATCACTGCCGGACAGCACCGTATCGGCGTCCAAAGTCGCGAGCCCCGGCTCTGCGGCTTCACGGGGCGGACTCGTCAGACGCCTCTTCACGTGTGCAGCGTTATGGGATCGGACCCGGCACGCTTCTGCGCTTCGGCGACGGCCGGGTGGAGTCGGCGAAGCGGAAGTGGGAGTTGACCTGGACAGGGCGGTGGCGCCCTGCTCGTGTGGAGTCAGATGCGTGCCGCCCTCCTCTCCAGCGCGAGTTGAGAAGGTCATCGAATCTCTGCCGCCGGACCAGGGCCTGGTGCAGACGTCAACGGTGCACAGCGAGGAAGGTGACCTGTACGCCATCCGCAGCGCGGACGCGGCGGTGTTGAGCCAGGACCTCTTCCGGAGAGAGCTACTCCGGCAACTTGCCGTCTGGCACTGGAGTGGGCGGCGGCAGGCGAGCCTGACGCACCACCGGCCCCCGGCGCGTGGCACCGGGGGCCGTGTCTCTGGCGTGAGGGTCAGCGCTCCGTCGTACCGCCGCTTCCGTAGGAGCGGCGCACCGCGTCGGCGGCCTTGTCGGTCTGGGCGTCGTACTTGTTGCCCGTACGCTCATCGGCCACCCGCTCGGCGCCCGCAACACCCTTGTCGGCCTGGTCCGGGTGCCCCTTCGCCAGCTCCTTGGCCTTGTTCGCCATATCTCCCAGCTTGCCCATGGCTACCTCCCGGGTAGTGCGTGCCTCGTACCCAGCCGCAGGTACCCCCCAGCCTCCGCCCATCACCTCGATCTCTCACAGGCGGCGCGAACTCTTGCAGGCCATCGGTGTCACGCCGCTGCCGCCACTTCAGGGGGGCACCTACGGCCTGGCGCGGTACGCGGCAGCAGCACCGGGCCGAAGTGCGTACTCGCGGGCGCTGGTGCCCGGCTCGCTGACCACCGGCTGGGTCACGTCCATGGCCTGCGGGGAGACGGGGAGGCCGCGGTCTGCGCGCGGCGAGGAAATCCGCAGCCAGGTGATGGACCCGAGCGATGTCCATGCCGTCGCCGTCCAGGGCCACCGTGGTCTGTATGGCCCGCTCGAACTGGCGGTGCCTGGCATCCCCGTCGGCGATGCCCCCACCGGAATGCGCCGGCGCGGTCGGCAACTGCGCCGCGAAGCCCCGCAGTGAAATGTGAGCTCCCGGGGCGCGAAAGCAGCGCAGCCGGACGTGTCGACGGGGCAGGAGGCGACGCAGTACGAGATCTCATCCGGCCGGCTGACGCTGCGGCGGGTGAATACCCAGTGCCGGCGGCCGGTCGGTGCCGGGGGGTGGACCTCGACGCGGGCCCGATCGTAGATGCGTCGGCCGTGGGCGCCGTCGCCGCAGGACCGGCGCTTCCCCTCCTGCCACGGCAGGACGGAGGACAGGTCGTGAACTCCACGTGCGCTCCAGCGGAGCGACCAGTCCCAGCAGTCACGGCAAGCACCGTTGCAGTACAGGGCCCTTCTGACGGATCTCCGCAGGAGAAGGAGCGGCGCTCGGTGCGTGCGATGGGCGTGCGGTGCGGAGGGGTCATGCGGCGGAGCCACTTGGCCCTGCGCACGGTGCGGCATGGCTTTGCTGACAGGCCCTAGGTCTCGGCCTACGCCCACAGCCCGAGGCGATCCGCCGGACCACCCGCTAGCGTGCCGGCATGAAGATCACTGAGCCACCTCGCACCCCCGAGCAGCGAAAGGCGGACCTCCTGGACCGCCTGGAGCGGGAGATCGACATCTGGGTCGCCACGGCGGACGCCGAAGGCGTGCCGTGCCTGGTCCCGCTCTGGTTCGTGTGGCACGACGAGGCCGTGTGGCTGTGCACACGGCTGACCAACCCCACGGGCCGCAATCTGCGGGACGGCCGACGCGCCCGGCTGGCCTTCGGGGACACCCGGGACGTCGTGCTCGTCGACGGTGAGGTGGAGACCTACGCGAGCCCCGGGGTGCCGCCGGCGGCGGCCGAGGCGTTCCGTGCGAAGACCGGCTGGGACCCGCGCGGGGACCACGCGTCGTACGCGTTCTTCCGGGTGCTGCCGCGCGCGGTGCAGGCGTGGTGCGAGGAGCACGAGCTGCCGCGCCGGCACCTCATGCGGGACGGGGTCTGGGTGGTCTGACCGGTCAACCGTCCTTTCGGCGTGGCGCGTTCAGCCGGTCCAGTTCCTCCGACGTGAGGCGGATCGCGCCCGCCGCCACGTTCTCCACGAGGTGGTCGGGGTTGCCGGTGCCGGGGATGGCGAGTACGTGGGGGCCCTGGTGCAGGGTCCAGGCGATGCGGATCTGCGTGGGGCTCGCGCCGTGGGCCCGGGCCACGGCGCGCACCTCCTCGTCGTGGGCGGTGGTGGCGCCGCCCTCCCCGGCCTCGCCGGCGACGGCGTAGAACGGCACGAACGCGATGCCCTGTTCGCCGCAGATCCGCAGCAGTTCGTCGGTGGCCGGGTCGGGGAGGTCGAGGGCGTACCGGTTCTGCACACAGACCACGGGCGCGATGGCCTGCGCCTCGGCGAGGTGGCGGGGCTCGACGTTGGAGATCCCCAGGTGGCGTATCAGGCCCGCCTCGCGCAGTTCCGCGAGGGCGCCGAAGTGCTCGGCGATCGAGTCGTACTTCGGCATCCGGCGCAGGTTGACCACGTCCAGGTGGTCACGGCCGAGTTGGCGCAGGTTCTCCTCGACGTGGGCGCGCAGGTCCTCGGGGCGGGCCGAGGTGCCCCACTCCCCCGACCAGGCCCGGTACGGGCCCACCTTGGTGACGATGACCAGGTCGTCGGGGTACGGCGCCAGCGCGCTGTTGATGAGTTCGTTGGCGGAGCGCAGCGACGAGAAGTAGAAGGCTGCCGTGTCGATGTGGTTCACGCCGAGGTCGATCGCCTTGCGCAGGACGGCGATCGACCGGTCGCGGTCGCTCGGAGTTCCGAGATGGAAGGCGGCGCTGCCCGTCAGCCGCATCGCGCCGAAGCCGAGGCGGTGGACGGGCAGGTCGCCGAGTTTCCAGGTGCCCGCGGTGTCCGCGGTGATCGTCTGTGAGCTCATCGGCGGAGTCTCACACACGACTCGCCGTCAGCAGTAGAGATTTCCGCCGGGGGACGTCCCGAGGATCTCCGTGAACCGCTGGTAGTTGTTCACACGGCTCTGCACCTGCGCCGGGTTCTGGCCGTCGCACTCCAGGGAGCCGTTGATGCTGCGGATGGTCTGGCCGAAGCCGGCGCCGCTGACCATGGCGTTGTGCGGGGTCATGGTGCCGGGGCCGGTCTGGGTGTTCCAGTACCACAGGGCCGTCTTCCAGGCGACGGCCGCGTCGTTCTGCACCAGCCAGGGGTTGTTCAGCAGGTCGATGCCGAGCGCGTCGCCCGCGGCCTTGTAGTTGAAGTTCCAGCTGAGCTGGATCGGGCCGCGGCCGTAGTAGGCGGCCTGGCCGGCCGGACAGCCGTAGGGCCGGCTCCAGTCGCAGTAGTGCGGGTAGTTGGCGGTGTTCTGCTCCACCACGTGCACCAGGCCGCCGGTCTCGTGGCTGACGTTGGCGAGGAAGGCGGCGGCCTCCTGCTTCTTCACGGTGTCGCTGCCGGTGTTGGCGAAACCGGGGTAGGCGCTCAGGGCGGCGGTGAGACCGCCGTAGGTGTAGAACGGATTCCTGTTCGGGAACATCTGGTTGAACTGCGCCTCGGTGACGACGAAGCGCGCGTTGGGCGTGCCCGGGCCGCTGTCGCAAGCGTACGGCTCCCAGTACCAGGTGCTGATGGTCGGGTCGTATCCCGGGTTGGCGTGCTCGGCGATGTACGCCTTGCCGTCGGTGTAGCGGACGATGTCACCGGCGGCGTACGCCTTCCCGGCCACCCAGTCGGGGTAGCTGGAGCACGCGGCGGCGGAGGCGCTGGTGGCCGGCAGGAGGACCGGCACGGTGCCCGCGAGGGCGAGGGCGGCCAGGACGGCGGAGACACGGCGTCTCGACACGGATCAACTCCTTTGCGGGGCACGGCCGCACCCGCCGAGGGCAGGGCGGAGCAGAGCCCGCGCCGCACGCACCGGAGGGCCGGTCACGGCGTGGGCGCGGCCGTGGTGGGGAGTGGTCGGAGGCACACTCAACCGCTTTGGTCTGTACCAGTCAAGGGTGTAGACCAGTCATCCCTACGCCGGGGTGCCCGGGGCTCAGGGGCGTGCCGGCTCCGCCAGCGTCGCGGCCAGCCGGTCCAGCAGGGACCGCAGCAGTTCGTCGTCGCCCTCGCCGAGCGCGGGCCAGCCGGCGCGCACCGCGTGGTCGAGCCGCTGCCAGTACTCCTGGCCGCGGGGGGTCAGGTGAGCGAGGACGCGGCGGCGGTCGAACGGGTCGACCCGGCGGTGCACGAGGTTCCGGTCGACGAGCTGGTCGACCAGCTTGGTCAGCGTCGGAGGCGGCAGAAAGGCGGCCTGCGCGAGCGCCGTCATGTGGTGCCCCTCGCCGTCGGCCAGCAGCGCCAGCACCCGCCACGCGTCGAGCGAGCAGCCCTCGCCCTCCAGCACGGCCTGCAACCGCAACGCCGCCAGCCGCTCGGCCCGCGTCAGCAGTTGCACCAGGTCGTCCGGTCGGTGCGGGGTCGGGCTGGGCATCCTGCTCCTGGTTCAAGGGGTGCGTCCATCCTAGGAGACGCGCTGGAGTTCGTCCGGCCGAGCCGGAATCATGACGCCATGTTCCGGTACGACCTCCCCGCGCCCGAGTGGTTCACGGCCGACGACTCCGTGCTCGGCGTGGCGCTCGTCTTCCCCTTGCAGGGGCCGGCCGGAATCTTCGGGCCCGCCTGCGAGCTGTGCGCACGGCTGGCCGTCGAGGAGGTCAACCGGGACGGCGGCGTGCTCGGCAGGGAGCTGCGGCTGGTGCCGGTAGACGGCTCGGGCCCGCCCGGCGAGGTCGCCGGCCACGTCGAGGCACTGGTGGACCTGGGCGTCGTGCAGGGCGTCACCGGCTGGCACATCTCCTCGGTGCGCCAGGCGCTGGCGCCGCGGATCGCGCACCGCGTCCCGTACGTGTACACCGCGCTGTACGAGGGCGGCGAGGACACGGCGGGCGTGTTCCTGACGAGCGAGACACCACGCGACCAACTGCGGCCCGCGATGGACCTGCTGGCGCACGAGCGCGGGGTGCGGCGATGGTTCGTCGTCGGCAACGACTATGTGTGGCCGCGGCGTACGGCACGGGCGGCCCGCGGGTACGCGCACGCGTCCGGCGGGTCCGTCGCCGGCGAGGTCTATCTCCCGCTCGGCACCCACGACTTCGAGCCGGTACTGCGCCGCATCGAGCGCTCCGACGCCGACGGGGTGCTCATGCTGCTCGTCGGCAGCGACGCGGTGCGCTTCAACCGGGCGTTCGCGGCGCACGGCCTGCACGCGCGCTGTCTGCGGCTGAGCACGCTGATGGACGAGAACATGCTGATGGCGAGCGGCCCGGCGGCCACCGAGGACCTCTACAGCACGGCCGGGTTCTTCGCCTCGCTGGCCAACCGGGACACCCTCGACTTCCACGGGCAGTACGCGGCCCGCTACGGCGTCGAGGCACCCGCCCTCGGCAGCTTCGGCGAGTCCTGCTACGAGGGCGTGCTGTTGCTGGCCGCGCTGCTGAAGCGGGCCGGGACGCTGGACGTGTCGGCGATCGGGGCGGCGGCGGGCGCGGTGTCGTACGAGGGTCCGCGCGGACTGCTGCGCCTGCGGGACAGCCATGTGCGCCAGCGCATCTACCTCGCCCGCGCCGACGGACTCGACTTCGACGTGCTCACGGAGCTGGACCTGCGCGGCGCGCGTCCCTGACGAGGCCGGGCGAACGACACGCCCCGGGGGGCGACCCCCTGCGCCGCGCGACCGCGAGAATTCCTCCCATGAGCACCACATCCCCCGCCTCCCCGCCCCATCCCCTCGTCACCCGCGCACGGCGACTGGCACACGATCTCCTCGTCCCGCACGCCGAGCGCGTCGACCAGGAGGGGATGCCGGCGAGCCACATCGAGGCGGTGAGGCGGTCGGGGCTGCTCGGGCTGGGCGCGCCGAAGGAGTACGGCGGGGCGGACGCGCCCGTCGCCGTGGCGCGGGACGTCGCGGAGATCCTGTCCGGTGCGTGCTGCTCCACATGGTTCGTGCAGACACAGCACCACACCCCGGTGAAGCTGCTCGCCACATACGACTCGCCGGTCCGGGAGAAGCTGCTGCGCCCGCTGGCGACCGGCGAGTCGCTGGCCGGCATCGCGTTCGCGCACGTCCGCGCCTTCCCCCGCGTGCCCGTGCGGGCCGTGCCCGAGCGGGGCGGCTGGCGCTTCGACGGCACGGTGCCCTGGTACACGGGCTGGGGTCTGAACGACGTGATGCTGCTGGCGGGTGTGACGGACGCGGCCGAGGTGGTGTTCGTCGTCGCCGAGGCCCGCGAACAGCCAGGGATGCGTGCGTCGGCCCCGATGCGGCTCGCGGCCCTCACCGCCGCCCGTACGGTCTCCCTGGGGCTGGACGGCCTGTGGGTGCCGGAGGACGCCGTCGTCCTGCGCACCCCGCAGGAGCGGTTCGCCCTGGTCGATCTGCCCAGAGCCGCCAACACCAGTCCGGCCGTGTTCGGGGTGGCGGGCGCGGCGCTGGACCTGGTGGCGGACGCCCCGGACGGCCAGGAGCCGGCCCGGTCGCTGCGGGCCCGGCTCGACGAGGTCCGACGGGAGGCCTACGCCCTGGCCGACCATCCCGTCCCGCACGAACGCGTCCCGGAACGGCTGGCCTTGAAGGTACGGGCGTACGACGTGCTGCGGGCGGCCACGACCGCGGCGATCGTGGCCGGGGGCGGCCGCTCCATGGCCCTGGACAGCCGGGCGCAGCGCCTCGCACGCGAGGGGATGTTCCTGCTGGTGCAGGGCCAGACGGCCGAAGCACGCCGGACGCACCTCGGCACGCTGGCGTCCGGTTAGCCGAGCTGCGGCAGCGCCGACGGTTTGTCCGTGCGGGACGGGACCTTGCCGCAGAACTCCGCTTCGATCACGTTGACGTAGAGCGACGGGTCGGGAAGCCAGTCACCGTTGATATTGAACGTCAGCTGGTGCTTCCCATCCTGTGTGCCGACCATCGCGGACAGGGAGCCGTTCGTACGGCCGCTCTTGCCCACGACCTTCACGCCGCAGGACAGCTGCGCGAACTCGACTCCGAGCCCGTACCCGAGCCCACCCCCCGCCGGGACCTCGTCGAGCATCTCCTTCATCTGCTTCGGGGGGAGCAACTCACCCTCGAGCAGGGCCCGTTGGAAGCGGTTGAGATCGCCGCTGGTGGAGATGACGTCGCCGGCCGCGCCCAGCCAGGTCATGTTCTGTTCGGTGGCGTCATGGATCGGGGCGTCCGGGGCGTCCTGGTGCAGCCGGGAGTAGCCGACGGGGTGGGGTTTCGGCATGTGGGGTGAGGTGCCGGGGAACGACGTGCCGCGCAGCTTCAGCGGCCGGATGACACGGCGGGTGATCTCCTGCGCGTACGAGCGGCCCGTCGCCTTCTCGACGACCATCCCGGCGATGACGAAGTTGGTGTTCGAGTACACCGGCGTCGTCTCCGGGTCGGGCAGCGGCGGGTACTTCAGGGCGATCGCCACGAGGTCCTCGGGCCTGTGCGTGTCGTACCGGTGCTCCGGAAAGCCGGGACCGGCGGCGTCGTGGACGAACGCGGGGTCGTCGGTGTGGTTGGCGATGCCGCTGGTGTGGTTGAGGAGCTGCCGCACAGTGATCTTGTCGCCGTCGTAGCCGTTGCCCTGCACCAGGCCCGGCAGCCATCGCTCGACCGTGTCGTCCAGGCTCAGTCTGCCTTCGGCCTCCAGCTGGAGCAGGACGGTCGCGACGAACGTCTTGGTGACGCTGGCCCCGCGGAAGTGGTCGCCGGGGGAACGCTCGCGGCCCGTGCCGGTGTCGGCGTGACCGACCGCCGCGAACCAACTCCCCTTGCCGTCAAGGCCCTTGGCGGCCACTCCGGGCAGTCCGCCCTTGTCGACCAGATCACGCAGTGCGGTGCGGGTCGCCTCGTGGTCGCGCTGCGACTGTGCCGCGTGTGCGGACGGGGCGAGTGCCGCCGTTCCGGCGGCTAACGCCACGGCCAGGCCGAATGAGACGGTGCGTGAAGCCCGCTGCTTCATGGGTGTGCGCCTCCCGTTCACCGAGGGGCACGGCTTGCCCCTCGGTGTGGATGACGCCCAACGCTGGGTTACGGGTTGATCGTTGGGGCCGGGGCCGAGGTCGTCCTAGCTCGCGAACGGCGAGAGCACGGCGGGTCCGGCCGGCGTCGTGGGTGCGGCGCCCTTGTTCGCGGGGTGCTGCCACAGGCCCTGTGCGGCGAGGCGCGGCAGCACGCCCTCGCCGAACCAGTACGCCTCCTCCAGGTGGGGGTAGCCGGAGAGGATGAACTCCTCGATACCGAGGGCGTGGTACTCCTTGATCCGCTCGGCGACCTCGTCGTGGCTGCCGACCAGGGCGGTGCCCGCGCCACCGCGCACCAGGCCGATGCCGGCCCACAGGTTGGGGTGGATCTCCAGGTGGTCGCGCCGGCCGCCGTGCAGGGCGAGCATGCGCCGCTGGCCCTCGGACTCGCTGCGGGCGAGCCCGGCCTGCACCGACGCCACGGCCTGCGGGTCGAATCCGTCCAGCAGCCGGTCCGCCTCGGCCCAGGCCTGCTCGGCGGTGTCGCGGGTGATGACGTGCAGCCGGATGCCGAAGCGGAGGGTACGGCCCTCGGCGGCGGCCGGCGAGCGGATCCGGTCGAGCTTCTCGGCGACCTGGGCGGGCGGCTCGCCCCATGTGAGGTAGACGTCGGCGTGCCGGGCGGCGATCTCGGCGGCGATGGGCGAGGAGCCGCCGAAGTACACCTGGGGAACGGGATCGGGCAGGCGGGCGAGCGTCGCGTCCTGCACCCGGAGGTGCTCACCGTTCAGGTCGACGGTCCCGCCCTGCCACAACTCCCTTACCACGGTCAGGAATTCGCCGGTCCGGCGGTACCGGCTGTCCTTGTCGAGGAAGTCGCCGAAGGCACGCTGTTCCTGGTTCTCGCCACCGGTGACGACGTTGAGCAGCAACCGTCCGCCGGTCTGCCGCTGGAAGGTGGAGGCCATCTGCGCGGCGAGGGTGGGCGAGATCAGCCCGGGCCGGAAGGCGACGAGGAACTTCAGGCGTTCGGTGTGCTGGCTGACCATCGCGGTGGTGAGCCACGCGTCCTCGCACCAGGCGCCGGTGGGTGTGAGGGCCCCGGCGAAGCCCACCTCCTCGGCGGCGCGGGCGATCTGGCTCAGGTAGGCGACCGTCGGCGGCCGGTCCCGGCCGGACACGGTGGCCGGGGTGCCGTGGCCGCCGCCGACGACATGGCGGCTGTCGCCGTTGGTGGGCAGGAACCAGTGGAAGGTGAGGGACACGGGGATCTCCGATCGGTGTGGAACGTCCGTCGGCGCGACGGCTGGTGGGGTCAGCCCGCCACGGCCAGCAGCGGGGTGCGGCCGAGCGCGGCGGAGAACTGGTCGACCACCTGGGTGAGTGCCTCGGCGGCGGCCGGCGCGACGGTCAGGGACCCGTCGTCGTGCGCGATGAGGTCCTGGTCGAGGGTGAACCAGCCCTGCACTATGTGGGCCGCGCCCATGGCGGTGAGCACCGGGCGCAGGGCGTAGTCGATGGCCAGGACATGGGCGATGCTGCCGCCGGTGGCGAGCGGCAGCACGGTCTTGCCGGTGAGCGCGTACTGCGGGAGCAGGTCCAGCAGCGCCTTGAGGACACCGGAGTAGGACGCCTTGTAGACGGGGGTGCCGACGACGACGCCGTCGGCGCGTGCGAACAGGTCGGTGGCCTCGACGATCGTGGGGTGCCGGAAGTCCGCGCCGAGCAGGGCCTCGGCGGGGATGGTGCGGACGTCGAGCGGGATCACGTCATGGCCCTGTGCGGCCAGCCGCTCGTCCAGGTGGCGCAGCAGTCGGCTGGTGCGGGAGGAGGCGGAGGGGCTGCCGGAGACGGACAGGACGGTGGCCATGGGGTCTCTTTCCGGGAGAGGGCGCGACTGCGCAGGGCAGCGCCGAAATTCGGGGACGCCGCGTTCAACGGGCGTGACTGAGCGCCGAATTCAGGCGTGAGGGAAATGCACCGCGTAGGACGTGCCGTCGGCGCGACGGTGTTCGGCCGACGGCGAATACGGCGGTGGGGAGAAGCGGCGAGCCGGGAGACTCAGGCTGCGGCGCGACAGGAAGCGCTGGAGACGCGTGCGAGGTCGACGTGGCGTCGCCGCGTGAGGTCCAGTCGCATGGTCATGCCATGGATCGTGGCAGCGGGAGAGGAGGACCGTCAAGGAAAACGCGGCTCATCTCGCATCCCGGACCATGGATTTCGGGACCTTGGACTTCAGAACCCCGGAATTCAGTCGTCAAGAGCCTTCAGCCGTTCAAGGTCCTTCAGCCGTCATGGCCCTTGGGCCGTCGAGGCCTTTCAGTCGTCGTCCGACGGAACCACCACGAGGAAGGCGTCCGACTCCAGGTCCATCACGACGGTGGCCGGCTCGCCCTCGGCACGGCGGCGTGCCGCGTACTCCTCCGCCGGCCATGATCCGCGCGGAGATCCCGCCGGGAACCGCTCCAACACCTTCGCGTCGATGGCCGCAGACACGTCCGCTGCCCTCCCTTGTCCCGCGCCGCCTCCCGACGACGTCGATCGGTCACTGTCGTACCCATCCGGTTGCCCCCGATCCCCCCGGACATGTACCACCCGGTAGAAGTTCATATCTCTACCAACCTCTACACATAAAGGAAAAATAAGAGCAGAATGAACTCACGCGGCGCTTACCGCACACCCCACCGGACGCGGTCGCCCTGCAAGACGAAGGAGACGAGTCATGGCCAACGTCTCGCCCACCAGAGGTGACATCACCAGCCACCCTGATGCCTCCGAGATGCGGGATCGGTACGCCCGCGTGCTCGGTGGCCGCGATGTGGCGCTCGTGGACGGACCGGTGTTCCTGCTCGGTCTGTACTGCGCGGCCTCTCCGTGGATAGTCCACTACACGACCAGCCAGCCGCCGCTCGTGACACACAACCTGATCATGGGCATCGCGATCGGCCTGCTGGCGCTCGGGTTCACTCGCGCTCCGGAGCGTATGTACGGCCTGAGCTGGGCCATGTGCGCACTCGGGGTGTGGATGATCATCTCGCCGTGGGTCGTCGGCGAAAGCCCGGACGCCGGCGTCGTGTGGAACAACATCATCATCGGTGCACTGGCCGTGATTCTGGGTCTGGTGTGCGCCGGCACGGCGGCGAAGGCCTCCACGAGGCCGTAGACCCATCGCCCCAGCCCCACCGGAAGGAAACCGAAGGCCGGTCCGCACCGCGGACCGGCCCCTTCATACCCCCCACCGGAGTGTCCCCGGCGGTCAGGGGGCACACGTCCGGATCGGCCTCGCCGCGCTCGGCGTCGCCGCGCTCGACCGCTCGAAGGCACGCCGCTGACCGCGTAGGACGGCAACGGCGTGACCGCGTAGGACAGCAACGGCGCAACGGCAGTGATCCCGGCATCACAGGCCCGCCGACCGCATGGCGGCGAGCCCCTCACGGCTGGACGGGTACAGCGGCGTCCAGCCCAGCTCGCGTTCCGCCTGGGCGCAGGACACCACCAGCCGCGACGACATCACCGTGTGCATGTACGACATGGGCTTCACCAGCCACAGCGGCACGGTCATGGGCTTCGGCAGTCCGAACACCCCGGCCACGATCTCCACGTGGGCGCGGAGGCCGAGCGGGGTGCGGTCGGCGATGTTGTACGCCTGCCCGGATCGGCCGCGTTCCACGGCGGCGACCACCGCGCGGGCCGCGTCGGTGAGCTCCACCCACGGCAGCACCCGGCCGCGGTCGGCGGGCACGGGCAGTTGCCGCCTGCGCAGCATGGGCAGCAGGGCGTCGGTGCCGCCCGGGCCGTAGAACAGGCCGAAGCGGAGCGCGACGCCCTCCAGCGCCTCGGACTCGAAGGCGAGCCGCTCCTTGGTCCGCATGGCAGCGATGTGCCGCTCCAGCTGCGGGGTTCTGCCGCGCGGACCGAAGGGATCCTCCTCGGTGACCGGACGGTCGCCGTGGTCCCCGTAGCCGTAGCCGAAGACCATCGACTCCACGACGAAGCGGCGGGCACCGGTGACGCGGGCGGCTTCGACGAGGTGGGCCGTGCCCTCGGTGCGCAGCGCGTCGGTGGCGAACATGTCGCGGTCGCGCATGGGGGGTTTGCGCAGGGCGGTCGCGGCGTGGATCACGGTGTCGAAGTGGTGCCCGTCGACGGCGCGCATCAGCGCGTCGCGGTCCATGAGGTCGGCGCGGATGCCGTTGCCCGCGCTCCGGCCGAGTCCGGTGACCTTGTGGCCCGCCTCGGTCAGAGCGCGGGTGACATGCCGGCCGAGGACGCCGCTCGCGCCGGCGAGGAGGATGCTCTGGTTCTTCTGGATCGTCGTCATGACCATGCGACGGATCGGACAGGTGTGGATGTGACATGCGGACGGGCCTGGATATGGCGTCCGGGCGGTGACGGCCGGCCGGCTACGGCGTGTACACGTACGGCGTCGTCGTGGTCAGCGGGGTGAAGCCCAGACGTTCCAGGATGGGGCGGCTCTCGCTGGAGGCGTCGACCTGGAGGTAGCGGTAGCCGCGTGCCGCGGCGGCTCGGGCGCGGTGGGCCACCAGGGTGCGGTAGATGCCGCGGCCGCGCCAGCTCTCGACGGTGCCGCCGCCCCACAGACCGGCGAACCGCGTGCCGGGCACGAGTTCCATGCGGGCCGCGCTCACCGGCTCGCGCCCCGCCATCGCCACGACGGCGACGACGGTGTCCGGGTCGGCGGAGAGCCGGGCGAGAAGCTGGTCGCGCAGCCAGGAGCTGTCCGCGCCGAACGCCTTCTCGTGGACGTCGGCCACGAGGTCGACGCCGGCCGGGTCGGTGACCGGCTCCACGCGGACGCCCCGCGGTGGTTCGGCGTCGAGAGCAAGCTCGCCGATCTCGCCGATCATCAGCGTCTCCGCGGGCTCGGGCGTGAACCCGGCCGCGCGCAGCCGCTGCCCGAGGTCCGCCGGCCGGTCGTGGCCGTACAGCTTCCACTCGAAGTCGAGGCCGAGCCCGGTGTAGTGGGCGATCTGCTCGGCGATCGCCGCGTCCGCCGCCGCCTCGTCGAGGGCGGACCACAGGACGCCGTTCCAGCCCGGCGCGGCGGCGACCTGGCGCACCACCTCACCGGTCCGCTCGACGCGGGCGCCGGGGCCGTCCGGCCACGCCCCCTCGCGCAGCTCGCGGTCGAACAGAGCGAGCAGCGCGGTGTGATCCATAGGAGCCATGGGCACACCCCAGCATGCGCCGGGTGGCCCGGCAACGCCTTTTCCGGTGCGGCCGTAGTTCCCGGCGGCCGTACAGTCCTGTTGATCACGTCGTCACCTGGAAGGGCCCGGCACCATGGTCGTGAAGGACACGGAACTGCCGTACCTGCGCCGCTGCGTGGAGCTCGCCGCCGAGGCGCTCGCGGCTGGGGACGAGCCGTTCGGTTCGGTCCTGGTCGGCGGGGACGGCACGGTCCTCGGCGAGGACCACAACCGGGTGGCCTCGGGCGATCGCACGCGGCACCCCGAGTTCGAGCTGGCGCGCTGGTCGGCGGCTCGTCTCACACCCGAGGAGCGGGCGGCGGCCACGGTCTACACCTCCGGCGAGCACTGCCCGATGTGTGCCGCCGCGCACGCCTGGGTCGGCCTGGGACGCATCGTCTACGTCGCCTCCTCTGAACAACTCGCCTCTTGGCTGAGCGAGTTGGGGGTCCCCGCGCCGCCGGTGCGGACACTCCCCGTTCACGAGGTCGCACCGGGTGTAGTCGTGGAGGGCCCGGTGCCGGAACTCACGGAACAGGTGAGGGAGTTGCACGTGCGGTTCCATCGGGGACGCACCTGAGACACCCGGGCGGCCCCGGTCCGTCGGACAGCTCCCTCCCCCTGCGCCTCGTGGGGCCGGCCGCCCGAGATGCAGGGCCACGCGAGCGAACGTATGATCGAATTCAACAGACCAGGCCTACGCCCCGGTCTCCCCGACGGGGGGAGGCGCATGTCCTTGCTGTCAGCACGCCGGCTGATGGCCGCCCACATCACCCTCGTCACCGTCGCCGCAATCGTGTACATGACCGTCCCGGCGGGGGCTCCCGCCCCGTGGGCCGCCACCGGGCTCGCCGGCGTCGTCGCCGTGGCGACCGGCATTCGTGTCCACCGGCCCGCTCAGCAGTGGCACTATCCGCGGGGCTTCCTCATCGACGTGCTGAAGATCGACAAATCGTTCATCGGCGACATCACACGCGACGCCCAGCAGGTCGCCCTGGTCGAGGACATCGCGTTCCTGGCGCTGCCGCCGGAGCCCAAGAACCGCCTCAAGACCGCCGCCGCCCCCTATCTCCACTCGGGGCCGTCCCCGACGGCGTCGCCGGCCACCGCGCCGGCCGGGCTGGACGTCAACGAGCGGCGGGGCGAGGCCATCCGAGCCGACCTCTACCGCAAGACGGTCCGGCTGCCCATCGTGGAGGTTCCGCTCACGAACCCCGCGGACCTGGACGCGGTCGCCGCGTACCTGTGGGAGGAGGGCATCTACGTGACGCTCGCGGCCTGTCCGCTCGTGCCCCGCGACCGGATGGGCTTCCGCGTGCAGCTCTCGGCGCTCAACTCCGACGACGACATCGACGGCCTGAACCGGGCCCTGACCCGGCTGTCCGAGCGTTTCCCGCTGCGGCTGAAAGGGGCTGGACGGCCATGACGACGCACAACGACGACGTGGACTGGGACCGCTGGCCGGTCGCCGACTACCTCCGGGAGAACTACCGCGAGGTGCATCCCTCGGACGCGGCCGTCATCGCGCACCACAGCGCGTTCTACCGCCGCTTCCGTCCCGGTGCCATCGCCCGCTCGGTGGAGTTCGGGGCGGGTCCCAACCTCTACCCGCTGATCCTCGCGTCCGGCGCGAGCCGCAGGATCGACGCCGTGGAGGCGGGCGCGAGCAACGTCACCTACCTCCAGGACCAGATCTGTCACCGCCTCGACGCGAGCTGGCTCCCCTTCCACGCGCTGTGCCGACGGTTCAACCCGGACGTGCCGGCGACCCTGGCCGCGGCGCTGGCGCATGTGAACGTCGTCCACGCCGACGTCCGGACCCTGCCCCCCGGCTCGTACGAACTCGCCTCCATGCACTTCGTCGCCGAGGGTGCCACGGAGGACTTCGCCGAGTTCACCGACTTCTGCCGCACCTTCGTCCGCACGGTCGAGCCGGGCGGCCACCTGGTCGCCGCGTTCATGGAGAACATGCCGACGCACCGCATCGGCCCGGCCTCCCGCTGGCCCGGCTGCCCGGTCAGCCCCGCGACCGTGGCCGAGGTCTTCACCCCCCTGACCCGCGACCTGGACGTGACCCACATCGACTCGGACCCGACCCTGCCGGACTACGGCGATTCCGGGATGGTGCTGATGACGGGGGTGGCGGAGGCGGTCCGAGGGCACCGGTCCGGCCATCACTGACGGTCACCCGGTCGATCGTTCAGGGGTCGCGGGCGACGGTGGCTGCGGGCCGGGTGGGCGGCGTTTTCGCCGGTCGGGGTGGTCAGCGCCCCCGGTGCCCTCGCGGACGCTGAGGGGTCGTCGGCGACGCCCTCGTTCGATCCCGGGCGGCCGCCTGATCCGCTCACCCCACGGCCATGGCCGACGGCGCCCGCTGGGACACGAAGGCTCCGCTGCGTCAGCCGCGGCATGCCGTCTCCGTCGGGGCCGCCAGGGCTCCGCCTTCGGCACCCGGGCGGCAGGACCTCGGCGGCGATGCCCTCCGTAACCCCGCAGGCCGTCCGTTCAGTCGTCCGCCCCCGAGCGGAACCGCCGGCGCAGGACGACTCCCCCGAGCACCAGTGCCGCGCTCGCCGCGGCGGCCTGGAGGGTGTGGTCCGTGCCCGTGTGGGCCAAGGCGCCGGTGGCGCGGGGGACGGTGTGCGGGGCCGGTTCGGGGGCGGGGTGAGGCCGGGGTGGTGTGGACGGCCTCGGGGCCGGCTCGGGTGGGCGGTGGGTGCGGACCGGGCGGTCGCCCGGGGTGTTCGAGGACTCGTTGCCGGTCGACGCGTTGCCGATGCCGACCACGTTCACGGAGTTGCCGGTGACGTTGACCGGCAGGTCGACGGGCAGTTGCACGCCGTTGCCGGAGACCACGCCCGGTGAATCCTTTCCGCTGCCTTCCGCGACCGCACCGCCGGGTTTGCCGGGCCGGCCGGCCCGCCCGTCGTCCTTGTTCGCGCAGCTGTTGCCCGCGGCGGGATTGAGGAGCCCCACCACGTTCACCGTGTTCCCGCACACGTTCACCGCGACGTGCACCGGCACCTGGACGGTGTTGCCGGAGACCACCCCGGGCGAACCGGCCGCCGAGCCGTCCGCCCCGGAACCGGCGTACGCGGGGACGGTCAGAGCCATCGCGCCAGAAGCGGCGGCGGCGATCACACCGTTTCGGGTAACCCGTTTCATAGGTTCCCTGCCTTCCAGACATCGTCGCGGGCACTCACCCGCATGAGGTGCAACGCGGACGGCCGATCCGAGTTATGGCTTATCGGCCTTTCACTCCATCGAGCGGCCCGGTTGTCGAACTAGCGGTAAAGCCCTTCGTATGCGCGACGCGGCCGCGCAGGGTAGGGCACTCCGTCCCCGCCCGCTCGTACGGAGGCGCGGCTTCCGGTGCCCGCTTATGGTGAGCGAGGGCGCCGGTCCCCGGTCCGCTGCGGCGCGCCCCCTGGAGGCATCGATGCTGGCCAAGCTGTCCACGCGCCCCTCGATGAGGCGCTGCGCGGTCCCCTGCGTGGCCGGGCTGGCCCTGCTGGGTGCGGGGCTGCCGGCCACGGACGGCCCCGGGCCCGGCCTGGCGCGCTTCTACGACCAGAAGGTCACGTGGTCGGCGTGCGAGGGCGAGGACATGCCGAAGGACCTCCAGTGCGGCAAGGTCACCGTTCCCCTCGACTACGCCGAACCCGGGAAAGGGACCCTCGATCTCGCCCTGGCCCGCTACCGGTCCACGGGGAAGTCCCGGGGCTCACTGCTGCTGAACTTCGGCGGACCGGGCGGTCAGGGCGTGGGCCAGCTCGCCATGGCCGGCAAGGACTTCATGGGCCTGACGAACGGCTACGACGTGGTCGGCTTCGACCCCCGGGGTGTCGGCCGCTCCTCGCCGGTCAGCTGCGGCAACGCCTCGGACGACCCACTGGACGCGACGGACGGCAACACGGGCGTGGCCGATCCGCAGGCGGTGCTCGAAGAGCTGCGCGACGCGGCGGCCGAGTGCACCGAGCACTCGGGCCCCGTCCTGCCCCACATCGGCACGGTGAACGCCGCCCGCGACCTGGACGTCATGCGCGACGCGCTCGGCGACGGCAAGCTCAACTACCTGGGCTTCTCCTACGGAAGCCGGCTGGGCGCGGTGTACGCGGCCCAGTTCCCCGACAAGGTCGGCAGGATGGTGCTGGACGGCGTCGACACGCTCACCGAGCCGCTGTCCGAGCAGGGTGTGGTCACCGCACGGGGTCAGCAGACCGCGCTGGAGAACTTCCTCGCCTGGTGCACGGAGGACATCGCCTGCCCGTTCGGGCAGAATCCGAGGGAGGCCAGGGAGCACGTCGTCCAGGTGGTCGAGTCGCTCGACCGGGACCCGGTGCCGACCGACTTCGGCGAGGCGTTCTCCGGCCAGGACTTCGCGGGTGCCCTCACGCAGGGGCTGTACAGCAGGGAGCTGTGGCCCTCGCTCCAGCGGGCCGTCGCGCAGCTGCTCGAGGACGGCGACACCAGCCGCCTGGAGGCCTTCGCATCCGGGGGTGTCGGCCGCCCGCCGTGGCGGGCGGCCCACGGCGGGCTCGTCGATCCACAGGACGTGCCCCTGGACAACCTGCAGGCGGCGCTGATGGCGGTCAACTGCGCGGACGATCCCGACCGCCCCGCAGCCGAGCAGGTGCGCAGGGACCTCGGCCGGCTGCGCGCACGGTACGAGCGGGCGTCGCCGGTCTTCGGCCGGTACCGGCTGACCCAGGTGCTGATGTGCTATGGCCGCCCCAAGGGCACCGACTTCATCCGTGACGAGGTCAAGGACCTCGACGCCCCGAAGATGCTGCTCGTCGGCACCCGGGGCGACCCTGCCACGCCGTACCGCTGGACGGTGGAGACGGCCGAGCGGCTCGGGTCGTCGGCGGTGGTGCTCGACAACCGGGGTGAGGGCCACACCGGCTACGGCTCCTCCAAGTGCGTGCACCGCAAGGTCGACGCGTTCCTGCTGTACGGCACGCTCCCACCGGACGGCAGTTCCTGCGGCTCCGACCACGACACCGAGTGAGCCGGTGCGGCCATGGACGCCTCGGTCAGCCGAGTGAGCGGTGACGTGGCTGTGGAAGAACCGGGTGCTGCTGCCGGGGGTGTCGGTGCCGGCCCGGCAGGTGTCGGAGGCCCGTACGGCGGCCGAGCGCCGGCTGTACGAGGCGGTGGCCCGTGCCGCGCACCGGGCCGATCCCGCGCCCGCGCCGGCGCTGGCCCAGCTGCTCGCGGTGCCGGATCGCAAGCGGGTCTCGGAGCTGGAGCGGCTGCGCACGCCGCCGGTGAAGTCGACGGGCACGGCGATGGTCCGCGCGATGGAGCGAGTGGAGGAGATCTCCGCGTTCGCGCTCGGGCGGGTAAATCTGTCCTGGGTGCCGGTGAACCGGCTGTCCACGCTGGCCCGGCACGGGCAGCTGAGCAAGGCGCAGTACGGCGGTGGCCGGTGCGGTCGCGACGGTGGAGGCCCTGGTGCCGGAGGACGACGGGTCGGCCGAGGCGGCGATGCGCGGTCGTCCGGGCCGCGGCAGGCCGTCGTCTCGGTCATCGCGTCCAGGGTCGCTGCCTCGACACTCACGTCGCGGCCGAAGGAGACCCAGCCGATGATGCCGCACATATGCGTACCCTCCCGCAAATAAGCTGTAGCATCCATCTACATTTCGAGCGTGCGACGAACACCGACATCAGTCCATTCGCTCGCAACAAGAGCACGCCCGGCCACCCCTTACTTTCGGCTTGCCTTTGCACGCGCAATATCCGGGGATCCACTCCATGACAGGGCGACACCCGTCGGAAATCGGCCAGCGGCAAAAACTTCCCCAACTTCCAGTACGGTGCACCCATCCCTCACCTGCGCGAGCGCCGCCGAAGCGCCTCGGCGGCCTGCTCCGCGTCCGCGACGGAGACGGCCAGACGCGTGAACGGCACGGGTCGCCACAGATCCACGACCACGACGGGAACACCCGTCCGCACCGCGACGAAGTCCCGGCCGAGAGGATGGAGCCGCTCCCCCACGCACCACCGGCCGGGACGGCAGCGCCCGCCCAGCGGCATGCCGCGCAGACTCCGCCACCAGTCACCCTCGACACGCACGGCCCGCACATCGGCCAGCGGCACCCGCACCTCGCGGCGCCGGGCAGACAGCCCTTCCCGCAGCGCGAGCCGGACCACGACGTCCTCGCCGTCCACCACCAGGCGCGCCATCGACAGCCACCTCCTCTTCCGGCTCTCCCAGCCTGCACCCGCGAAGGCGGCCACGAGCACTCGAACCGGCGGACCGGCTGCCCCAAATGCCCCAATGGTGAATCGGCTCTATCGTTCTGTCATGGAGCACGTTCTGAGTCCCGCGACCCTTGCCGAGCTGCGGCGCCCGCGCCCCTACCCCGCGGTCTCCGTGCTGACGCCGACCCACCGGCGCGATCCCTACAACCCCCAGGACCAGGTCCGGCTGCGCACTTCGGTGGCTGAGGCGAAGCGGCAACTGGAGGCCGATCCGGCGGTCGGCCGCGAACGGCGGGCCGACGTCGCCCGGCACCTCGACCAGGCCCTGTCCGAGGTCGATCTGACGCACGCCGAGGACGGCCTGGTGATCTTCGCCGCTGCCGGCGAGCACCAGGTGTGGTCACTCGCCCGATCCGTGCCCGAACGCGTGGTGCTCTCGGACACCTTCCTCACCCGCAACCTCGTCTCCGCCCAGACGGCGGAGCGGCCGTTCTGGCTGCTGTCGCTCTCCGCCGACCGCGCCACCCTGTGGAACGGCGGCGTCGCCCGCGTCGTCGAGGAACGCGCCGGAGGCTTCCCGTTGACCCGCCGCGTGGAGAACTTCGATCCGGAGCGGCAGCATCGGGTCGGCGACCCGCCGAGCGCCTTCCGGGAGGAGCGCACCCGTCAGTTCCTGCGCGAGGCCGACACCGCGATGAGCACCGTCCTGCGCGAGCACCCGCGGCCGCTGTACGTCACCGGCCCGCCGGCCGCCCTCGCCCTGCTGGACGAGGTCGGCAGCGCCGCCGAGGGGGCGGTGCACGTCCCGCACGGCGGCCTCGCGCACGGGACTCCCGAGTCCGTGTGGCAGGCCATTCGGCCGGTGATCGAGACGGAGGCCCGCAGAAACACGGACGCCGTGACCCGCACCCTCGAAACGGCCCGCGGACGAAGGGAGTTCGCCGCGGGTGTCGACGAGCTCTGGCAGAGCGCCAGGGACGGCCGTGTGCGGCTGCTGGCCGTCGAGGAGAACTACCGCGTGACGGTCCGCGACGCCGGGGACCATGTGATCCTCGCCGAGAGCGACGATCTCGAGTCCCGGGAGGACATCGTGGACGAGATCGTCGAGCAGTGCCTGGAGACCGGAGCCGACGTCCGCTTCGTACCCGACGGCGCACTCGGCGAGGCGGACGGCATCGCAGGGGTCCTGCGGTACTGAATCCCTCGAACACAGGGTCGTCGAACACTCGCGGCAGTCGAATGCCGCCGTGTCTGCGGATCGTCAAAACCCCTGTGTAACCTACGAGTTGGACCTCCGGAGGACCTGCTCCACACCTACCTCGGAGTAACTCCGGGAGACTGTGGCATATGCCGGAAGCACCACCGTATCGTGTGTTGCCGAATCCCTTACAGGGCGTGGCGGGCTGTGCAACAGTCGTCATGGTCCCTCCGTCCGCCTTGGTCGAACCGTCCCCGCATCGGAGTGCGTCATGCCGTCCCACCTCTCCGCGGACCGCCCAGCCGCCCAGCCGCCCGGACGCGGCTCGGTCGACGCGCTGATTTCGCAGACGCGGCGGCTCAAGGGCGACGTGGACGCCGTGCGGCGCGACGCCGAGGAGGAAGGATCGGACCACATCCAAGGACGCTGGCAGCGCGCCCTGTGCGACCTGGCCCTGCACCAGCTCAACGATCTCGACGAGCACCTGGCCCAGCTACGGGACGGGCCCCTGCCCACGGCGGTCCCGGAACCCACCGCGCCCGCACCGGGCTCACTGCTCAGCCGGGTCGGCAGCGCCGAGTGGAACCTACTGACGGACGAGGCCAGTTGGTCCGGGGAGTTCTACCGGATCCTGGGCCGCGACCCCGCCGCTCCCCCGCTCACCCTCGACGAGCTGCCGTCCCTGGTGCTCGACGAGGACCGGCCGAAACTGACGGCGATGGTCACCAACTGCCTCGTCGACGCCCGGCCCATCGACGGCGAGTTCCGCATCGCACGCCGGGACGGCGACGTACGGACCGTGCACCTGATGGGCGAACCGGTGCTCGATACCGACGGAAGCACCGCCTCGATGTGGGCCGTGCTGCGGGACGTCAGCGAACTGCGCCGCAGCCAGCGGGTGGTGAGCGAGACCCGTGACTCGCTCACCGACGGGCGGCAGGACGCGCAGACCGAGCACCGGCTCGCGGTCGCATTGCAGGAGGCCGTACTGCCGCCGTGGCGCGGTTCTCTGCGGCTCCCGCACCAGGGGCCCAGGACCCTCGACCTCGCGGCCCAGTACCTGCCGGCGTCCATGAACACGCTGCTCGGCGGCGACTGGTACGACGCGCTCGAACTGACCGACGGTGACACACTTCTCAGCGTCGGCGACCTCACCGGACACGGCGTCGGCGTCACGTCGAACATGACGATGCTGCTCGGTGCCGTACGCGGCATGGCGATGGCCGGAGCCCCGCCCGGACAGCTGATGGCCTGGCTGAACCAGTTACTCGACGCCACCGTGCAACCCGCCCTCGGCAGCGCCCTCTGCTGCCGCTACCGCCCCGCGACCCGCACTCTGGTGTGGGCGCAGGCCGGACACCCCGCCCCGCTGCTGTTCCGCGACGGGGCGGGGCGGGTGCTCGACGCACCGGACGGCGTCCTGCTCGGGGCCACCCCGGGCGCCGCCTACGGGCAGGCCGAAGAGGCCCTGGAGGCGGGCGATCTACTGCTCCTGCACACCGACGGGCTGGTCCCCGGGCACACCGGAACGGCGGCCGCGAACCTCCTTCTCGACCTGGCGCCGCGGCTGACCGGGACCTCCACCGCACAGGACTGCGTACGGACGGTGGTCCAGGAGTTCGGCGAGAGCGAGCGCGCGGACCACGCCTGCGTGCTCGTCGCCAAGGTCACGGCATAGGAAACTCAGGCCTGTGCGTGGTTGCCGCCCCTGCCCTTCGTCTTCGGCAGGGCGAGCTTGATCTCCTCCCGCAGCTCCTGGATCTTCGGGTACCCGGAGTACTGGGCGGTGAGCCGGTACATCTGGCGCAGCCGGTCCCAGGTGCGGTGGGAGGAGTTGGAGCCCATCGACACCAGGGCCAGTCGCGCGTACCGGTCCGCCTGTTCGGGGTCGTCCGCGATGAAGCACGCAGAGGCCATCGACAGATAGTCGAAGATCTTCGACCGCTGCCGGCCGTCGGCCCGCAGGGCGAGGGCCCTGTCCGCGTAGTACTGCGCGTGCACGGCCGCGTCCGGCTCGAACTCCGCCAGCGTGCGGTAGGACAAGGCCTGCATGCCGTACAGGTCGGCCTCGTCGAACAGCTGCATCCAGCTCGGCGCCGGGACGTCGCCCTTGTCGGAGACGAAGAGGTCCTCCGCCTGCCCCAGAGTGCGTCGCATCGCCTGGCCCTTGCCCATGGAGGCCTGCGCCCAGGCCTCGATGGTGCACAGCATGGCCTTGGTGCGCGGCAGCACCTCCTCGCCGGAGCCGGACTGGGCCAGCTTCATCAGGTCCAGGGCGTCGTCCGGCCGGCCCAGGTGCACCATCTGGCGGGCCGCCCGGGAGAGCGCCTCGCCGGCCCGGGGCCGGTCGCCGCCCTCTCTCGCCGCGTGGGCGGCGATGACGAAGTACTTCTGGGCCGTGGGTTCGAGGCCGACGTCGTGGGACATCCAGCCCGCGAGGACGGCGAGATTGGCGGCGACGCCCCACAGGCGCCGTTGCAGATGGGGCGGGTGACGGTAGGCGAGCATGCCGCCCACCTCGTTGAGCTGGCCCACCACGGCCTTGCGCTGGAGCCCGCCGCCGCGGGACGCGTCCCAGGCGCGGAACACCTCGACCGAGCGCTCCAGTTCCTCGACCTCCTGCGCCCCGATGGGGGCGGCCTCGTAGCGGTCGAACCCAGCGGGGTCGGCGTGCAGGGGATGGTCGAAGTCGGGGGCGTCGGCAGCCAGGGCAGGGTCGGTGTGCAGCCAGTCGTACATGGCGCTGCTGAGTGCGGATCCCGCGGCGAGCGCGGCGCCCGCGCCCACCAAGCCGCGTCGGTTGAGCATGAGGTCCATTCCCGTGAATTCGGTGAGGACCGCGGCGGTCCGCTCGGGCGCCCACGGCACTCCGTCGGGAGACTCCGCACTCCCGCCGCCCTGCCGTTTCCCCGCACGCCCGTGCCGGACCAGACCGAGGTCCTCGATGGTCACGACACGGCCGAGACGCTCGGTGAACAGAGCCGCCAGCACCCGCGGCACCGGATCGCGCGGGATCTCTCCCATGTCGATCCAACGCCGTACCCGGGAGGTGTCGGTCGCCAGCTGGGGATGGCCCATGGCCGCCGCCTGCCGGTTGACCAGCCTCGCGAGTTCGCCCTTGGACCAGCCGGCCAGGCCGAACAGGTCCGCGAGCCGGGTGTTGGGTTGTCCGCTCACGTCAAGCCCCCAGGTTCTCGGCTGAGTTGACAGTAGCCCGGGGAGACTTGCCGGGCGACTATTCGCCAGGGTTCGCCAGGGTGCGCCAGATGGTGTGCCACTGGTCATCGGGTGTCAGGTAGGAACGCGCCACCCCGACCCGGTCGCCGCAGGGACATTCCCCAGGGTGCTCCCGGGAGCCCGGGCCGGGTGGTGCGCTGTCGTCGCAGGCACACGAAGGGATCTGTTTCGCCCATGTACGCAGCATCGTCCTCCGTGTCCGCACCGCCCCGGTCGCTGCACCCCCGTCCCACGGACAGCGGCCCCTACCTCGCCCCCGCGCGGCCGGCGGCCCCCGTGCTCGGTGCGGGCAGGGCACGGCGCGGCGCGGTACTCGGCACCCAACCGCTCAGCGGGAGACTCGACTTGTCCGGCCCCCAGGGCGCGCAGCTGCGCACGGTGATCGCGTCGGTGCACCGCATCTGCCCGGAGTTCGCCCCGGTGCAGGTCCTGCGCCTGGGCGGGCGGTCCGTGCTTCTGGTCGGTACGACCGGTCGCAGCTCAGCCGTCGCCAAGTGTTTACTGGACCACTCCCCCGCCTGGTCCGAGCGGATCCGCCACGAGATAGCGGCGTACCGCTCGTTCGTCCGGCACCGCCCTCCGGTGCGGGTGCCGAGACTGATCGCGGCGGATCCGGACAACTGCACACTGGTGATCGAGCGCATGCCGGGGCGGGTGGCGGCGCTCCAGCGGCACCCGGCCGAGGCACCGCCGCGGGCGGACATCAGGGCGGCACTCGGCGCGATCTGCCGGCTGAACGCCTGGCGGCCGCCGGCGGGCACGTTCGACGCCCCGCTGGACTACGCGGCCCGGATCTCGCGATACCACGAGCTGGGCCTGCTCACCGACCGGGACCTGGGTGATCTCCAGAAGCTGCTGCACGGCATCGCGCAGACGGCCGGGCGGCAGGGCATGGGCCAGTTCTGCCACGGCGACGCACTGCTGTCGAACATCCTCCTGTCACCGGCCGGTCCAGTGCTGGTGGACTGGGAGCACGCGGGCTGGTACCTGCCGGGGTACGACCTGGCGACGCTGTGGTCGGTGCTCGGGGACGCACCGGTCGCGCGTCGGCAGATCAGCCAGATCGCCCAGTCGGCGGGCCCGGCGTCCAGGGATGCCTTCCTGGTGAACCTGATGCTGGTGCTGACCCGGGAGATCCGTACGTACGAGACGGCCGTGCAGCGTTCGATGCATGACGCGACCCCGGCGGCACCGGGTACGGCCCACCCTGGTGCTGCGCCGTCCGGCGAGGAGCAGCGGCTGCTGCTGCGGCGGCTGCACGACGACTGCCAGATGGCCCGGCGGGCCGTGCGCGCGGCGGTCGGCACTCGTTGACGGGGACGAAGAGGCCGCTGTGTGCCTGGGCAGGCGCACAGCGGCCCTTTCGTGTGCGGGCTGCCGCCGGGTTCAGTCCTGCTGGAAGAGCTCCGCGGGCAGTGGCTTGAGGAGGGCGTACAGGTCGTCCGTGATGGGGCGGTCCCAGGCGGCGATGGTCACCAGGACGTTGTCGCTGCGGTCGAACTGCACGCAGGAGATGCGGCTCTCGGAGAGCTTGACGCGGCGCACGATCAGGAGGTTGTCGCCCTGCATCACCGGCACGTCCTCGGTGCCGACGACGGTGACCTCCTCGTCGTTCTCCAGTGCCAGCAGCAGCTGCGCCACCTCGAAGGGGACCTGGCCTTCGGGGACCTCGCGGGCCGGGGAGCCCTCCGGCAGGTTGCCGATGATCATGGCGGGGCCGCGACCGCCGAAGAGGTCGTAACGCAGGAAGACGCCCTGGCAGGTGCCGTCGGGGGCGGGCAGCAGTCCCGCACCGAGGTTGCCGGGCCAGTCGCCCGGGTCCATGGCCAGTACGTCGAAGTCGGGCCCGGCGGGCGTGGCGCTGCGGCGGCGGAGGAACGACATGCCGCCATGGTACGTGGCCCGGCCTGCGAAGTGTCGCGAGGGCGGTACCCGATCGGACCTACACCGTCGTCCGGTGCCGTTGGTGGTGGCGGGCCACCCGGGCGCGGTTGCCGCAGGACGGTTTGCACCATTCCTGGCGCGGGTGGTCCTTGAGGAAGTACCGCACGCAGCGGGGCGCGTGGCAGGCCCGCAGCCGGTCACGGTCGGGGCTCGCGAGGAACGCGATCACGGCGTGCGCGAGGGCGGACGCCAGGTCGTCCCCGCCGCGCACGGGCTGCTGACGGACGTCGGGTCCGGCACCCTCGGGCCAGTCCAGGACAGGCACGGTGGGGGTGCGGGCGGCGGCCTCGTTGAGGCGCCGCACGGCCTCGGGTACGGGCAGGAGCCGGGCCGCGTCGGCGGGGCTCGGCTCGCCGGGGCGCACGGCGCGGGCGAAGAGCGCGCGGACGGCGGCCCGCAGGTCCCGGACGGCAGCGAGCTGCGCGGCGCCGGCGGTGAAACGGCCGGCGTCCGGCAGAATCTCGGGGTGTACCCGGACCCACGCGGTCAGACCTGCCGGTTCGGTCAGGTCGTCGGCGACGCCGCCGTTGCCGTCGTGCCGGACGGTGAGGGCCAGGTCCAGGGCGAGCCGGGCGTCCCTGCTGATCGGTTCCCGCATGGGCCTAATGATAGGCCTGCCGGTATCCATTACAGCGGGGTCAGTCCTCCGGCGGTGCCGGCGGCACCACCGCGACGGGGCTCGCGGCATGCAGCAGGACGGCGTGGGTGACCGAGCCCAGCATGCGGGCGGGTGCCAGCAGGTGCCGCCGGTGGCGGCCCACGACGACGAGGTCGGCGCCCGGGGAGGCCGCCACGAGGTGTCCGGCCGCGTCGCCCGCCGCCGGGACCGGCTCGACCGGGACGCCGGGGTGCCGTTCGCGGTACGGGGCGAGGAAGCCCTCGGCGAGGACCCGGGTCTGGTCCTCGATGACGTCCTGGTCGACGATCGGCGGGGGCAGCTCGCCGGGCGTCATCCAGGGCTGCGCGGGCCACGGGTAGGCGGCGACCGCCTGGAGCCGGGCGCCGCGCCGGGCGGCCTCGGTGAAGGCGAACTCGAGCGTGGCCTCGTCGGGGCCGTCCACCTTCAGGCCGACGACCACGCGCGAGCCGGGGCCGGCCCCAGTCCCGCCCTGGGCATCGCGTCCGGGCCGGGGCACCACCACGACGGGGCATTCGGCGTCGCGGGCGGCGGCGATGCCGTTGGAGCCGAGCAGCAGGCTGGCGAAGCCGCCTCGGCCCCGGGAGCCCAGGACCAGCAGCTGGGCGGAGGCGCCCTGTTCGGGCAGGACGGCGCCGGGCGCGCCCTCCAGGCCGACGTACTCCGTGTCCGGCAGACCGTCGAGGCCCTCCAGGTCGGCGCGGACCCGGTCGAGCACCGGGTCGTCCTGCGGATCCGGCGGTCCGGCCGCGAGCACCTCCGGCTGCGCCCAGTGGGCGTACTGGCGTACGTGCACCACACGCAGGGGGGCCGAACGCCGGCGGGCCGCGTCGAGGGCCCACTCCAGGGCGCGCTTGCTGTGGTCCGAACCGTCGACCGCCGCGATGACCGGCAGGGTGCTCATGGGTTCCTCGCCTTCCGGATTACGACCGTGCCTCCGGCCTCAGCCTGGCTCAGGCGGGGCCCCGGGAGGACGTCTCAGGTCGCGTGTCCGCAAATGCGGGCGGAACACCCCCGGATCGGCCGTCGGGTCACGGCCGTCCGGGACGGTTCCCAGGGTGCCGCCGTCGAGGTCGCACGGCAGCGCGTCAGGTGAGGTCGAACTCCCCTTCCCGCGCTCCCGACACGAACGCGCCCCACTCGGCGGGCGTGAAGATCAGGGAGGGGCTCTCCGGGCGGGCACTGTTCCGCATGGCGATGAAGCCCTCGACGAAGGCGATCTGGACATCCCCCCGCCCCCGGCTGCTGGACTGCCACTGTGCGTTGGTGAGGTCCAGCTCCGGCTTGTCCCAGCCCGTGAGCGGGCGCTGCTGGGTGGTGGTCTCGGCCACGTCCGTGCTCCTCCCGGTTCGTCGTCCGCGGCCAGCCTAGCGATCGTGTCCCATGGCCGACAGGGCACGTGAGGGGGACCTTTCAGGAGTCCGGGGGTTCGGCTCCCACGAGCCACATGGAGAAGAACTGCGAACCGCCGCCGTAGGCGTGGCCGAGGACCCTGCGGGCGCCGTCCACCTGGTGTTCCCCGGCCTGTCCGCGCACCTGGAGCGCCGCCTCCGCGAAGCGGATCATGCCGGAGGCGCCGATGGGGTTGGTGGACAGCACGCCGCCCGACATGTTGACGGGCAGGTCCCCGTCCAGTTCGGTCACGCCCGCCTCGGTGAGCTTCCACCCCTCGCCCTCGCCGGCGAAGCCGAGGTTCTCCAGCCACATCGGCTCGTACCAGGAGAACGGGACGTAGATCTCGGCGCCGTCGATCTCGCGGCGGGGGTCGGTGATGCCGGCCTGCCGGTAGACGTCGGCCGCGCAGTCCTGCCCGGCCTGCGGGGAGACGAAGTCCTTGCCGGCGAAGAGGGTCGGTTCGCTGCGCATCGCGCCGCCGAGCATCCAGGCGGGCGGTCGCGGTGCCCGGGCGGCTCCGGAGCGGTCGGTGAGGATCATGGCGCAGGCGCCGTCGGAGGAGGGGCAGGTCTCCGAGTAGCGGATCGGGTCCCAGAGCATGGGCGAGGCCATGACCCTGTCGAGGGTGATGTCGTGTTCGTGCAGGTGGGCGTAGGGGTTCTTCAGCGCGTTGCGCCGGTCCTTGTAGGCGACGAGGGCGCCGATCGTCTCGGGCGCGCCGCTGCGCCGCATGTACGCGCGGATGTGCGGGGCGAAGAACCCGCCGGCTCCGGCGAGCAGGGGCTGCTGGAAGGGGATGGGCAGGGACAGGCCCCACATGGCGTTCGACTCGGACTGTTTTTCGAAGGCGAGGGTGAGGACGGTGCTGTGGACACGGGCCGCGACGAGGTTCGCGGCGACGAGCGCCGTGGATCCGCCGACCGAGCCCGCGGTGTGCACGCGGAGCATGGGTTTGCCGACGGCACCGAGCGCGTCGGCCAGGTAGAGCTCCGGCATCATGACGCCCTCGAAGAAGTCGGGGGCCTTGCCGATCACGACGGCGTCGATGTCGGCCCACCTCAGCTCGGCGTCGTCCAGGGCGCGTCGGGCCGCCTCCCGGACGAGTCCCGCGATGGACACGTCCCGGCGTGCCGCGACGTGCTTGGTCTGGCCGATGCCGACGACGGCCACGGGCTCCTTGCTCATCGGGGCTCCCCTTCGAGTACGGCGACCAGGTTCTGCTGGAGGCAGGGGCCGGACGTGGCGTGGGCGAGGGCGCGGTCGGACTCGCCGCGGTGGATGCGGGCGGCGGCTTCTCCGATGCGGAGGAGACCGGCGGCCATGATCGGGTTGGCGGCGAGGGCTCCGCCTGAGGGGTTGACGACGACGCTGTCGTCGAGGCGGAGGGCCTTGCGCAGGACGATCTCCTGCGGGGTGAAGGGCGCGTGCAGTTCGGCGGTGTCCACGGGCCGTTCGAAGGCGCCGGCCCGCTCGGCGGCCAGGCGGGTGGACGCCGAGTCGGTGAGGTCGCGCACGCCGAGGCCGTGTGCCTCGATGCGGTGGTCGATGCCGCGGATCCAGGCGGGGCGTGCGCACAGGTCACGGGCCCGGTCGTCGGCCGCCAGGATCACGGCGGCGGCCCCGTCGCCGATGGGCGGGCAGTCGCCGGTGCGCAGCGGCCGGACCAGGTACTCCCCCTGCGCCACCGGCCCCTTGAGCTGTGCGTGCGGGTTGGCGGACGCCGCCTCACGGTCGCGGGCGGCGACGGCCGCGAGGGCGGGCTCGTCGGTGTCGCCGGCGTCGATGAGGGCCTGCGCCTGGAGGGCGGCGAGCGCCACGGAGTCGGGCCACAGGGGTGCCACGTAGTACGGGTCGAGCTGGCGGGTGAGGACGTCGCGGACCGAGCCTGGCGAGGATTTGCCGTACGCGTAGACCAGCGCGGTGTCGGCGTCACCGGTGAGGAGTTTGGTCCAGGCCTCGTACAGGGCCCAGGCGCCGTCCATCTCGACGTGGGACTCGGAGATGGGCGGCCAGGCGCCGACGCCGTCGAGGGCGAGGGTGAAGGAGAAGGCGCGGCCGGCGAGATAGTCGCTGGAGCCGGAGCAGGTGAAGTCGATGTCGGCGGTCTTCATGCCGGTGTGGTCGAGGACCTCGTGCAGGACCGGCATGAGCATCTCCACCTCGGAGAGCTCGTCGCTGGTGCGCCGGTGGACGGTCTGGGCGAAGGCGACGACGGCGACCTCGCGGTCCCCCGGTGCGCTCGTCACAGCAGCTCCTTGTAGGTGTCGTAGTCCGCGTCCGGTTCGCCCGTGGGCCGGTAGTGGTCGGGATAGCGGGCGCCGTCGGTCCACACCGGTTCGACGCGCAGCCCCATGCGGACCTCGTCGTACGGGATGCCGCCGATCCGGCCGTGCAGCGCCAGGTCGGCGCCGTCGAGGGCGATGTGGGCGTAGACGTAGGGCACCTCGATGTCGAGGTTCTTCGCCTTGATGTTGACGATGCAGAACGTGGTGACGGTGCCGCGCGGCCCCACCTCGACCTGCTCCGATGTGGCCACCCCACATGTGGGGCACGCACCCCTCGGGGGGACGTAGACCTTGCGGCAGGCGGGGCAGCGCTCGCCCACGGTCCGGCGGCCGGAGAGGGCGTTGATGTAGGCGGTCTGGGCGCGGCCGGGTGAGTAGGTGTAGTCGAGGCGGGCGGCGGCGACGATGCCGGTGACCGGGTCTGCGAACTCACCTGTGTGCCCTGCTGGTTCGGTCCGGTCGCCGTCGTACGGCTCGAAGCAGGCGATGTCCGTGATGGCGCCGGTGCGTTCCGCCGCCCAGCGGATGCGGACGCGCATGCCGGTGTGCACGGCGTGGGGGCCCGGGGCGTCGAGGGCGTGCAGCAGGGCGGTGTCGGCGCCGTCGAGGCGGACCAGGGCCCAGGCGAAGGGGGTGGTGAGGGGCTGGCCGCGGCGGGGGGCGTGGTTCCAGGCCCAGGTGGTGACCGTGCCGGTGGGGGCGACCTCGACGAGGTCGCGGATCTCCTCGGCGGTGTCGGGGTCGTACTCGACGGGCGGGACGAGGGTGCGGCCGTCGCCGGTGCGCACGCCGAGGACGACGCGTTCGCGCAGGCCGGTCAGGAAGGCGCTCTGGACGGGGCCGAGGGAGCGGGTGAAGGGGAACTCGACGACGAGAGGGGCTTTGAGTACTTCGGGCATGCCGGAGGGCTCCTTCGGTCAGGCGCGCTTGTAGACGGGCGGTCGCTTCTCCGCGAAGGCGCGGGCACCCTCCTTGGCGTCGGCGGTGTCGAAGACCGGCCAGCCCCGGGTGAGTTCGGCCGCGAGGCCGTCGGACTCGCTCATCTCGGCGGTTTCGTAGACGGAGGCCTTGACGGCCTCGACGGCCAGCGGTCCGCAGGAGTTGATCTGTTCGGCGATCTCCAGTGCCTTCGCGAGCGCCGTGCCGTCGGGGACGACGTGTCCGACCAGGCCGATGGCGGCGGCCTCGCGGGCGCTGTAGGGGCGGCCGGTGAGGAGCATTTCCAGGGCGTGGGTGCGCGGGATCTGGCGTTGCAGCCGGACCGTGGAGCCGCCGATGGGGAACAGGCCGCGCTTCACCTCGAACAGGCCGAAGGTCGCGGACTCGCCGGCGACGCGGATGTCGGTGCCTTGGAGCATCTCGGTGCCGCCCGCGACGCAGTACCCCTCGACGGCCGCGATCACCGGCTTGCGCGGGCGATGGTGGCGCAGCATCGCCTTCCAGTGCAGGTCGGGGTCGGCCTTGAGCCGGTTGCGGTACTCCTCGCCGGCCATGCCGTCGCCGGCGAGAGCCTTGAGGTCCATGCCCGAGCAGAACGTGCCGCCCGCGCCGGTGAACACGATCGAGCGAACCGAGTCGTCGGCGTCGGCCTCCAGCCAGCCGTCGTGGAGGCCGACGAGCATCGGCAGCGAGAGCGCGTTCCTGGCTTCGGGCCTGTTGAGCGTGAGCACCAGTGTGGCGCCTTCGCGCTGCACGGTGAGGTGTTCCGTCCCACCCATGGCCAACTCCCCTCTCGTGGAACGAGAACAGGTTGCAGTAGGGCGGGAGGCACTTCAAGGGTTTTCTGACAGATAGTCAGATTTCTTCGCCGCGAGCCCTTCACAGTTGGACCGCCCTTTGCTCTGATGACCGGCGAACCGTCCGATGCCAGGCACGTCCCGGGGTCAGGAGGAGCGGTGGAGTACAACCTTGCCGACCTGTTCGAGTCGGTCGTCGACGTGGTTCCCGGCCGTGAGGCTCTCGTGTACGTCGACCATCCGGGCACGGGCGCGGAGCGCCGCCTCACGTACGCGGAGCTGGACGCGGCGGCCAACCGGGTCGGCCACCATCTGCTCGACAGCGGGATACGGCCCGGGGAGCACGTCGGGCTCCATCTCTACAACGGCGTGGAGTACCTGCAGACGGTGCTGGGCTGCCTGAAGGCGCGGATCGTCCCGGTCAACGTCAACTACCGTTACGTCGCAGAGGAATTGGTGTACCTCTACCGGGACGCGGCTCTGGTGGGGCTGGTCTTCGACGCGGAGTTCACGGACCGGGTGGCGGCTGCGCGGCCCCGGGCGGAGAGGCTGCGGCATCTGGTCCGGGTGGGTGCTCCGGCGCCGGGGGCCGCCGCGGTGCCCTGTGTGGAGTTCGCCCATGCGGAGGCCGCGGGGTCGCCCCAGCGCGGTTTCCCGGCCCGCTCGGCCGATGACCAGTTCATCATCTACACCGGCGGTACGACCGGGATGCCCAAGGGTGTGATGTGGCGGCAGGAGGATCTGTTCTTCGCGGGGCTCGGCGGGGGCGCGCCCACCGGTGAACCGGTGAAGAAGCCGGAGGAGCTCGCCGAGCGGGTCGCGGCCGGTGGCGCGGGGATCACCTTTTTCCCCACGGCCCCGCTGATGCACGGCACCTCCACCCTCACGGCGTTCGTCGGCTTCAACTTCGGGCAACGGGTCGTGATCCACCGCAAGTTCGTGCCCGAGGAGGTGCTGCGGACCGTGGAGAAGGAGAAGGTCAGCAGCATCTCGCTGGTGGGGGACGCGATGCTGCGGCCGCTGATCGACGCGCTGAGCGGTCCGCTGCGGGACATCGACCGCTCGTCGCTGTTCAGCGTGTCCTCGTCCGGCGCGATCATGTCGGACACGGTGCGCCGGCAGTTCCAGGAGCTGGTGCCGGACGCCATGCTGCTGAACAACTTCGGCTCGTCGGAGTCCGGTTTCAACGGGACGGCGACGGAGGACTCGGGCCCCGAGCGGGGGTTCCGGGTCCGGGTCAACGCCCGCACGCAGGTGGTGGACCCAGCCACGTTCGAACCGGTGGCGGTCGGCGAGGTGGGCCGGATCGCCCAGTGCGGACACGTGCCGCTCGGCTACTACAACGACCCGGCCAAGACCGCCGGGACGTTCTTCGAGAAGGACGGCGAGCGGTGGGTGCTGCTCGGCGACATGGCCACCGTCGACGAGGAGGGTGTGGTCACCGTCCTCGGCCGCGGCTCGCAGTGCATCAACACCGGCGGCGAGAAGGTGTACCCGGAGGAGGTCGAGCAGGCCCTCAAGTCCCATCCGGACGTCTACGACGCGCTGGTGGCCGGGGTGCCGGACCCCCGGTGGGGCCACCATGTGGCGGCCGTGGTGCAGTTGCGGGAGGGGGCGGCGCGGCCGTCGCTGGAGGACATCCAGGCGCACTGCCGTGACCGGCTCGCCGGTTACAAGATCCCGCGCCAGCTGGTGATCACGGAGTCGGTCCAGCGGTCGCCGAGCGGCAAGGCGGACTATCGCTGGGCGCGGGAGGTGGCGACGGCGGCGGACGGGTGATTCTCCGGCCGGTCGATTGAACCCGAGGTGACGTACGGACGTACTGGTGGTGGCAGGCTCGGCCACCGGGCTCTGTTTGCCATGCCGGCAAGACCGCACGGAAGGACCACCGGGTGTCGCTCTTCACTCGCTCCCCACAGCAATCGGGCACGACCGGGAGCGGGGCGGAACCGGACGACGCCACCGGCGCGGCGGGGCCGGACGGTGGCACGGCAGGGGTGGCTCCCGACGGCGACACGGCCGCGGCGGAGTCGGGCGGGGACGCGGGCACGACAGGCCCGGACGGCGACGCCGGCGGGGCGGAACGGGACAGCGACACGGCCCCGGCGAAACCGGAGGGCGACGCCGGCACGACAGGCCCGGACGGCGACGCCGGCGGGGCGGAACGGGACAGCGACACGGCCCCGGCGAAACCGGAGGGCGACGCCGGCACGACAGGCCCGGACGGCGACGCCGACACGACGGAACCGAACAGCAGCGCGGCCTCGGAGGACGCGGACGACTCCACAGACGCGGTGGAGTCGGACGACGACATCGCCCCGGCGGGACCGGACGGCGGCACCAACACGGCTGGCCCGAAAGGTGACGTCGACACGACAGACCCGAACAGCAGCGCACCGCCGGCGTCCACGGACGACCACACGGACGCGACAGGACCGGACGGCGGTACGGCTGCGGCGGAGTCGGACGGGAACGCGGACACGGCGGAGTCAGGCGGAGACACGGCACCGGACGGCGACACCGGCACGACAGGCCCGGACGGTCACGTCGACACGACGGAGTCCGACGGCGGCACGGCCCCGGTGGACGCGGACAGTCGCGCCGCCGCCGCGACGCACACCGGCCATGCCCCTGCCTCGCGAGAAGAAGGTGACGACGTCGGCGGGCAGGCAGCAGGCGCCGTGGAGGGGACCTCGGACGCCGGGGCGAAACCCGGCCGGTTCGGATGGCGGCGTCGCTGTCCCCGTACGGCGCGCGGTGTCAGCGTGGGGACGACCGTGCTGGCCGGTGCGCTCGTGGCGTTCGCGCTGCTGCTGCCGAACCGGATCGAGCGGATCGAGTTCGCGTCGTTCGTGCGTATCCCCGCCGAGGGCGTGCTGCTCACGGGTCTGCTGCTCGCGCTGCCGCCGAGGCCCCGGCGGATCGTGGCGGTCGTCTCGGGCGTGTTCCTGGGGCTGGTCACGGTCCTGAAGTTCGTCGACATGGGCTTCTACCAGGTGCTGGCCCGGCCCTTCGACCTGGTCCTGGACTGGATTCTCATCGAGCACGCCACGGACTTCCTGCGGGAGACGTTCGGCCGTACCGGACAGGTGCTGGCCGTGATCGGCGTGATCGTGCTGCTCGTCGCGGTGCTGGTCCTCACGACGCTCGCCGTGGTGCGACTGACGGACCTGATGGTCCGCCACCGTCCCGCCGCCGCCCGTACGACGCTGATCCTCGGCACGGCGTGGATCACCTGCATGACTCTGGGCGTGCAGATCGGCACCGTGCCGATCGCCACCAAGGGCAACGCGGAGTTCATCGGCAACCGGGTGGAACAGGTGCGGGCCGGTCTGAAGGACGCGCGGGTCTTCGAGAAGCAGGCCGCCGTGGACGCCTTCGCGAAGACGCCGCCGGACCAGTTGCTCACGGGGCTGCGCGGCAAGGACGTCCTGTTCACCTTCATCGAGAGTTACGGCCGGGTCGCGATCGACGACCCGGCGATGGCGAAGCAGACCGACGCGGTGCTGAAGGAGGGCACCGCTTCGCTCAGGGCGGCCGGGTTCGACTCGCGCAGCGGCTGGTTGCAGTCGCCGGTGACGGGCGCGGGCAGCTGGCTCGCCCACTCGACCTTCCTGTCCGGTCTGTGGATCAAGAACCAGCAGCGGTACCGCAGCCTGACCACGAGCGACCGCATGACACTGACCAACTACTTCCGCAAGACCGGCGCCTGGCGGACCGTCGGCATCGTCCCCGGCGTACGCCGGGCCTGGCCGGAGGGGAAGTACTTCGGCCTGGACCACATCTACGACTCCGAGCACCTCGGCTACCACGGCCCGTACTTCAGCTGGACGCCGGTGCCCGACCAGTTCAGCATGGAGGCCTTCCAGCGCCTGGAGCACGGCAGGAAGGACCGTCAGCCGATCATGGCGGAGATCATCCTGGCCTCCAGCCACAACCCCTGGTCGCCCATCGCCCGCATGATCGACTGGGAGGACCTCGGTGACGGTTCGGTGTTCCACCGGATCAAGAAGGAGGGCACCAACCCCACGGAGGTCTGGAAGGACCCGGAGAGGGTGCGCACCGAGTACCGGCGTGCCATCGAGTACTCGATCCGCAGCCTGACCGAGTGGGTCGAGCGCTACGGCGACGAGGACACGGTGCTCGTCTTCCTCGGCGACCACCAGCCGGTGCCGACGGTCACCGCCGGCGACACGGGCAAGGACGTGCCGATCACCATCGTCGCCCGCGACAAGAAGGTCCTGGACCGGGTCGCGGACTGGGGCTGGACCGACGGCCTCAAGCCGGCCCCGGAAGCGCCCCGGTGGGGCATGGACAAGTTCCGCGACCGTTTCATGACGGCGTACGGTCCGCAGGGCTGAGGAACTCCCCCACCGCTGCGAGGAACTCCTCGGGCCGTGCCTCGTGCACGAGATGCCCGGCGCCGATGGTGACGCGCCGGGCATCGGGAAGCAGCTCGGCGAGGGCGGCGATCTGCTCCTGGGGGATCAGGCTCGTCGGCCCGCCACCGATCAGCAGGGTGGGCATGGTGATCCGCCCCATGTGGTCCCACCACACGGGATCCGGGGCGTTGCGCTGTTGGTCGGTGGCGAGGATCATCGCCCAGTCGTACGGCAGGTCCCCGCCGGGCCGTTCGGCTGGAGGGCGCGGCGGGTCCAGCGGGAAGGGCGCGGGTACGTCCTCCAGGACGAGCCGCCGTACGAGCCGCGGGCTGTGCTGGGCGAGCGAGTAGGCGACGGCGCCACCGAGCGAGTGACCCACGACGTCGGCACGGGCGATGCCGAGCGCGCCGAGGAAGGCGAGCACGTCGTCGCGCATGGCCTCGTAGGCGTATCCGCCGGGCCAGTCGCTGCGGCCGTGCCCGCGCAGGTCGGGGGCGTACACCCGGCGGGGTCCGGCGGCCAGCGCGGGGGCGATCTCCGCCCAGTCTGCACCGTCGGCCCCGCGGGCGTGCGGGAGTACGACGGGCGGCGCGTCCTTTGGCCCCCGGACGCGGTAGGCCAGGGTGATGCCGTTCGCCCGTACGGTGCGCGGTTCTGGGTCCGTTCCGGGCACGGTAGCGGGGTGACGAGCGCGGACCGGGCTCGCTCTGCGGAGAGCAGAGGATCTCAGTCCTGTGCGTGCAAGAAGCGTGCGACGCGTCGCACGAACCATTCCGGGTCGTCCAGCCACGGGTAATGTCCCGCCGCCGGCTGCACCGCCAACTCGGCCGCCGGGAACACCTCGGCCGTACGCCGGGCCAGGCCGGGACGCGGGCCGCCGTCGACCTCACCGGCGAGGACGAGCACCGGGGCGGTGACGCGGGCGAGCGCGGAGCGTGTCGCGTCCGGGGCGTAGGCGCCGTCCGCCCCGTAGCGGTCCCCCGCTTCGTCGTTGGTCTCGTGCTCCTCGCGGTCGGCGTGGGCGCGGGCGGTGCCGTCCCAACGGCCGTAGAGAACGGCAGGAACACGGGGTCGAAGTCACCGGTACCGGACAGCCAGGACTCGAACGCCGGGAACGCGTCGGCGAACCAGGGTTCGGACGCGCGCAGCCGGGCCGCCGCCAGCCGGTCCTCGGCCGTCGCCGGCAGGCCCAGCGCCCACGGGGTGGCGGTGATGAGCGCCAGCCGACCCAGCCGGTCCGGATACCGAGCCGCGTACAGCAGGGCGAGACTGCCGCCCGCCGAGTGCGCGAGCACGTCCATCCGCTCCAGGCCCAGGTGGCGGCGCAGCGCCTCGACGTCGTCCACGAGCCGGTCGCAGCGGTAGGTCGCCGGGTCCTCGGGCGCCGCGGACCGGCCTGTGCCGCGCAGATCGAGGAACACCAGCTGTCGGTGGGCGTCCAGTCCGCCCAGGTTCCCGAGGTACGCGGAGGCGCGCATGGGTCCGCCGGGCAACACGACCAGCGGCTCGCCCGTGCCGCGTATGTGGCAGGCGAGCCGGGTCCCGTCCGGGGCGGTGAAGATCGGCATGGCGTCGATCCTCACGCTCTCGGGGTTTCCGGCACAACGGGGTTTTGTCGACGGCGGGTTGACGTCACCCGGCCGGGGCCGCGAGTCCCGGCTCGCCTCCGAGGCTCGTCCTCAGCTCCCGTTTGAGGATCTTCCCGCTGGCGTTGCGCGGGAGGCCCTCCACGAACACCACCCGCTTCGGGGCCTTGAAGGGGGCGAGCTGCTCGCGGGTGTGGGCGATGAGTTCCGCCTCGGTGACCTCGCCGCGTGGGACGACAACGGCTGTGACGGCCTCGACCCAGCGCTCGTCGGGCAGGCCCACGACCGCCGCCTCGGCGACCTGCGGGTGGGTGTACAGGGCGTCCTCGACCTGGCGTGAAGCGACCAGTACGCCACCGGAGTTGATGACGTCCTTCACCCGGTCGACGATCGTGTAGTAGCCGTGCGCGTCCCGTACCGCGAGGTCGCCGGAGCGGAACCAGCCGTCGCGGAAGGCCTCGGCGGTCTCCTCGGGCTTGTCCCAGTAGCCCTCGCACAGCTGCGGAGAGCGGTAGACGATCTCGCCGGGGGTGCCGTCCGGTACGTCCTTGCCTTCCTCGTCGACCACGCGCGCGTCGACGAACAGCACCGGACGGCCGCAGGAGTCCATGCGCCCCTTGTGTTCCTCGGGGCTGAGGACGGTGGCCAGGGGCCCGATCTCGCTCTGCCCGAAGCAGTTGTAGAACGCAAGGTTCGGCAGGCGTTCCTTCAGCCGTTCCAGTACGGGCACCGGCATGATCGACGCTCCGTAGTACGCCTTGCGCAGGCCGCTCAGGTCGCGGGTGGCGAAGTCGGGGCGGTTGGACAGGGCGATCCAGACGGTGGGCGGGGCGAACAGGCTGTCCACGCGGCCCGTTTCGACCAGGTCGAAGAGCCGGTCGCCGTCGGGTGCGTCGAGGATGACGTTCGTCGCACCGACCGCGAGGTAGGGCAGCAGGAAGACGTGCATCTGCGCCGAGTGGTAGAGGGGCAGCGCGTGTACGGGACGGTCACCCGCACTGAGGTCGAGGGCGGTGATCGCGCTCAGGTACTCGTGGACCAGGGCGCGGTGCGTCATCATCGCGCCCTTGGGCAGGGCGGTCGTCCCGGAGGTGTACAGCAGTTGCACGAGGTCCTCGGTGCGCGGCTCGGGGCCGTCGTACGGGGGCGCCCCGGTGAGCCGGGCGAGGAGTGAGTCGCCGGCGTCGCGCAGGGGCAACGTCCGTACGGCGTCGGGGAGTCGCCCGGCGAGGTCCGGGTCGGTGAGGATCAGGGAGCTGCCGGAGTGGCCGACGATGTAGGCGAGGTCGTCGCCCGTCAGGTTCTGGTTGACGGGTACGTGCACCAGGCCCGCGCGGGCGCAGGCCAGGAAGGCGATCAGGTAGGCGTCGGAGTTGTGGCCGTACGCGCCCACCCGGTCGCCCGGAGACAGCCCCTGGCCGAGGAGGACGCTCGCCGCTCGGGAGACGGCGGTGTCCAGTTCGTCGTACGTCCAGGTGCGGTCGCCGTACTCCACCGCGACGCGCGCCGGGGTGCGTCGGGCGCTGCGCCGCAGGACTCCGTCGACCGTGCTGCCGTGTCCTGGCGTCGTCATGACACCTGATCCTCGGTTCACCGCCGGGCGAGGTCAAGAACCGACCGGCTCAACCCTGCCGCCGCCAGAGGCGTCCGCTGTCATGGTACTGACGTGCGAACAGCACATCCGTACGCTCAAGTCTCTTTTTCCCTCACTGAGGTTGGAGGGCACCATGCGCAGCCGCCTGAGACGACTCGTTCTCGGGGCCACGGCCCTGTTCACGGCCGCGTCCGCGTTACCCGCGGCCGCCGCCCCGAGCCCGGGACGAGCGGAGCAGCACCCGTCCCGCGACGGCCTGTCCGCCGTCATCCGCTACACCGAGTACGGCATCCCGCACATCCTTGCGAAGAACTACGCCGATCTGGGCTTCGGTACGGGCTGGGCACAGGCAGCCGACGAGGTCTGCACGCTCGCCGACGGCTTCGTGACCCTGCGGGGCGAGCGCTCCCGGTACTTCGGCGCCGACGCGGCCGCCGGCGGCGCCCTCTCCGCGGCCAGGACGAACCTCGCCAGCGACCTGTACTTCCGCGGGGTCCGTGAAACCCGCACCGCGGAGAAGCTGCTCGCCGAGCCCGCACCCGTGGGCCCGAGCCGTGCAGCCCGGGACATGATGCGCGGCTGGGCGGCCGGTTACAACGCCTGGCTGAAGCAGAAGAAGATCACGGATCCGGCTTGCGCGGACGCCTCCTGGGTCCGTCCGGTCACCGAGCTCGACGTGGCCGCCCGCGGCCTCGCCATCGCCTCGATCTCCGGCGAGGGACGCTTCGTGGACACGATCACGGCCGCGCAGCCACCGACCGGAGCCGGCACCGTCTCCGGCGCCCCCTCCTCCCGGCCCGCCGCCCGCACGCCGGACGCGAAGGCCGTGGCGAAGGCGGCCGACGAGCTGTGGGGCGACCCCGGCATGGGCTCCAACGCGGTCGCGTTCCGCGGCGACACCACGGCGGGCGGCAGCGGCCTGCTGCTCGGCAACCCGCACTACCCGTGGCAGGGCGGGCGCCGGTTCTGGCAGTCGCAGCAGACGATCCCCGGCGAGCTGAACGTCTCCGGTGGCTCTCTGCTCGGCACCCCGGCGATCTCCATCGGCTTCAACGCACATGTGGCGTGGAGCCACACCGTCTCGACCGGCATACCGGCCAACTTCCACCAGCTGACGCTGGATCCGGCCGACCCCACGACATACCTCGTGGACGGCGAGCCGGAGCGTATGAAGAAGCGGACGGTGACGGTCGCGGTGAAGGACGGCGCGCCGGTGACCCGTACCCAGTGGTGGACCCGCTACGGCCCCGTCGTCACCTCCCTGAGCCCCCAGGTCCCGCTGCCGTGGACCGGTACGACGGCGTACGCCCTGCACGACCCGAACGCCGCGAACCTCCGCTTCGCCGACACCTCGCTCGGCTTCGGCAAGGCGCGGAGCACGGAGGACGTCCTCGCGTCCCTCGACCGGCACCAGGGCATCCCCTGGGTGAACACGATCGCCGCCGACCGCGCGGGGCATTCCCTCTACACCCAGTCCCAGGTGCTTCCGCGCATCACCGACGAGTTGGCGGAGCGCTGCTCGACGGCGCTGGGCAGGACCACGTATCCGGCGTCCGGTATCGCGATCCTCGACGGCTCGCGCGGCGACTGTGCCCTCGGCAGAGATCCCGACGCGGTGGCGCCGGGCATCTTCGGGCCGGCGCGGATGCCGACACTCCGGGACGCGCCGTACGTGGAGAACTCCAACGGCACCGCGTGGATGACCAACGCCGACCGGCCGATCACCGGATACGAGCGGGTCTTCGGCACGGTGGGGACGCAGCTCGGGCTGCGCACGCGCGGCGGGATCGAGGACGTGACGGCGATGGCGGACCGGGGCCGCCTGACCGTACGCGATCTGCAACGGCAGCAGTTCGCCAACCGGGTGCCCGCGGGTGATCTCACCGCGGCGGACGCGGCACGGGCGTGCGCCGCTCTGCCCGGCGGCACGGCGACCGGCAGCGACGGCAAAACCGTCGACGTGTCGGAGGCCTGTGGGGTGCTGACGGCGTGGGACCGCACCATGGACACCGGGAGCCGGGGAGCGCTGCTGTTCGACCGTTTCTGGCGGAAGCTGGAACAGGCGGTGCCGCAGGCGGAGTTGTGGAAGGTGCCGTTCTCGGCGGCGGACCCGGTCCGTACGCCGAACACGCTGAACACGGACGCGCCCGGCTTCGCTGTCGCCCTCGCCGACGCGGTGGCGGAACTGCGCGCCGCGGGCATCGCGCTCGACGCGCCGCTGGGCGCGCACCAGTTCGTCGTCCGCGGCGGTGAGCGCCTTCCGATGCCCGGCGGTGGGGGGAGGCTCGGCGTGTGGAACGTGCTCGAACCTACGTGGAACGCGGCCGGGGGCGGCTACACGGAGGTGCCGTTCGGCAGCAGTCATCTCCAGGCGGTGGGCTGGGACGGCAGCCGCTGCCCGGTGGCCCGCACCCTGCTGACGTACTCCCAGTCGTCGAACCCCGAGTCACCGCACTTCGCCGACCAGACCCGGCTGTTCTCCGGTGAGAAGTGGGTGACGTCGCGCTTCTGCGAGAAGGACATCCTGACCTCGCCGAAGCTGAAGGTCGTCCGGGTGCACGAGCGCCGCTGACCGTGCTGACGGGGTGCCGCTCCCGGTGGCGCGGCACCCCGTTCGTCACGTCATGCCCTGCCGGCCCGGGGCCCGTACATCAGCCGGCGCAGCACCGCTTCGGCGGGCCCCCGGCGGCCGGCCCGTTCCAGGGCGTACGCCCCGGCCACGGTGACCAGCCAGACGGCCAACGCGAAGAGCGCCATGGTCGTGCTGCCCAGGTGCGCGCCGAGGCCGAGTCCCCAGGCCGCCAGCACCGGGGCGAAGAGCAGTGAGTGGGCGAGGTAGCAGGACAGGGACCGTTTGCCGACGGAGGCCACCGCCGTCACCGCCGTCGCGCCGCGGCGGAGGGGCCCGCGGGTGGTCCACCAGTGCGCGAGGAGGGCCACGGCCGCGACATAGCCGAGGCCCGCGGCGTTGCCGGTGATGTCGCGGAGGGCCGTGAGCGCCCCGGATTCGCTCTGCATGTCGTCCGGCACGTGCAGGACGCCGATGTGGGCGAGGGCGGCGGGCAGCGCGCCGAGCCAGCCGACCGCGATGCCGATGACCGCCGTCAGGCGCAGCAGCGTGCGGTGGCGGCCCGGTTCCTCCAGGACGCGGCGGCGTGCGGCCCGGAAGCCGAGCAGGAAGAGGATGTACCCGCCGCCGACGAGGGTCAGTGG
Organism: Streptomyces caelestis; assembly: GCF_014205255.1. Taxonomy (GTDB): domain Bacteria; phylum Actinomycetota; class Actinomycetes; order Streptomycetales; family Streptomycetaceae; genus Streptomyces; species Streptomyces caelestis. The sequence goes on along the minus strand of NZ_JACHNE010000001.1, from coordinate 8,514,145 downwards.
CGCGGCGGCGAAGGTGACGAACAGGCCGGTCTCGAGCCGGGTGCCCGCCGCGGTGAGCCAGCTCTCCTCGTCCGACGCGTACGCCTTGAAGCCGGCCTCGGCGTCGGCGTCACCCAGGGTGCCCAGGTCGCCCTGGAGGAGCGCGGCGATGACGGGCCCGGCCGTGACGAGCGCCATCAGGGCGACTCCGATCCAGATCCACCACGTGAGAGCGCGCTCGCCGCGCCGCAGGAAGGCCAGGCCCAGGACGAGGCTCAGGACTCCGTAGAAGCCGATGATGTCCCCGGCCATCAGCAGGGTGGCGTGGGTCAGGCCGATGACGATCAGCCAGAGGCTGCGCTTGCGCAGGAGTTTCGCGGCGTCGCGCCCGTCGGTGCCGGCGGCGGTCTGCCGGAGGTAGAGCTGCATCATGCCGTAGCCGAAGAGAAAGGCGAAGAGCGGGTAGATCCGCAGGTCGAGGACCATGATCATGGTGAACTGCACGGCGTGGTCCAGCCACGAGCCGTCCACGGGCTGCCATCCGGAGGGCCCGCGCCGGGCCGCCCACAGATGGAAGGCGGTGTTGGACAGCACGATGCCCAGCAGCATGATCCCGCGTGCGAGATCGGGGGCGAGCGCCCGGCCGTACGCCCCCACGCCGCAGCGGTCCCTCTTCGGTCGCGATCGTCATGACTTCACGCTAGGAAGGCGGGGTGGCGCCGGACATCGGCCGGAGGGCGAGCGAGCGCCGGCCAAAGGATGACGCCCGTGCCCGGCCGGTGCGACCAAAGCCGCATCGCCGCCTCACACCGGTCGGTTCCGGCCCTCCCAGTACGGCTCCCGCAGCCGGCGCTTGTACAGCTTGCCGTTGGGATCGCGGGGCATCTCGGTGATGAAGTCGACGCTCCTGGGCCGCTTGTAGCCGGCGAGCCGGTGCGCGCAGTGGTCGAGGAGGTCGGCCGCGAGGGCGGGCCCGGGCCGGTGTCCGGGGGCCGGTTCGACGACGGCCCTGACCTCCTCGCCCCAGTCGTCGTGCGGGATGCCGAAGACGGCGGCGTCCGCGACGGCGGGGTGGGCGAGCAGGGCCGACTCGATCTCGGCCGGGTAGATGTTGACGCCCCCGGAGATGATCAGGTCGATCTTCCGGTCGCGCAGGAAGAGGTAGCCGTCCTCGTCGAGGTGGCCGAGGTCGCCGACGGTGAAGAAGTCGCCGATGCGGTTCTTGCGGGTCTTGGCCTCGTCCTTGTGGTAGGAGAAGCCGCCGGTGTTCATCTTCATGTAGACGGTGCCGAGTTCGCCTGGAGGCAGCCGGTTGCCGTCGTCGTCGAAGATCGCGAGTTCGCTGATGGGCCAGGCCTTGCCGACGGTGCCGGGTTTCTTCAGCCAGTCCTCGGCGGTGGCGAAGGCGCCGCCGCCCTCGCTGGCCGCGTAGTACTCCTCCACACAGGGGCCCCACCAGTCGAGCATGGCCCGTTTCACGTGGTCGGGGCAGGGCGCGGCGCCGTGGATGGCGTGCCGCAGGGAGGAGACGTCGTAGCGGCCCTTCACCTCGTCGGGCAGGGCCAGCAGGCGGTGGAACTGGGTGGGGACCATATGGGTGTGGGTGCAGCGGTGGGCGTCGATGAGGCGGAGCATCTCCTCGGGTGTCCACTTGTCCATCAGGACGAGCCGGTGGCCGATGTGCAGGGACGCGCCCGCGAACTGGAGGACGGCCGTGTGGTAGAGCGGCGAGCACACCAGGTGCACGTTGTCGTCGAACGGCCGGATGCCGAAGATGCCGAGGAAGCCGCCGAGGTAGGCCTCCTCCGGCGGTTTGCCGGGCAGCGGGCGGCGAATGCCGCGCGGGCGGCCGGTGGTGCCGGAGGTGTAGTTCATGACCCAGCCGAGGGTGCGGTCGGCGGGCGCCGACCCGGGCTGCCCGTCGAGGAGTTCGGCGTAGGGGCGGAAGCCCTCGACCGGGCCGACGGCGTACCGGTGGGTGGCCGGGAGGCCGGCCTCGTCGGCGGCGTGGCGTGCCGCGTCGGCGAAGCGCTCGTGGGCGAGGAGGACCTTGGCGCCGGAGTCGGAGACGATCCACGCGATCTCCGGTCCGACCAGGTGGTGGTTGACGGGGACGAGGTAGAACCCGGCCTGGCTGGCGGCGAGGTACGCGGTGAGGAACTCGACGCCGTTGGGCAGGACCACCGCGAAGGTGTCGCCGCGTTCCAGCCCGGCCGCGCGCAGACCGTGGACGAGCCGGTTGGCGGCGGAGTGCAGGCGGCCGGCGGTCCACTCCTCGCCATCGGGGGCGACCAGGACCGCGCGGTCGGGGTCGGCGGTGGCCTGGGCCCAGAAGCCCGCGGGAACGCTGTTGTTCACTGGCCGCTCCTTCCGGCGATGCGGTTGACGCGGTCCACGGCCTGTTCGAAGCCGCGGGTGAGGTCGTCGAAGACGGCCTGGACGCTGCGTTCGCTGTTCATGCGGCCGACGATCTGCCCGACCGGGGTGCCGAGCAGGGGGTCGACCTCGTACTTCTGGATGCGCGAGACGGCCTCGGCGACCAGCAGGCCCTGCAACGGCATGGGCAGCGGGCCGGGCCCGGCCGGGTCGTCCCAGGCGTCGGTCCACTCGGTGCGCAGCTGGCGTGCGGGCTTGCCGGTCAGTGCGCGGGAGCGGACGGTGTCGCCGGAGCCGGCCGCGAGCAGCTTGCGGGTGAGGGCGGGCGAGTGGAGGTCCGCCTCTGTGGTGGTCAGCCATAGGGAGCCCAGCCACACACCTTGAGCGCCGAGGGTGAGTGCGGCAGCCACCTGCTGTCCGCTGCCGATGCCGCCGGCGGCCAGCACGGGCAGCGGGGCGACGGCGTCGACGACCTCGGGGGTGAGCACCATGGAGGCGATCTCGCCGGTGTGGCCGCCGGCCTCGTAGCCCTGCGCCACGACGATGTCGATCCCGGCGTCCTTGTGCTTGCGGGCGTGCCGGGCGCTGCCCGCGAGGGCGGCGACGAGCACGTTCCGGTCGTGGGCCCGGGCCACGACATCGGCGGGCGGGGAGCCGAGGGCGTTGGCGAGGAGCCGGATCGGGTAGTCGAAGGCGACGTCGAGCTGGGTGCGGGCGACCTGCTCCATCCAGCCGGTGATGCGCCAGCCGGACGCCTCGCCCTCGGCGAGTTCGGGCACGCCGTGTTCGGCGAGGGTGTCCCGCACGAACTGCCGGTGCCCCTCGGGGATCATCGCCTCGACATCCGCCACGGTGACGCCCTCGACCTTCTTCGCCGGCATCACGACGTCCAGGCCGTACGGCATGCCGTCCACGTGCGCCTCGATCCAGTCCAGGTCGCGTTTGAGCTCGTCGGGGTCGGTGTAGCGGACCGCGCCGAGCACGCCGAAGCCGCCGGCCCGGCTGATGGCCGCGGCGACGGCGGGGAACGGCGTGAAGCCGAAGACGGCGTGCTCGACTCCCAGTTTCTGGCTCAGCTCCGTCTGCATGGGCGCAGGATGCCGGACTCCTCCGGAGGACGGAAGGGGTTTCCTGATACACCGTCAGATTTATGGTCGGTGCCCGGGGACATACTGTCCGGGACGTCCGGAACGCGGGAGGATGCGCGGTGACCGAAGGAACGGCAGACAGAGCGACGACGAACGGTGGGCTGACGCGCAGGCGTGCCCTGGTCCTGGGTGGCGCCCTGGCCCTCGCCCCCTTACCCGCCGAGGCCGCCCCGGTCACGGGGCGTCCCACCTTGCGGCACGGCTCGGCCGCCCGCGCCGGACTGCTCCCCTCCCACCTGCGTCAACTCGTCACCGACGCCGAGGCGTTCCTCGGTCCCTCCCCCGAGCACCCCTGGTACGCGGGCGCCGTCCTGCTCGCCGGACGGGGCGGCACCGTCGCCCTGCACCGCCCCATCGGCATGGCGATGCGGTACCGGGCCTATGACGAGAAGACCGACACCGGCGTCGAGTTACCGGTCGGCGAGCAGATCCCCATGGCCGAGGACACCGTCTTCGACCTGGCGTCGGTGTCGAAGCTGTTCACCTCGATCCTGGCCGTGCAGCAGATGGAGCGGGGCGCGCTGGAGCTGGAGGCGAAGGTCGCCTCGTACCTGCCGGACTTCGGACGTGCGGGCAAGCAGGACATCACGATCCGCCAGCTCCTCACGCACACCTCGGGCTTGCGCGCCTGGATCCCGCTGTACAGCGCGCCGACGTACGAGGAGAAGCTCCGGCTCATCTGGAACGAGGCGCCGGTCAGCGCGCCGGGCACGGCGTATCTGTACTCGGACCTGAACCTCATCTCGCTCCAGCTCGTGCTGGAGCGGATCACGGGCCGCTCCCTGGACGTCCTCCTCCACGACGAGATCACCGCGCCGCTCGGCCTGCGCCGCACCCGCTACAACCCGCCCGCCTCGTGGCGGCCCGGGATCGCGGCCACGGAGGACGCGCGCCCTCCGTGGTCCGGGCTCGACCGGGGCCTGGTGTGGGGCGAGGTGCACGACGAGAACGCCTTCAGCCTCGGCGGCGTCGCGGGCCACGCGGGCGTGTTCTCCGACGCGTGGGACCTCGCGGTCCTCGGCCGTACGCTGCTCAACGGCGGTGTCTACGGGCGGGCGCGGATCCTGACTCCGGAGTCGGTGGAGCTGATGTTCACCGACTTCAACACCGCGTTCCCCGGGGACGAGCACGGCCTCGGTTTCGAGCTCTACCAGCACTGGTACATGGGCGCGATGGCCACCCCGCGCAGTGCCGGGCACACCGGCTTCACCGGCACCTCGCTGGTGCTCGACCCGACGACCGACTCGTTCCTCGTCGTACTGGGCAACTCTGTGCACCCGGTGCGCAGTTGGCGCTCCGGTTCGGCTCCCCGGGTGGCCGCCGCGAACAACCTGGCGCGGGCCGTCCCGGTCCGCCCGGTACGGGGGCGCACGGCCTGGTTCTCCGGGACGGCGGTCTCCGCCACGGCGACGCTCACCCTCCCCACGCTCGACACGTCGTCCGGCCGGGCGCGGCTGCGCTGCGCGCTGTGGTGGGACACCGAGCCCGGAGCCGACGCCCTGGTCCTGGAGGCGACGGCCGACGGGGGCACGACCTGGCTGCCGGTGCCCTTCACGACGTCCCGCCGGGGTGAGGACCCCCGGCAGCACCCGTCGGGCTCGGTCACCGGCTGGTCCGGTCGCGTCTGGCACCGGCTCACCGCCGGCCTCCCCGCCACGCGGCGGCTGGTCCTGCGGTGGCGGTACGCGACGGACCGGCGGTACGTCGGCCGCGGGGCCTACGTGGACGGGCTGCGCGTGGACGCGGCCGACGACGTCCTCTTCGACGAGGCGCGCCCGGCGGACGCGTCGCGCGTCGAAGCGGTGGGATGGACACCGTCGGCCGACTGAGCGGCTCCGGTCACTGGTTGAAGACGGCCTTCTGCACCTCGTTCGGACCCTCGAAGCGGTCCTGCTTCAGGCTGTCGAGGCGGCTGACGACCTTGTCGTCGGCGTGGTTGCTGCGGGCACGTTCCACCAGGTGCTTCTTGTCCGTCGGGTAGTCCATGCCCTTCAGGGCCTTCTGCAGATCGGTCGGGCTGAGATCGGCCATGAGAGCCTCCCGTGGGTGGTGCGACCGTCCGCGCGGGGCGGCCGGCTGGTACGGATACCTTCGTGCTGTCGGAGTGCCCCGCAGGACGGCAGTGATTCAGTCGTTCCTGATGTCCAGCACCGCCATGGCGGCGTTGTGCCCCGGCACCCCGCTCACCCCGCCCCCGCGTACCGCGCCGGCCCCGCACAGCAGCACGTTCGCGTGCCGGGTCTCCACGCCCCAGCGGCCGGTGCCGTCCTGGGCGTGGGGCCAGCTCAGCTCGCGGTGGAAGATGTTGCCGCCGGGCAGCCCGAGGTCCCGCTCCAGGTCGAGCGGGGTCCGGGCCTCGATGCAGGGCCGTCCGTCCGCGTCGATGGCCAGACAGTCGGCGAGCGGTTCGGCCAGGTGGGTGTCGAGCTGGGCGAGTGTCGACTTCAGCAGCTCCTCGCGTACGGCGTCGTTGTCCCGCTCGAACAGACGGGCCGGAGTGTGCAGGCCGAAGAGGGTGAGCGTCTGGTAGCCCTGGTCGGCCAGGTCCGGGCCGAGGATGCTCGGATCGGTGAGCGAGTGGCAGTAGATCTCGGAGGGCGGAGCCTCGGGCAGGTCACCGGCGGCGGCCTGGGCGTGGGCGGTGGCCAGCTGCTCGTAGCCCTCGGCGATGTGGAAGGTCCCGGCGAACGCCTCGCGCGGGTCGACGGCGCTGTCGCGCAGCCGGGGCAGCCGCGTGAGCAGCATGTTCACCTTGAGCTGGGCGCCCTCGGCGGGAGCCGGGGGTGTGTCGCCGGTCAGTTCGGCCAGGGCTTGCGGGGAGGCGTTCACCAGGACGTGCCGGGCGGCGACGGTGCCCTCGCCGTCGGCGGTGCGGTAGGTGACCTCGGCCTCCTGGCCGTCCGTGGCGATGCGCAGCGCCGCATGGCCGGTGGCGAGGACGGCGCCCGCAGCGCGTGCCGCGTCGGCCAGTGCGTCGGTGAGGGCGCCCATGCCGCCGACCGGCACGTCCCAGTCGCCGGTGCCGCCGCCGATCACGTGGTAGAGGAAGCAGCGGTTCTGCTTCAGCGACGGGTCGTGGGCGTCGGCGAAGGTGCCGATGAGCGCGTCGGTGAGGACCACGCCGCGCACCAGGTCGTCCCTGAAGTGCTCCTCGACGGCGACTCCGACCGGCTCCTCGAACAGCATCCGCCAGGCTTCCTCGTCGTCGAGGCGGCGGCGCAGTTCCTCGCGGGTGGGCAGCGGCTCGGTGAGGGTCGGGAAGACCCGCTGGGCGACGCGGCCGGTCATGCCGTAGAACTCCTGCCAGGCCCGGTACTCGCGGTCAGAGCCGGTGAGCCGGGCGAACGCCTCCCTGGTCCGCCGTTCACCGCCGCCGACGAGGAGCCCGGTGGGGCGGCCGCCGCGTTCGGCGGGCGTGTAGGAGGAGATGGTCCGGGCGCGTACCCGGAAGTCCAGGTTCAGGTCCCGCACGATCTTCTTCGGCAGCAGACTGACCAGGTACGAGTAGCGCGACAGCCGGGCGTCGACCCCGGCGAAGGGCCGGGTGGACACCGCCGCGCCACCGGTGTGGGCCAGCCGCTCCAGCACCAGCACGGAACGGCCGGCCCGGGCCAGGTAGGCGGCGGCGACCAGGCCGTTGTGGCCACCGCCGACGATGACGGCGTCGTACGTCCGGTGTGCGCGGGGTCCCAGGGGTGCGGTCATGGTTCTTCGTAACACGGGGTGATCCGGATCGGCCAGACGAACGGCGACCGGGCATCTCGACAGTGCGGCACGGCCCGGCGGACGCAGGGCTGCCTGCTTTGGCTGGCTACTGGCTGCTGGCTGCTGGCTGCTGGCTGCGCACGGTCGCCACCGGCGCACCCGCGCGCCCCCGGCGGCGGACGCCCGTCCCCACGCAACGCCGCCCCGGTACACCAGCGCGCGTCACCGCCCGGCCGGCGCGCGCTGCCCGCGTACGACCACCACCCGGTACATCCGCCCGTCGCCACCCCGCCGACGCCCGCTGCCCGCGCACGGCCACCCACCCGGCACAGCGAGTCCCGTCACCCTCCAGCCGACGCGCGCTGCCCGCGCAGGGCCGCCACCCTCCGGTACAGGGCCACGGCCTCCTCGCTCCGGCCCAACTGCTGGAGGCAATGCGCTTCGTCGTTGCGGCTGGCGAGGGTGTCGGGGTGGTCCGGGCCGAGGACGCGGTCGCGGGCGGCGGCCACCCGGCGGTACTCGGTGAGCGCGTCGGCCCAGCGGCCCAGCCAGCCGAGGCCCACGGCGACCTCGCGGCGGCTGACCAGGGTGTCCGGGTGGTCGGGGCCGAGGACCCGCTCGCGGACGGCGCTCACGTCACGGGACTCGGCGAGGGCCTCCTCCCAGCGGCCGAGCCGGCCGAGGTTGACGCAGCGGCCGTGGCGGGCGCGCAGGGTCTCGGGGTGCGTGGGGCCCTGGACGCGGGTGCGATCCGCGGCCAGGTCGCGGTAGAGGTCCAGGGCCTCCGCGCTGCGGCCCAGGCGGCCCAGGCTGATGCCGATCTCATGCCGGGCGGCGAGCGTGTCGGGGTGGTCGGGGCCGAGGGCGCGGCCGCGGGCCTCGGCGACCTCGCGGTACCTCTCCAGGGCTTCTGCCCAGCGGCCCAGCTGGCCGAGCGCGTAGGCGACCTCGTAGCGGGTGACCAGGGTGTCGGGGTGGTCGGGGCCGAGCACACGGGCGCGGGCGGCGGCCACCTCGCGGGCCATGCGGTAGGAGTCCTCCAGGCGGCCCAGGCGGCTGAGGTTGAAGGCGAGGTTGTGCCGGCAGCGCAGGGTGTCCGGGTGGTCGGGCCCCATGGTGCGCTCCCGGGCGGCGAGCACCGCTGTGTACACCCGGTGGGCATCGAAGGCGCGGCCGAGCTGGCCGAGCACGTAGGCCATCTCCTGGCGGGCCGCGAGCGTGTCGGGGTGGTCGGGGCCGAGCGTGCGGATCCTGGCCTCGGTGACGTGCTTGTACTCGCGCAGGGCGTCCGCGGCGCGGCCGGTGCGGCTGAGGGTGAAGGCGACCTCGTAGCGGCTGGCGAGGGTGTCCGGGTGGTCGGGGCCGAGGAGGTGCTCGCGTTCGGCGGCGACCGCCCGGTGCACCTCCCCCGCCTCCGCCCAGCGGCCGAGCCGGCCGAGGCTCAGGCCCGCGTTGTGCCGGCCGGCCAGGGCGGTCAGGGCCTCCGGGGGCGGGGCGGGCCGCTGTTCGGGGGCGGGTTCCCCGACGGGGCCGGTGGCGGGCCGCGCGATCCACTCGCCGGACAGGCCGGCCGCCGGGTCCGGCGGTGTGGTGCGCAGTCCGGCGCCCGCCGCCTTGTGGCCGGTGGTCATGCCGTGGGTCCAGGACGGCAGCCGGCCGACCCGCGCCATCGCGTCGGGAGCGGGCCGGGCCGCCACGACGGTCGGCACGTACGCGGGCGCGGCCCGGTGCGCGCTGATCCGGCGGGCCAGCTCCCGTGCGTCGCCGGGTCGTTCGTCGGGTTCCTTGGCGAGCAGGTCCAGGATGACCCGCTCGAGGTACGCGGGCAGTTCGGGGCGGTGCTCGCGCGGCGGTCGGGGCGGTGTGTCGCGGTGGCCGACGAGGATCGCCCAGGCGTCGTCGAGGTCGAACGGCGGTACGCCGGTGGCGATCTCGTACAGGACGCAGCCGAACGAGTAGAGGTCGCTGCGCTGGTCGACCTCGGTGCCGCCGATCTGCTCCGGGGACATGTAGTGCGGCGTACCCATGGCGATGCCGGTGCCGGTCAGCCGGGAGGTGAAGCCGATGTCGTGGCCGAGCCGGGCGATGCCGAAGTCGCAGATCTTCACCGTGCCGTCGCCGATCCGCACGATGTTGGCGGGCTTCAGATCGCGGTGCACGATGCCCTGTTCGTGGCAGTAGGCGAGCGCGGCGGCGACCTGCTCGGCGATCTCCAGGACGTCCGCGACCGGCAGCGGGTGCTGCTTGTTGTCCTCCAGGAGCTGGCTGAGGTTGCGGCCGTCCAGCAGTTCCATGACGAGGTAGAGGACACCGTCGGACTCGCCGAAGTCGTGCACGACGGTGATGCCGCGGTGCTGGAGCGCGGCGGCCACCCGGGCCTCACGGCGGAACCGTTCCCGCAGCACGCGGGTGAACGCGTGGTCGTGGTTCGCGCCCAGCGGTTTGAGGCACTTGACGGCGACGTGCCGGCCCAGTGACTCGTCCCGTGCCCGCCACACCTCACCCATGCCGCCGCGCCCGATCCGGTCGAGCAGCCGGTACCGGCCGTGGATCAGCCTGGTCTCCCCCATCTCGCGCGACGCTCCCCCCGGTAGCTGTTCGCCCGCCCCTCCCCTGGCCCACCCAGTATGGCGGGCTGTCGTCCGAGTTTGCACGGCGCCGGACGCGCGTCCGGGCCGAGCCTCGCCATGGCGCGCAGGATGTGTTTGGGCGGGAGTTGCCACCGCACACGTGCGGGAACACGGCGCAGCAGGAGACCGGTGAGTCGCAGTTGCCGGGTGGCGGTGGCGGGTGCGGGGGCCGGTCTGCCGTACAACTCGTGGGCGTACGGAGGCAGGGAGGCGTACGCCAGTTGTGCCACGCGCCGCCACAGCACTTCGCGCAACGGTACGAGGAGGGGGTGCGTCGGCGGGCGGAGCAGGAAGTCGTCCACCTCGCGCGCCTCGGGGCCGGCGGCCAGTTCGGGGCGCACCTGCTCGAAGTACGCCGCCAGTCGGGCCCTGTCGGCGGGTACGGTGCCGGGGTCGAGGCCCACCAGGCGTGCGCTCTCCCGGTGTTCGGCGATGTAGCGGTCGGCCTCGGCGTCGGTGAGCCGGAACCCGGACCTGCGCAGGACGTCCAGATAGGAGTCGATCTCGGCGCAGTGCACCCAGAGGAGCAGACCGGGCTCGTCGACGCCGTAGCGCTCGCCGGTGTCCGGGTCGGTCGCCGTCAGCATGCCGTGGATCTTCCGGACGCGGGCGCCCGCCCGCTCGGCGGCCTCGGTGGTGCCGTACGTCGTCGTGCCGACGAAGTTCGCGGTGCGCATCAGGCGGCCCCAGGCGTCACGCCGGAAGTCCGAGTTCTGCGTGACGCCGCGTACCGCGCGGGGGTGCAGGGCCTGGAGGTAGAGCGCCCGGATGCCGGCGATCCACATCATGGGATCACCATGCAGCTGCCAGGTCACCGAACCGGGGCCGAACAGCCCGGGGTCCGCGCCGACCATGCGACTCACCTCCGCCCGGCGCCCACGATGACACAGTTCGAACAGTGGGTCGATACCGCCGGGTTCGCCGCCCCTGCCGTCCGATTGTTGAGATTTAACCCACCCCCACCCAGCTTTGGTAAGGCTCTCCTTATATGCTGACGCCGCCGATCAAGCCCCTCACCGGGCCGTTGCGGCATGCCCGGCCTCCGCACGACAGGACTGACATGCGCACCACCTCCCGCGGTCTCATAGCGGCGCTCACTCTCACCCCTCTCCTCGCCGGCTGCTTCGCACCGGGCGACAGCGGCGACGGCACGGGGACCGGAGCGGGATCGGGCGGGCGGCTGCGGGTCGCGCTGGCCGTGCCGCCGGCGCAGGCGCTCTCCCCGTACAGCAACGACGCCACCGTGCTGAGCAAGCTGTCCGTCGCCGAGGGCCTCACCGCCCTCGACCGCAACGGCGCCGCCAAGCCCGCGCTGGCGAAGTCCTGGAAGCAGGACGACGACACCACCTGGACCTTCGAGCTGCGCAAGGCCGAGTTCCAGGACGGCACCCGCCTCACCGCCCAGTCCGTGGTCAACGCCCTCGACCACGCCGGGCAGGCCAAGCCCAAGCCCCGCGTGCTGAGCGACGTGGCCCTCACCGCCAAGGCCGAGGACGCCGACACCGTCACCCTCACCACCAAGTCGCCCGACCCCGTGCTGCCGCTGCGGCTGGCCAGTCCCGCCCTGGCGATCCTGTCGGCGAAGGCGTACGGCAAGGACGGCGCCGTCAGCCCGGTCGGCACCGGGACCGGCCCGTTCGAGATCACCCGGCTCAGCGGCAAGACCAAGGCGAAGCTCGACCGCTTCGACGGCTACTGGGGCGGCAAGGCGAAGGCGCCCGGCGTCGACGTGAGCTGGATCGCGGACGGCACGGCCCGCGCCAACGCGCTGCGCGGCGGCGAGGTGAACATCGCCGAGTGGATCCCCACCGCCCAGGCGAAGCTGCTCGACAAGGACACACGGCACGAGGTGCCCTCCGTCCGCACGGACAGCCTGATCCTCAACACCGGCAGCGGCCTGTTCACCGACGCCGGTCTGCGCGCGGCCGCCCGGGAGGCCGTCGACGGTTCGGCCCTGGTCGACTCCGTCTTCGGCGGGTACGCCGACCCCGCGCAGGGCCTGTTCGGGCCCGCCGTGCCGTGGGCCGCCGACAAGCGGGTGGACGTGACCGGCCGCGCCAAGGCCGACACCGTCGCCCAGGTGAAGGCCGGGACCAAGGGCAGGACGCTGCGGCTGGCCACCTACACCAACCGGGCCGAGCTTCCCGAGGCCGCGACCGTGCTCCAGCAGCAGCTGGAGAAGGCCGGGTTCACCGTGAAGCAGGACGTGCGCGAATACACGCAGATGGAGGGCGACCTCCTCGCCGGGAAGTACGACGCCCTCGTCTTCTCCCGGGTGACGCTCCTCGACACCGGTGACGCGGTCGACTACCTCGCCAGCGACTTCACCAGCGAGGGCGTCTACAACATCGCCGGGCTGAAGGACGCCGCGGTGGACAAGGCCATCCGGGCCGCCGCCGCGGAGCGCGACACCGAGCGCCGCCGGGAGAAGATCATGCGGGCGGAGGCGGAGATCCTGCGCACCGACGCCGTCGTGCCGCTCGTCCACGAGCAGGCGGTGCAGGGCATCGCCACCGACGTCAAGGGCGTGATCCTCGACCCGCGCGAGCGTTCTCTCATCGACGTCGACACGCGCGTCGGGTAACGCATGAGCGTCGCCCACGCCCCCGCCGCCCGCCTGTCCCTCTGGCCGGCGGCGGTCGGCCGTCTGCTCGCCGGTGCCGCGCTGCTCGGTGCGGTGGCGCTGCTGCCGTGGCTGACCGGCGCGGACCCGGCCCGCACGGTGCTGCGGGCCCGCTCCGCCGACCAGAACCCGACCGCCGCGGAACTGGCCGCCGTGCGGGAGCAGTTGGGGCTGGACGAGGGGCCGCTCGCACATCTCGCGCACTGGCTGGGCAGTCTGCCGCGCGGGGACGCGGGCGTCTCGTGGGTCTCCGGCGAGCCGGTCATGCCGCAGGTGGGGACGGCCCTGTCGGTCTCGCTGACGCTGATGCTGGGCGCGCTCGTGGTGACCGCCCTGGTGGCCGCGCTGGTGTGTGCCCGCACCGTCTTCCTCGGCTCCCGGCGCCGGCTGCGGCAGGACCGGACGGGCGCCAGCGCCGCCGTGCTGGCCGCGCTGCCGAAGTTCCTGCTCGCCTCGGTGCTGGCCACCGTGTGCGGGGTCTGGTGGGGGTGGTTCCCGTCCAGCGGCTGGGAGGGGCCGCAGTCGATGGTGCTGCCCTCGCTCGCCCTCGGCATCCCGTCGGGCGCCATGCTCGGCGGGCTGCTCGACCAGGCGCTGCCCGCCGCCTTCCACGAACCGTGGGCGCGCACGGCGTACGCCGTCGGGCTCCCGCCCGGCCACATCGCCCGCAACGCGCTGCGCCGCACCCTGCCCGGCATGCTGCCGCAGCTGCTGCCAACCGTCGTGGCTCTGGTCGGCGGTGCGGTCGCGGTGGAGAAGATCTTCAACATCCCGGGGCTCGGCCGGCTCGCCCTGGAGGCCGCCGTCGCGCAGGACCTCCCGGTGCTCCAGACCGCGACCCTGGCGCTGGTCCTGCTCGGCGTGAGCGCCGGCCTCCTGATCCGGGCCCTGCGCCACGCGCTCCTCGGCCGCACCCTGCGCGACGGCGCCCTGCCGGCCCTGCACCGGCCCCGGCTCGCCCCGCCGCGCTCCCTGCGCTGGATCACCGCCGCCTGTTCCGTGGCCCTGCTCGCCCTCGTCACGGCGGGCCTCCTGCGCGACCCCTTGCAGGTCGACACGGCGGCGCGGCTGGTGTCCCCGTCCCTCGAACATCCTCTCGGCACGGACGCGCTGGGCCGGGATCTGCTGGCCCGGCTGGGCCACGGGGCGCTGCGTACGGCCGGTGTCGCCTTCGCCGTGACGGCGGTCAGCGCGGTCACCGGGCTCCTGTTGGGCATGGCGCCGCGGGCGAGCGCCGGTCCGACGGAGGTCGTGTCGACTCTGCCCGCTGTCCTCACCGGCCTGCTGATCGCGGGTGTGACCGGGCCGTCGGTGTGGGGCGCGGCGTGCGCGGTCTGCGTGGTCGGCTGGAGTCCGTACGCCGCCCAGACCGCCGCGCTGCTCGAACAGGAACGCGCGAGCGGTCACATCGCCGCGTCCGTCGCGCTCGGCGCGGGACGGCTGCACCTGCTGCGCCGCCACCTGCTCCCCGCGGTCCTGCCGGCCCTCCTCCGCAACGCCCTGCTGCGGCTGCCGACCACCGTCCTGGTCCTGGCCTCGCTCGGCTTCCTCGGCCTCGGCGAACAGCCGCCCACTCCCGAGTGGGGCCGGCTCCTGTCGGAGAACCAGCCGTACGCGGAACTCGCCCCCTGGACGGTGCTCGGCCCGGCCGCCGCACTGGTGGCGCTCTCCGTGCTGGCGGTGACGGGCAGCGTACTGGGACGAGGGAAAGGCGAGTAGCAGGCGCCCCGGCCCATGGAGTCCACGGGCCGGGGCGTCTGCTCCTCGCCCTTCAGGCGGGGTGCGTCTCGTCGATCACGTATCCGCGTCGCTTATCGACGACGTTGCGCAGGGGGCGGCCCTCGACGTGCCGGACGAGGTTGTCGAGGAACACCTCGACGAGTGCCTCCCGCTCGCTGGTGGTCTCACCCGCCGTGTGCGGGGAGATCATCACGCCGGGTATGTCCCACAGGGGCGATTCGGCAGGCAGCGGTTCCTGGGCGAAGACGTCCAGGGCGGCGCCGGCGAGCCGTCCGGCGGCGAGGTGGTCGATGAGCGCCTCCTCATCGACGAGTCCGCCCCGGCCGACGTTGATCAGCCGGGCCCCCGGCTTCATGGCGGCGAGCACGGGGGCGTCGACCATGCCCCGGGTGTCCTGGGTGAGGGGTGCGGCCAGGACGACGTAGTCCGCTTCCGTCAGGGCGGAGCGCAGGGTCGTCGGACCGTGGACCGTGCCGAAGTCGGGATCGTCCGTGCGGGCCTTGCGGCCCGCGCCGCAGACCCGCATCCCGACGGCACGCAGCAGCCGGGCGATGGCCCGGCCGATGGGCCCCGTGCCCCAGACCAGCACCGTGCGTCCGGTGATGCCGTCACTGGGCCGCGGGCGCCACTCGCGACGCCGCTGGTGCTCCCAGGTGCCGGGGAAGTCCTTGGCGAGGGCGAGGATCAGGCCGAGGACGTACTCGGCGGTCGGCTGGTCGTAGACGCCGCGGGCGTTGGTGAGAACGACACCCGGATCGTCCACCAGGGCGGGGAACAGGAAGGAGTCCACGCCCGCGGAGGCCGCGTGCACCCAGCGGGGTGCCTTCTCCGGGTTGTCGGGCCAGGCGTCGCGGATGGCCGGGGTGATGGTGACCCAGGCCAGGAGGGCGTCGGCACCGGGGAGGAGGTAGGGCAGTTCCTCCTCGGTGGCGTAGACGGTGTCCGCGAGGCGTTCGATGAGCGCGGCGGCGGGTGGCCGGTTGCCCCGGTAGAGGACGACGAGTCGGTCGGGCATGTCAGGCTCCGACGGGGACTGCGATGTACTTGTACTCCAGGAACTCCTCGATGCCGACGCGTCCGCCTTCGCGGCCGAGGCCGGACTGCTTGACGCCGCCGAAGGGGGCGGCGGGGTTGGAGACGAGTCCGGTGTTGAGGCCGATCATGCCGCTTTCGAGGCGTTCGCTGACGCGCAGGGCGCGGTCCAGGTTCTGGGTGAACAGGTAGGCGGCCAGGCCGAATTCGGTGGCGTTGGCGGCGGTGATGGCCTCGTCCTCGGTCTCGAAGGTCAGGAGGGCTGCGACGGGGCCGAAAACCTCGGTGTCGTTGACGGCGGCGTCGGCGGAGACGCCCGTGAGCACGGTGGGCGGGTAGAAGCAGCCGGGCCCTTCGGGGAGTTCACCGCCGGTGAGGATCGTGGCTCCGCGCTTGACCGCGTCACGGACGACGTCGTGGGCCTTGGCGCGGCCGGCGATGTCGATGAGGGGACCGACGTCGGTGCCGGGTTCGGTGCCGTCGCCGACCTTCAGGGCGGCCATACGGGCGGCGAGGCGGGTGGCGAACTCCTCGGCGACGGAGGTGTGGACGTAGATGCGGTTGGCGGCGCAGCAGGACTCGCCCATGTTGCGCATCTTGGCGACCATCGTGCCTTCGACGGCGACGTCGAGGTCGGCGTCGTCGAAGACGATGAGGGGGGCGTTGCCGCCCAGTTCCATGGAGGTGCGGATGACGGTGTCGGCGCACTGGGCCAGCAGGATCCGGCCGACCTGGGTGGAGCCGGTGAAGGAGAGCTTGCGGATCTGCCCGCCGCGCAGCAGTGGCTCGACGACACCGGCGGCGTCGGTGGTGACGACGATGTTGAGGACGCCGTCGGGCAGACCGGCTTCCTTCAGGATCGCGGCGAGGGCGAGGCTGGTCAGGGGGGTCTGCGGGGCGGGTTTGAGGACCATGGTGCAGCCGGCGGCGAGGGCGGGGCCGATCTTGCGGGTGCCCATGGCCAGGGGGAAGTTCCACGGGGTGATGAGCAGGCAGGGGCCGACCGGTTGGCGGGTGACCAGGAGGCGGTTCTTGCCGTCCGGGGCGGTCATCATGCCGCCGTCGATACGGACGGCTTCCTCGGAGAACCAGCGGAAGAACTCGGCGCCGTAGGCGACCTCGGCACGCGCCTCTGCCAGGGGCTTGCCCATCTCCAGCGTCATCAGCAGCGCGAGGTCCTCGGTACGCGCGATGATGATGTCGTAGGCGCGGCGCAGGATCTCGCTGCGGACGCGGGGCGGGGTGGCGGCCCAGGCCGCCTGCGCGGCGACCGCCGCCTCGACGGCACGTCGGCCGTCGGCCGGGGAAGCGTCGGCGACCCGGCACAGCTCCTCACCGGTGGCCGGGTTGTCGACGGACAGGGTCCGGCCGGACTCCGCGTCCTGCCAACCGCCGCCGATGAAAAGCTGCTTGGGAACATCGTGGACGACAGTCATCTCGAGGTCTCCTTGTATGCGTAGAGGTGCGCTGCCGCACGGTCAGCGGATGCGGTCCAGCGTCTTGTAGTAGGCGCCCGCGAAGGGCAGGAACCAGGCGGTGCCGTTGTAGAGGGGGATGCGGGGCGGGGCCAGGTCGCGAACCGGGCTGACCTCGGGGTGGCCGTCCATCACCTCGGCCATGACCTGCCCCATGTGCGTGGCCATCTGCACGCCGTGGCCCGCGTATCCCATGGAGTAGTACACGCCGTCGTCGGTCTGCCCGGCGTGCACGATGCGGTCCATCGCGAAGCCGACGGAGCCGCCCCACACGTACTCGACCTTCGTCCGGGCGAGTTGGGGGAAGATCTCGCACATCTCCCGGAACAGCACCTGTCCGCTCTTCTTGTCCGAGGTGGGGTCGGACGGTGCGAAGCGGGCGCGGCCGCCGAACAGCAGACGGTTGTCCGGGGTGAGCCGGAAGTAGTGGCAGACCTGGTTGGAGTCGACGATGAGGCGGGCCTTCGGGATGATGTCCCGGGCGAGCTGCTCGCCGAGCGGCTCGGTCACGATGATGAAGCTGCCCAGGCAGACCTGCTGGCGGCGCAGCCACGGGAAGTTCTTGTCGGTGTAGGCGTCGGTGGCCATCATGACCTGCCCGGCGCGGATCACACCGCGCTCGGTGCTGACCTCGTAACGGCCGGCGGCGGTACGCCGCACGCCGATGG
This sequence comes from Streptomyces caelestis, assembly GCF_014205255.1. Lineage (GTDB taxonomy): Bacteria > Actinomycetota > Actinomycetes > Streptomycetales > Streptomycetaceae > Streptomyces > Streptomyces caelestis. The sequence goes on along the minus strand of NZ_JACHNE010000001.1, from coordinate 8,496,769 downwards.
CCGCGTTGCGCTCGTGGATCTCGACACCGGTGCGCTCGCACGCCTCGGCCATGCCACGCACGAAGCGGCCCACGTGCAGTGCGGCGCTGAGCGGGTCGAGCAGGCCGCCGTGGTAGGCGTCGGAGCCGATCTCGGAACGCAGCTCGGACTTGCTGACCAGTGTGGTCTCGTGGCCGAAGTGCTTGGCCAGGTCGCGCTGCTGGGCCTTCTTGCTCTCGAAGTGCGCGGGGCGGGAGGCCACGCCCAGGCGTCCGACGCGGCTGAACTGGCAGTCGATGGACTCCTCGTTCACGAGCCGCTCGACGGTGTCCACGGCCTCGCCGTAGGAGTTGTAGATCTCGCGGGCCCGCTCCAGTCCGTACCGGCGGATGGCCTGGCTCACGCCGATGGTGAAGCCCAGGTTCGCCATGCCGCCGTTGCGCGCCGAGGCCCCGGAACCGATCTGGCCCTTCTCGACGAGGGTGACACGGGCGCCCTTGCGGGCGGCGTGCAGGGCGGTGGACAGACCCGTCAGGCCGGCGCCGACGACCACCAGGTCGGTGTCCTCGGTCAGTGGCTTGCCGGACCGGTCGGGGAACGCCCCGGCGGTTTCTATCCAGTACGGGATCGTCTTCATCTCGGGTCTCCTGCGGGGAAGTTTTCGGGGCTCAGGTGAGGGGTTCGACGGGCAGCACGCCCTGCTGCTCGTGCCGGTGGCCGCCGAGTTTGCGGACGAGGGCGACCAGGGCGAGGGCCACGACGGCGAGCGCGATGAGAACCGCGCTGACCGCGGTGACGGTCGGGTCGACGTCGAACTGCAGGGCGTTGAAAACGAGCACCGGCAGGGTGCGGGTGTCGGGTGTCGACATGAACTGGGCGATGAAGAACTCGTCGAAACTGGTGATGAACGAGAACACCGCTGCCGCGATCAGACCGGGAGTGGCCAGGGGGAAGGTGATGCGCCGGGCGATGGTCATCCGGCTGGCGCCCATGCTGGCGGCGGCGTCCTCCAGCCGTTCGTCGATGCCGCGCAGGGTCGAGATCATGATGAGGATCGCGATCGGTGCGGCGAGCACCGTGTGCCCGAGGGCGATGGCCAGGGGGCTGCCGAGCATGCCGGCCGGTTCGAAGAACAGGAACAGCCCGAGCGCGATGACCACCTGGGGGATGAGCAGCGGGGCGAGGACCAGTCCGTAGACCGCCGCGTGCAGGGGCAGCCGGCCGCGGGCCAGCGCGGTGGCGGCGGTGACGCCCAGGATCAGGGAGAACACCGTGGTCAGGGCGGCGACCAGGCTGGACAGGGCGATGGAGGTGGCCCAGTTGCCGCCGGGCGCGGCCATCTGCTCGTACCAGCGGGTGCTGTACTCCTTCGGCGGGAAGGTGCCGATGCCGTCGGCGCCGAAGGACGTGACCAGGATGATGACGATGGGCATGGCCAGGAAGAGCAGGATCGCGGTGGCGCTGACGGCACGGGCGACATTTCCGGCTCGGGTGGCGGGCAGTTCCATCATGAGCTGCTCCTTCGTGCGTGCGCCTTGGTGCGGCGGAGCTTGGCCAGGCCGAGCACGCCCAGGCCGGCGAAGGTGAGCAGGAGCAGGATGACGCCGAAGGCGGCGGCGGAGTTCCACTGGTCCTGCTTCATCACCTGCTGGTCGATCAGCGCCGCCACCACGGTCTGCTTGTCGCCGCCCATCAGGGCGGGGGTGATGTAGTAGCCCAGGCACAGGATGAAGCTGAGCAGGCCGGCCGTGCCGACTCCGGGCGCGACCAGGGGCAGGTAGACCCTGCGGAAGATGGTCAGGCGTCCCGCGCCGAAGCCGGCGGCCGCGGCGAGCAGCCTGCGGTCGACGCCGCGCATCACACCCTGCAGGATCAGCACCGTGTAGGGGAGCATGACCGAGGTGGTGCCGATGACCACACCGGTCTCGTTGTAGAGCAGCGAGTACGGCGCGCCGGGGGCGTCCACGGACGTCAGCAGCGTGTTGATGAGGCCGTGTTCACCGAGCATGATGATCCAGCCGTAGGTACGCACCAGGGCACTGATGAAGTGCGGCACGACCACGATCAGCATCGCCAGCGCGGCGAAGACGGGCCGCATCCGGGCGATGGCGTGGGCCAGGCCGAAGCCCACCAGCAGGCTGAGCACCGCGGTTTCCGCGGAGATCCGCAGCGTGGAGATCAGCACGGACAGGTTCACGCCGCTGAGGGCGTCGGTGTACCAGTGGAGGGTGAAGCCGCCGGTGTCCCCTTCGAGGCTGAGGGAGAGGACGCCGACGATCGGATAGACGAACAGGACGAGGAGGAACAGCGTCACCGGGACGGCGTTGACCAGTGCGATGCGGGAGCGGTGCCCGCGCTTCGCGGATGTTTTCACACGCACCTTGCCGGGTGCGAGAGCGGTGCCGGCCACGGCTCACCCCCCGTCCGTGGCGTCGAAGACACTGACGTCGGCACGGTCGGCGGTCACACAGACCCGCTCCCCTGGGCGCGGCGGGGTGAGGGCGGTCTCGATGCGCAGCGGCGGTGTGCCGGGATCGGCTCCGTCCAGGCGGACCGTGATACGGGTCAGTGAACCGACGTAGACCGCTGTTTCGACCGTGCCGCTACAACAGCTGTCCTCGGCGCCGGCCAGGCGGAGCTTGCCCGGCCGGACCGCGGCCCGGACCCGCTGCCCGGGAACACAGGGGTGCTCTCGGGCCGTGAGCACGCCGCCGGTGTCCAGCCGCACCCGGGTGCATCCGTCCGCGGCCGGCTCCTCCACCTTGCCGGTGAGGAAGTTGGCGGCGCCGAGGAAGTCGGCGACGAAGGGGGTGCGGGGGCGTTCGAACAGGCCGCGAGGCGTGTCGAACTGCTCGATCCGGCCGTCCTTCATGATGGCGATGCGGTCGGACAGGACCAGGGCTTCCTCCTGGTCGTGTGTCACGTACACGACGGTCAGGCCCAGTTCACGCTGAATGGACTTGATCTCGGTCTGCATCTGGTCACGGAGCTTCTTGTCCAGCGCGCCCAGCGGTTCGTCCATCAGCACGATCGGCGGGCGGTAGACCAGCACCCGGCACAGGGCCACGCGTTGCTGCTGGCCGCCGGAGAGTTCGCGGGGCTTGCGGCCGGCGAACTTCGACAGGCCCGCCGCCTCCAGGGTCTCGCCCACGCGGCGGCGGATCTCCGCCTTCGGCACTCCCCGCAGTTGCAGCGGGAAGGCGACGTTCTCCGCGACCGTCATGTGCGGGAAGAGCAGGTACTGCTGGAAGACGAACCCGAAGTCGCGCTTGCCGGGGTTGAGTTTGGTGATGTCCCGGCCGTCGACTGCGATGCTGCCGGAGTCGGGCTCGGTGAACCCCGCGAGCATCATCAGCGTGGTGGTCTTCCCGGAACCGGAGGAGCCGAGGAAGGTGACGAACTCACCGGCCGCGATCTCCATGTCGACACCGTCGACCACCGTCGTCCCGCTGTAGGACTTGCGCAGCCCCGTCACCGACAGCGACTTGCCGGTCAGCGAGTTGGACCCCGGGGCCAGGGCCGAGGCGAGAAGTTCGGTCTGCTCAGGCATCGGCCCACTCCCGCCAGCGCTTGGTGACCGCCTCCAGGTTCTTGTCCCACCAGGCCACATCGGTGTCGAACCCGGTCTTCAGGTTCTGCGGCGAGGTCGGCAGCGTGGCCAGGACATCGTCCGAGAGCAGCTTGGTGGCAGCGGGGACGACCGGGCCCTGCGGATAGACCTTGGCGAACGCCGCCTGCACCTCGGGACGCAGGGAGAAGTCGATCAGCTTGTAGGCCGCGTCCGTGTTGTCCGCGCCCTTCGGGATGCCCCAGCCGTTGGTGAGCCGCCGGGCGCCGTTCCACTGGTAGGCGACCGGCATCCCCTGCTTGATCAACTCGTCCGCGCGGCCGCTCCACAGGCTGGTCATGACGACCTCCTTGCGTCCCAGCAGCACCGCCGGAAGGGCGCCGGTGTTCCAGAACTTCTTCACCTCGCCGCGGATCCGCGACATCGAGGCGAACGCCCGGTCCAGGTCGAGCGGGTACAGCTTGTCCAGCGGCACCCCGTCGGCCAGCAGCGCGAACTCCAGCTCCGGGTAGTCCGCTTCAGCGCTCTGCAGGGAGCGCGGACCGGCGAAGGAGTGGGTGTTCCAGAAGTCGGCCCAGCCCTTCGGTGCGCGTTTCAGACTGTCCGTCCGGTAGGCCATCAGGCTCGCCCAGACGTTCTTGCCGACCGCGTGCTCCGGCAGGTTGTGCTCCGCGATCCCGGCGCCCTTGACGCTCTTCAGCCGGTCGTGGTCCACCGCCTCCAGACAGTCCATGCGGGCCATCTTCTGGAAGATCAGCAGGGTGTTGTCCATCAGGTCGACCTGCGGCCGGCCCTGCCTGACCTGGGCGATGATCTGCGCGGACTGGTAGTTGACCGTGGTGACCGTGATGCCGGTCTCCTTGGCGAACGGCTCGTAGATCGCCTTGGTGAGAGCGTCGTTGTAGGCGCCACCGCTGTTGCTGACGACGAGCCGCTTCTTTCCGCCGCTGCTCGACGAGCTGCGGCTTTCGCCGTTGCCCATGAGGGAGCCGCATCCGGTCACTGCCGAGGCAGCGGCCAGAGCGCCTGCGGTGCGGAGTACGGTTCTGCGGCCTATCCGGTTGCCTTCCATGGCAAAGCTCCTGGAGTCGCTGGGGTACGGGGAATCCGTACTGCGGGGACGTGCGGGTCCCGTACGGAGAGGTGGGGAGTTCAGATGCCGAGCATGGTGTTGAGCTCGTCGAGGGACTTCACGGTCACGTAGTCGTAGCCGTGGGTCACCGGGTCGTATCCGCGGTCCAGCAGGACCAGGTTGCGGAAGCCCATGTCGTGCATCGGCATCAGGTCGTAGCGGGTGTGCGAGGCGACGTGCACGAAGTCCTCGGGGGACGCGTCGAGCTGGTCGAGCATGTACTCGAACGCGGCGTACCGGGGCTTGTAGTAGCCGGCCTGCTCCGCGGTGAAGACCGCGTGGAAGTCCGCCCCGAGCCGGGGCACGCTCTCCTCCAGGAAGGCGTCCTCGGCGTTGGACAGGATGACCAGCTTGTAGTTCTCGCCCATCTTCTTCAGCGGCTCCGGCACGTCCGCGTGCGGGCCCCAGCTGCGCACGCCGTCGGCGAACCGCTTGCCCGCGTCCGGGGCCGCCTTCACACCCCACTTGCGGCAGACCCGCTCGAAGGAGTCCTGCAGCACCTGCTCGTAGGGGTAGAACTTGCCGCGGACCTGGTCGTAGCGGTAGCCCCGGAACTCCTTGACGAACTGGTCCCACTGCTCGGCGGGGATCTGGTCTCCGACGAGCTCACGCGTGATGGGGGTCATCGGCCACTCGATCAACGTGCCGTAGCAGTCGAACGAAACGTACTTCGGGCGGAACTGAAGCGAGGGAATGGGCATGAGGACGCTCCTGTCTCGGCTTGGGGAAACTGGTTACGGTCGGCGCATGCCCTTTCAGGCATGCCCATGACAGAGATGTCGGGATGGGGGACGATGCCGTCGGCATCGCCGGGGATCAGGCGGCTCCGACTCCTGCCGGAGCGAGGAAGTCGACGGGGTGATCAGTGGTGCCGTCGAGCGCCAGGTCGGCGGCGATCTCGCCCATGGCGGGCGAGAGCTTGAAGCCGCTGCCGGAGAATCCGGCCATGACGATGATGTCGTCCTCGCCGGGGAGGCGGCCGACGAGCGGGTTTCCGGAGTCGGTGTAGCCCTCCATGTAGACCGACAGCCTGATGGGGTCGGGGTTCAGATCGGGCATCAGCTCGCCGATGAGCTCGCGGAAGGTGGCGAGTTCCTCCGGGCGGACCGTGCGGTCGAGCCGTTCGGGCTCGGGCACCGGCAGATAGCGGGCGAAGGAGAGGCCCAGCTTGACGGAGATGCCGTCGGGTGACGGGAGCCCGTAGCAGTCATGGGGTGCGCTGCGTACGAAGGCGGGGGCGCCGCCCGCGAACCAGTCGTGGCGGGTGGGGATGTGCCAGGAGCTGATCAGCCGGCGGATGTCGACGGTCTGCGGCAGGTCCGGGAGCAGGGTGTTGATCCAGGGGCCCACGGTCACCACGGCGGTGTCGACGTGGTCCGTGCCCTGGTCGGTGACGATGTGCACGCCGCCGCCCGCCGCGGGGGCGATCTCCCGCACCGGGGTGTAGCGGTGCAGCCGGGCGCCGAGCTGCTCGGCGCGGGCGGCGGCGGCCTGGACCGACGCCTCGGGCCGGATGATGGCGCCCATCCGGTCGAGGACGGCGGTGTGCCCGTCCGGGAGACGGTGCTGGGGGTAGCGGCGGGCGAGTTCCTCCCGGTCCAGTACCTCGTGATCCAGCCGGTGAGTGGCGCTGGCGGAGAGGAGGAGACGCATCGACGGCGATGCGGTCTCGCCCATCACCAGGCATCCGCTGCGACGTCGCAGTGAGGAGCCGGTTTCGCGCTGGAGCCGGTCCCACATCCGGTCGGCGAGCCGCAGCAGCGGAATGTACCCGGGGTCCCCGAGGTGCACTGCGCGGAAGATGCGGCTCTCGCCCCCGGCCGCGCCGCGGTCGTGCCCCGGGGCGTACCGGTCGTAGCCGATGACCTCGGCTCCGCGGGCGGCCAGTCGCCACATGACCTGGCTGCCCATGCTGCCGGCACCGATCACGGCGACCCGCTTCGGGATGCGCATGAGGTCTTCCTTTCGCCGGGTGCGGGCTGGGTGTCAGTGGTGTCCCCACACGGTGCGGACACCGTGCGGACCCTTCCGATTCGGTCCCTCTGGGGATGGCGTTCACTCTCGACCCCGGCGAACACGCAGGTCAACCCACACTCTGTTCCGCCCTGGCGCCTTATCGAGACGATCTGTCACGGCGAGCGGGCCGGCCACGGAAAGTGCCTTTCCCCCTCTTGCCACGGTGATGTGCCGGTGCAAAGGTGACCCCCGACCCTTCGGACGAAAGCACTCCCTATGCCGCCCAGACGTCCCGCAACCGGGCACTTCCCGACGATCACGGAGGTTCTACGCCTCCCCGTGCTGGCCGAGGGAATGCCGCGCGTGCTGGCCGGTGGGTCACAACTGAACCGTGCGGTGCGCTGGGTGCACGTCACCGAACTGCTCAACCCCGCCGATTTCCTGGAGGGCGGCGAGCTGGTCCTGACGACCGGCATGCCGTATCCCGAGGACCCCTCCGAGCTGCGCGGATACGTCGACCAGCTCGCCGACGTCGGCGCGGCCGGCCTGATCGTGGAGCTCGGTTACCGATACCGGAAGGTGCCCGACGAGCTGGTGGCGGCCTGCCGTACCCGTGAGGTGCCGCTGGTGGAGCTGGCCCGCGGCGTCCGGTTCATCGATGTCACGCAGTCGGTGCACGCGCTCATCCTCGACGCCCAGGGAGCGCTGCTGCGCCGCGGGCGGGACATCCAGGACATCTTCACTGCCCTGACGCTGCGGGGCGCGGACCCCGAAGAACTGGTGCACACCACCGCGGAGCTCACCGGGGCCCCCGTGGTGCTGGAGGATCTCACCCACCGGGTCCTGATGTGCGAGCTGCTCGGCCGGCCGTACGAGCCGGTGGTGTCGGCCTGGTCCCGGCGTTCCCGGGCCGCGCCGACCCCGGAGAAGATCACGCCGAGCGGCCCGGAGGGGTGGCTGATCGCGCCCGTGCAGGACCACCAGGGGCCGTGGGGGCGGCTGGTCCTGCTGGAGGACCGGCTGAACGCGGAGCCCGACCCGGAACACGTCCTGGTCCTGGAGCGCGCGGCGGTCGCCCTGAGCATGGCGCGTCTGGCCGGGCCGGCCTGGTGGGAGCGCCGGGCCCACCGCTCCGTGCTGCGGGACCTGTACGAACGGCGCTTCCGCTCCCCCGCGGACGCCCGCGCCCGCGCCGAGGCACTGGGACTGCCGACCCTCGGGCACCGCCTCTTCGCCGTCGTCATCCGCCACACGTACACCGGCACCGGCGAGCACCTCGACGAACGCATCGCGAAGGCGATGGCGCAGACCGGCATCCGCGCCCTGGTCGGCGAGACGGCCCCCGGCCGGATCGGCGTACTCCTCGCGCTGGCGCAGGCCAGCGCCTGGCAGCCGGTCGCCGAGCGGATCGGCCGTCTCTGCCGCGAGGAGCTCGGCCCGGAGGCCGTCGTCGCCGTCGGCCCCGGCGTGACCGACCTCTCCGGGATCGCCCGGTCGTGGCAGGAGGCCGAGCAGACGGCCGAGGCCATCACGCCCGCCTCGCCCGACCGCTGGTTCTACGTCCCCGCCGACGTCCAGTTGCCGGAACTCCTGGGCGTGCTGCGGGAGGACGTCCGCCTCCAGCGGTACGCGGAACGGCAGCTCACCCGACTCATCGAGCACGACGACCGCAACGGCGGCGACCTGCTCCCGGCACTGCGCGCCTACCTGACGGCGGCCGGGAACAAGTCGGTCGCGGCGAAGCGGGCCGGTATGTCCCGGCAGGCGTACTACCAGCGCCTCCACACCATCGAGCGGCTCCTCGGCTGCGACCTGGAATCGGGCCTTCAGTGCACGTCGCTGCACGTCGCGGTGCTCGTGCTGGACGCATCGGGCGCGGCAGAGCCCGGCACGTGACATGCCCTGCAGCCCTCCCATACCGCCCCCACGCCCGGATCCACAGGAGGAAGAGGGTGAGAGAACTCGAGACCGATCGCAGAGCATTCCTGAGGGGCGCAGCCGCAGCAGGCGTCGCCGCCACTTCGCTCGCCTGCAGGCCCCGCTCCGGCCAGGGCACCACCAGGACCGAGCACAGCAGACCACTCGTCGTCCGCGACATCGGCGGCTCATACGGAGCGGCGAACCGCAAGGCCGTCTACGACCCGTTCACCAGGGAGACCGGGATCCGGATCAAGGTGGTGAACATCCTGCACGAGCAGATGATCGCCCAGATCAAGGAAGGCCGCCCCCGGTTCGATGTCATGGACATCAACATGACGCACTTGGCGCTCTTCAAGCGGGAGGGAATTTCTCAGGAGCTCGACTACGACCGGCTGAAGAACGCGAGGAATGCCGGCATCGCCAAGTCCCTGTTGACCTCTCATGGCGTGGGAAAGAACTATTGGGCCAGCGTCCTGGCATACCGCACCGACGCCTTCGGCGGGAAAAGACCCGAGTCCTGGGCGGACTTCTGGAGCATCGGGCGATTCCCGGGCAGGCGCGCGTTGCAGGGCTCCGTGGACTGGCCGGAGCTGGAGTTCGCCCTGCTCGCCGACGGCGTGCCGCTCGACAAGTTGTACCCCCTCGACGTGGACCGTGCCTTCGCGGCCCTCGACGGCATCAAGGGCTCCGTGCCGACGTTCTGGGAGAGCGGCGCCGTACCGGGTGAGCTGCTGGGGCGTAAGGAGGTCGTGGCCTCCAGCGTGTGGAACGGGCGCGTCCAGCGTCTGATCCAGGACGGTTCCCCGCTCGCGTACGCGTGGAACGGTGCCCGCAGGCAGAGCAACGGCTACGGCATCCCCAAAGGCGCGGCGAATCCGGAGGCCGCCTATCGGCTCATCGACTTCGCCCTGCGGCCAGACGTGCAGGCGCACTTCGCACAGATCCACCCCGAGGGCCCTGTCGTGCCGGCCGCCTACGCGTACCTCTCCCGGACCGCCGCCGCGGACCTGGCGAGCACTCCCGGGCACCTGCGGTCCGGTTTCGACCTGGACGTCGAGTGGTGGGTCGAGAACGGGGATGCCGTGACCAGGCGCTGGCAGGCGTGGGCACGCAGCCCAGATCGAGGCACACGGAGCCGTGAAAGATAGGAAAAGGGATATGGCCAGTCGTCTTGGTCGCCTCTCGGTGTCTCGGTTCCGCCTGGGCAGCGGTCCGCGCTCGACTGCCCTGCCCCGGGTACGCAGCGTCGCGGGCCAGGTGTTCCTGCTGCAGCTGGCGATCATGGTCCTGTTCGCCGCGGCCGCGGGCGTGGCCCTGGTGTTCCAGGCCCGGAACGCGAGCCTGCAGGAGGCCCGGCAGCTGGCCTTCGGGGTCGCCCAGGCCTTCGCGCACGCCCCGGGGACGCTGGAGGCCATGAAGTCCGACAACCCCCGTGTGCTGATGCAGCCGCGCGCGGAGGAAGCCCGTGAGGAGTCCGGGGTCGACTACGTGGTCGCGTTCGATCCGAACGGCTTCCGCTGGACCCATCCGGACCCGGCACTGATCGGGAAGCACATCTTCGCGCTTCGCGAGGGCTCTGCGGCCGACAGACCCTTCACCCAGACCTTCGAGGGCAGTCTCGGCCTGTCCGTGGACTCGACGGTCCCCGTCCACGACACCGGTGGGAAGGCCATCGCCGGCTTTGTGTCGGCCGGCGTCACGGTCGACAGCGTGGACGAGGTGGTGCGGGGACAGCTGCCTCAGCTGCTCGGTTTCGCCGGGGGCGCGCTGGTGGTCTCGGCGGCTGGGACGGCGCTGGTCTCCCGGCGGTTGCGGCGGCAGACCCACGGCCTGGACCCGTCCGAGATGACCCGCATGTACGAGCATCACGACGCGGTGCTGCACGCGGTGCGGGAAGGGGTGCTGATCATCGGAGGTGACGGGCGGCTCCTGCTGGCCAACGACGAGGCGCGGCGGCTGCTGGACCTGCCCGCGGACGCCGAGGAACGCCGTGTCACCGACCTGGGCCTGGAGTCGGGCACCGCCCGGCTGCTGGGATCGGGCCGGGTGGCCACCGACGAGGTGCACCTGGCCGGCGACCGGCTGCTGGCGGTCAACATGCGGCCGGTCGACCCCGACGGTGGCCCGGCGGGCAGCGTGGTCACACTGCGCGACACGACGGAGCTGCGGGCCTTGGCGGGCCGGGCGGAGGTGGCCCGGGAGCGGCTGCGGCTGCTGTACGAGGCCGGGGTGCGGATCGGCACCACGCTGGATGTGAGGAGCACCGCGCAGGAGCTGACCGAGGTGGCGGTCCCCCGGTTCGCCGACGCCGCCACCGTCGACCTGCTGGAGCCGGTCCTCGGAAGCGAGGAGCCGACCATGCCCGGCTCCGAGATGCGCCGCGCGGCGGTGCACGGCGTCGCGGGTGCCCGGGCCCTTCACCCCATGGGGGAGCTGATCCGCTTTGTCCCCGCCTCCCCCATGGCCGTCGGTGTCGTGCGCGGTCATGCCGTCCTGGAGGCCGACCTGGCCGCTTCCGGAGACTGGACGGCCGCCCAGGGCCCCGACCGCGCCCAGCAGGTGCTGGACCACGGCTTCCACTCCCTGATCACCGTGCCACTGCAGGCTCGCGGCGTCGTGCTGGGCATGGCGAGCTTCTGGCGCTCACAGAACCCTCCCTTCGAGGAGGAGGATCTGGCCTTCGCCGAGGAACTGGCCGCCCGGGCCGCGGTGGCCATCGACAACGCCCGCCGCTACACCCGCGAGCACACCCTGGCCGAGACACTCCAGCGCAGTCTGCTGCCCGGCTCCCTGCCCGACCACTCAGCCGTGGACGTCGCCCACCGCTACCTGCCCGCTCTGGACGGAGTCGGCGGCGACTGGTTCGACGTCATCCCCCTGCCCGGCGCCCGGGTCGCACTGGTGGTCGGCGACGTGGTCGGGCACGGCCTCCACGCCGCGGCCACCATGGGCCAGCTGCGCGCGGCGGTGCACACCTTCTCCGCCCTGGACCTGTCCCCGGACGAGCTCCTCGGCCACCTGGACGAGTTGGTCGCCCGGATCGACGGCGACGAGAGCGCCGATCGGGACGACAAGGGCGTCACAGGAGCCACCTGCCTCTACGCGGTCTACGACCCGTCCTCCGGGCAGTGCTCGCTGGCCCGCTCCGGGCATCCGGAGCCGGCCCTGGTGCACCCCGACGGCACTGTGGAGTACCTGCGGGTGCCGGGCGCCCCGCCGCTCGGACTGGGCGGCGGGGAGCCCTTCGAAACCGCCGAAGTCACCCTGCCCGAGGGGTCCCGGCTGGTCCTGTACACCGACGGCCTGATCGAGGACCGGGAACGCGGCATCGACATCGGCCTGGAAGCGCTGCGCGATGCCCTGGCGCGCCCGGACCGGACCCCGGAGGAGACCTGCCGGGACGTCTTCGACACCCTGCTTCCGGCTCGCACGGGTGACGACATCGCCCTGCTCGTCGCCCGTACCCACCTGCTGGATCCCTCCCGGGTCGCCGAATGGCACGTGCCGGGCGATCCCGCGGCCGTCGCCGGGATCCGGGCGGACGTCACCCGTCGGCTCGGAGTCTGGGGGCTGGACGAGATGGCCTTCACCACCGAGTTGGTGATCAGCGAGCTGGTCACCAACGCCATCCGCTACGGCACCGAGCCGATCCGGCTGCGGATGCTGCACGACCGCGACAGCCTGATCTGCGAGGTCACCGACGGCAGCAGCACCTCGCCGCACCTGCGTCGGGCGGCGACCACCGACGAGGGCGGACGAGGGCTGTTCCTCGTCGCCCAGTTCTCCCAGCGGTGGGGCACCCGCTACATGGCGCGCGGCAAGGTGATCTGGACGGAGCAGTCGCTCCACGGCCCGGTGTCCGACGCCGACGGAGCCACGGCCGACGCCCTGCTGGACCAGTGGGACGAGGCCTGGCCGCCGTGAGGGCGGGGTTCAGTGGCCGGCGACGACACCGGACAGTTCGTTCGTGCTCTTCGGCAGGGTCACGGAGGTGACCTTCTTGCCCGTGTCGATGTCGATGGCGTGCAGCTTGCGCTTGCCGGGCTCGGAGACGTACGCGGTGTGGTCGCGGACGAAGAGGGTGGGCCGGGGCTGCTGCCAGTCCAGCGGCTCCTGCCACTCGTCCACGACGGGGATCTTCTTCTCCACGTTGCCCGTTTCCGGGTCGATGACGTGGAGGGTGCCGTTCGTGCCCAGGAGGAGCGCTTCGCCCTGGGGTCCGCGGCCGAGCGAACGGAAGGAGTAGCTGGTGCCCAGGTCGACCAGCCGCAGTTTCGCGGTTTCTGTGTCGATGAGGGAGATGCGGGTCGGCCGCTCCAGTTCGGCCTCCGGGTCGGTCTTGTAGTCGCCCAGGAGGATGGGCGACGCGTCGCTGCCGCTCTGGTTGCCGATGCGGCCGTAGTCGTCGGGGGCGTCGACCTTCGTGAACGTGCCGTCCTTGTAGATCAGGATGCCGTCCTCGCAGCCGATGCCGACGGCCTCGCCCTTGGCCGCGGCCTCGCCGTGGACGCCGGGGCAGTTCTCGTTGCGCTTGATCTCCTTGTTGTTCTCGTCCAGGACGAGGGCGCCGGTGCGCTTCTCCTCGGTGCCGAGGGTGGTGAGGAGTTCGCCGTTGTTCAGTTCGATGGCGACGCCGTGGTGCGGCTCGGCGGAGGTGTAGCTGCGGCCTTGCGGCTTCTTGCCGCCCGCGAGGTCTTCGGGGTCGAAGACGTTGACCTCGCCGGTGCCATCGGTGAACAGGACCGTCTTGCCGGCGTGCCGTACGACGTGGCCGGGCTTGGCGCCCTTGTACTCGACGCCGGTGAAGGCCTGTCGGGCGGCGTTCAGGACGCGGAAACCGGAGTCGGTGGAGACGATGACGTGGTCGTCGTCGCCGGCGGGGTTGAGGCGGTTGAAGCCCGGCAGTTCGATCGTGTCGGCCAGCTTCAGGCTCTCGCCGTCCAGGACGTACAGCCCGCCGTCGAACGTGGCGACCAGCGGGTCCTTGACCGCAACGGCCTTGGTGCCCGGGGCGTTCTCGGCCTTCGTATCGGTGGAGGAGCTGTCCTCTCCTCCACAGGCGGTCAGGACCGCGGAGGCCGCCAGGGCGAGGGCCGTGCCCGTGAAGGCTCTGTTGTGTATCGACTTGTTCACCGGGGTGTTCCTTTCTGGCCGCGCGGGCGCGGCGTCGGGTGTGGGTGCTGCTGCTGGACGGCCGGTCGGCCGGGAGCCACGTGAGGGGGCGGGTTCAGGCGCCGGTCAGGCCGTCGGTCATGGCGGTGGTGTTGGCGCGCATCATCTGCAGGTAGGTGCCGGCGCCCTTGCCCTTCTCGGTCAGGGATTCGGAGTAGAGCTCGACGACACTCGTCCGGCTGCCCATCTCCGTGCGCAGGACCTCGGCCAGCCGCTTGGGCTGGGAGGAGTCGGCGAAGACCGTGCGTACGCCTGCCTTGCGCATGGCCTCGGTGAGCGAGCGCAGGTCGGAGGAGCTGGGCGAGGCCAGCGTCGTACCGCTCGGGATCACCGCGCCGACCACCCGGAAGCGGAAGCGTTCGGCTAGGTAACCGAAGACGTGGTGGTTGGTCACCAACGCGCGCCGCTGTTCGGGGATGCGGCCGAAGGACTTCTCCATCCAGGTGGTGAGGTCGGCGAGTTGGCCCTCGTAGCGGTCGGCGTTGGCGCGGACGGCCTTCTCGTCGACGCCGTGCACGTGCTCGACCACCTGGTCGGCGATCAGGCCGACGGCCTTGCGCACACGGTCGGGGTCGGTCCAGAAGTGCGGATCGGGCTGCCCGGCCTCCTCCGCGGGTCCCCCGTCGTCCTGCGCCTGGAAGGTGAGGGGGTCCACCGCCTTGCCGGCCTCGAAGGTGGCCACCCCCGACTCGCGGGCCGCCTCCACGTGCCGCAGGACGTTCTCCTCCAGGCCCAGCCCGTTGAACACCACGAGGTCCGCGCGCTCCAGTTCGGCGGCCTGCACGGCCGACAGGCCGAAGGAGTGCGGGTCGGCGTTCGGCTTCATCAGCACGGTGACGCCGGCCTCGTCGCCGACGATCTCCCGGGTGATGTCGCCCAGGATGTTGGTCGTCACCACGACCCGGGGCTGGTCGTCGCCGCTCGTGCAGGCGGTCGCCGCACCGGCCAGGACGAGGGTGAGCAGGGCCGGCAGCAGGGCGCGCAGCCGCCGCGCTCCTCGCGTCCTTGTCGTCATCGTCCGGTCTCCGCCATCAGGGCCGGCTCGATGTCCAGGTCGAAAGTGCGCGCGACGCGCAGGTTGTCGTTGTAGTCGATCTCGTGCACGCGTTTGCCCTTGGGATCGTTGAGGTAGGCACGGCTGCGGTCGACCTCGATGACCGGTCCCGCGTTCCCGTCGGTACCGGCGGCGGAGGCTCCCGTCAGGAGCGGCTTCGTCCGGGAGACCTGCTTGCCGGTGGCGATGTCGTAGCCGTGGAGCGATCCGTCGGTCTCAAGGACGATCAGGACGGAACCCTCGCCCGCTGTGCTGGCCGAGACGACGGGACCGGTCCTCACCCGTTTCCACGTGCGCTCGGTGACGTCCAGGACCCACACCGCCCGGTCACCGGCCGGCGCCGTGAGCGTGTCGCTGCCGGGCCGGTGCCGGAAGGCCGTGGCCCGTTCCTCGGCGGGTACGTCGTCGCCGTACGGGATCTCCCGAGCCGTGAACGCGCCGTCGGCCTCATGGACGAGCAGGGCGCCGTCGGCGCAGCCCAGGACCACTCCGCGCCGGGTGACGGCGTCGCCCCTCGGGTCCTCGCACGCCGCGTCCGGCGACGCGACGCGCTTGCCCTCGCGGTCGTACACCGCGAGCTTCGCGGCGTCCCGCCCGTTGTCCGTGAGGCTGAGCAGGTGCTCCGCGTACGGCACGACAACTCCCGCGTGCGTCCCGGGAAGCGCGCGGGGCGTGCCCACCTTGCCCTTCTCCAGTTCGGCCCGACGGTAGATCCCGGCGCGGCCGTCCTCGTCGGTCACCGCGGTCACCGCGGCGTCGCTGCGGACGCGAGTGCCGGGGCCCGCGGGCAGCCGGCCCACGTCGCGTATGGCCGCGCGGTAGTAGTGGACGTGGTCGCCGTGATCCACCGTCCAGGCGCCGCCGTCGAGGACGTGCGTGCCGTCTGAGGTGTGGAAGTAGCCGAACCGGCCGTCCGTGGTGAGTTCGGTGGCGCCCGTCGTCCGGGACACCTCCTGCGCCTTCCCGGTGATCAGGTCGAGAACCCGGGTGTCTCCGGTCTGCGGGTCGTTGAGCAGCAACCGCGACTGCTGCTCGGCCTTCTCCTGTGCCCCTTCGACGTATCCGTGCGGAGCGGATGCCGGGGCGGTGGACTTCGGGGCGGACACGTCGTCGTTCTGGCCCGCGCAGCTCGTGGTGACCAGGGAGACGGCCACGAGCGCGGCAGGCGCCCAGGGAATGACGTTTCTTCGGACGAACAAAGGGATCGCCTCGGGTTCTTTCAGTCGGTTGCCGCGGCGTGAACGCCGACGAGGCGCGCACGGCGGTGGTGGCGGAGACCGGATGCCAGGTGGGAGAGGAAGAACAGGCTCACCGCGAGGGCCGAGACGGTCGCCCCGGCCGCGGTGCTCAGGTGCCAGGACAACAGCAGGCCGCAGAAGGTGGCGGTGATGCCGAGCAGCGCCGCGAGGGCCATGACACCTCGCACACTGCGCGCCCAGGGCAGCGCGGCCGCCGGCGGGGCGATGAGCAGGCCCAGGACCAGCAGTGTCCCGACGATGTGGAAGGAGGCGACGATGGCCAGCGCGAGCAGGCCGAGCAGCACGGCGTGGGCGAGGCGGGGACGCAGGCCGAGCGTGCGGGCCTTGCGCGGGTCGAAGGCCAGGGCGAGGAAGGCCCGATGGCCGAGAACGGAGACGACCAGGGCCAGCAGCAGCGCCACGCCCAGCAACACCAGGTCCTGCTCACGGACGGCGAGGACGTCACCGAAGAGGAACCCGGTCAGGTCGACCGCGAAGGACTGCGAGCGCGACACGATGATGACACCGAGGGACAGCATCCCCACGAAGAGCAGGCCGATGCCGGTGTCCTGGGACAGCCTCGGAGTGCGGCCGAGGACGGTGACACCGGCGGTCATGACGACCGCGCTCAGCAGCGCTCCGACCAGCAGGTTGCCACCGAGCAGCGCGGCGAGCGCGACTCCGGGCAACAGCCCGTGGGACATGGCGTCGCCCAGGAACGCCATCCCCCTGAGCACCACCCAGGTGCCGGCCAGGGCGCAGATCACCGACACCAGCATCCCGCCCCACAGGGCCCGTTGCACAAAGGTCACCTCGAAGGGACCTGTCAACCACTCCATGCGATGGACACTACAATGAAAATCATGTTCAAAACATCCTCCTCTTTTCCTCAAGCCGCGGGCAGAACGCCCCGCGTCCGCCTCACCGGGCTCTGCGCCGGTTACCCGGGCCGTCCCGTCCTGCAACAACTTGACCTGGAGATACCGGCGTTGGCCGCCACCGCGCTCGTCGGTCCGAACGGGAGCGGGAAGTCCACGCTGCTCGGAGTCCTGGCCGGAGTGATCCCACCCACATCAGGCGAGCTCCACCACGCCGGCGGCCGGCCACCGGCGTTCGTCCCGCAGCGCGGCGCCCTCGGGGACGCACTGCCGCTGACGGTCAGGCAGACGGTGGAGATGGGGCGCTGGGGCGAACGCGGACCGTGGCGACGGCTGACCCGGCAGGACCACGCCACCGTGGACACGGCCATGGAGCGCCTGGGCATCGCCGGCCTCGCCACCCGGCAACTCGGGGAGCTGTCCGGCGGGCAGAGGCAGCGCACCCTGATCGCCCAAGGGCTCGCCCAGGAGTCGGATCTGCTGCTGCTGGACGAACCGACCACGGGACTCGACCCCGAGGCACGGGAGCGGATCGGGGTGCTGCTGACGGAGCTGGCCGCCGACGGGGTGACCGTCGTCCAGGCCACGCACGACCTGGAGGCCGCACGCTCGGCGGATGCCTGCCTCCTGCTCCGCGACGGTCACCTGGCAGGACAGGGGCGCCCCGAGCAGGTGCTCACCACCTCGACGCTCGCCCGGATCTGGCAACCGGCGTGACGCCACCGCCCTCTCCGTCCGCTCGGGCACCCGGGCCGAACCCGAGCGCCTCCTGGACCGCCCCGCCCCACGATCGACCTGCTCGGCACCCTGGAAAATCGCACGTCCCGGCTGCCGCTCGCTTTCCTGCACAGCTTCATGGGCTCGGCGCTCATCCCCCGGCACCCCCTTCTACGAGATCGACGGCGGCGCCGCACGCCTGGCGCCCTGCTGGCCCGGGTGCGCGATCGGGTCCGCGATCATTGCGCCGACGAGGACGAACGCGGTGCGGCGTCTGCATGAACGTCGCGGTGAGGTCGGATCGTGGAAAGGCCCGTCCCATGTGGTCGCGAAGGGTTGTCTGCGCCATGTCGGGGCACCGCCCGCCCTGTTGCCCGAGCGGTGCCCCGACAGGCCCCGGGTCAGACGCGGCGGCGGGTGAAGCGCTGGTTGGGGTTGCCGGTGTAGGTCCACTGGGAGATGCGGGCGCCGTCGACGGTCGAGTACTCCCAGACATCCATCGCCAGGCCGGACTCCCGGTTGACGAGGCTGATCACGCCACTGCCGTGGTCGACCACGCGCCACTGCTGACCGGTGGCGCCGGTGTCGGCCTGTTGGACGACGTCCGCGCCGGTCGCGGTGCCCGTGGGTTGGAGGAACAGGCCACTGTGCAGTGCCTTGACGCGGACGTGGCCGTTGCCGGCCTCGACGAACTCGAACTGCTGGTTGGGGCGGCTATTGGTGGTCCGCTGGACGAGCCGCGCGCCGGCGGCGGTGGAGGCCCCGTTGATCTCGGCGGCCTTGCCGCTGTGCTGGGCCAGCAGGGTGTAGGGGCCCGGGCCGCCGGGCGAATCGCCCAGCACGGATTCCCACCTGGTGTTGGACCCGGCCGCGTCAGCCGGGAGACGGTCCCGTGCGGCGGTGTCGCCGTACATGGTCCAGCGGGCCCAGTCGACGACGGTCCTCGGGAAGCGCTGGTCGCTCCAGAAGCTGGTGTGGCTGCCACCGACGAAGGTGAGGAACGCCTTGGGCCAGGCAATCTCCTTGTACGCCTGCCGGGCCGAGGAGTACTGCGTGGTCGAGTCCCGGTCGCCGTGCACGAACAGGACCTTGGCGGAGACCGAACTGGACGGGTTGCCCATGTCCACGCAGGACTGGGGGTTGGCGGAGATGATCCGGCGGTCGGGCCACGAGGTCAGCAGACCGTGGGTCACCATGCCGCCCAGGGAGTGGCCCGAGACGCCGACGCCGATGCCGGTGTTGATGTGCCCGGCCAGCGGACCGCTCGCGTTGAGCGCGAGGGTGTTGGTGAGGATCTGCGAGACGTCCTTGGAGGTGTTGCCGTTGTTGACGTCATTGAAGTTGTGGGTGAAGTGCGGGGCGGGGACGACGAAGCCCGCCGAGGCCAGGGCCCGGATGATGAACAGGGAGTTCTGCGGGCTGCTTCCGTAGCCGTGGGTGAAGTTGTAGACGGGGAAGACACCGCCTGCGACCGGGGCGTCCGTCACCGGGTTGCCGCCGGGGGTACCGGTGGCCGGGTAGTAGACGTAGGTGGTGCACGGGCGGCTGCCGCGGGTCCAGTTGTACCGGCGCACGCCGACCGCGAACGGCGTGGTCGGCGCCGTGTCCAGCGGCCCGGCGGCGGCCGGTGCCTGTCCTGCGCCGAGCAGGGACAGGCCCACGCCCGTCGCTCCGGCCGCGCTCATGCTGAGGAATGTCCGTCGTTGCATGGTCATGGATGACTCCTTGAGGTGGTCAAGTCGTGTGCGCCGCGCTGGGAACGACGTCGATGACCGCCGTGACCGGTCCTGTGTCGGTCATCCCGGTGACTGTCACCTCACCCGGCCTGTCGGTCGCGCCAGGTGGCAACGGCTGCCAGCGGACGGGGACACGGGTGATCCTGTTGTTGGCGGTGGTGAGCATGTGGATGGAGGAAGGCAGCTTCGGGGCGGCTCCCACCACGGTGGCGGTGTGGACGGTGTCCTGGAGGATGTGCTTGGCGCGGCTGGCGTTGAAGACGTTGATGGACGCGTGCGGCTCCCACGTGTTCGCCAGTCCGGGCACGGCCCGGAACATCGGCTGGTAGCCGGCCGGCTCCCACACCAGCACACCTGAACCTCGGTTGTCGACCACGTCGTTGGCGGCCTGGAACACCCTCCGGACAGCGTCCGCCTGGCCCTGAATGGTTCGCGGGAACGGTGAGTTGGGCAACGGCGAGCCGTCGCCGCCCGAGGCGGGATAGGCGGTTTCCGCGATGTCGATCTCGTAGCCGGGATAGGTGGTGGCCATGGTGTTCAGGTTGCGATCCAGCGCCTCGGGCGTACCGTGCCACTCCGGGTAGTACGAGATGGCCAGCACATCAGGGTTCTGACCCTTCGCCTTCACCCGGGTGAGGAACTGGTGCCAGAACTCCATGGTTTTGGCGAGCTTGTCCTTGTCGACGATGACGTGTATCTCGACCTTGGATGTCGGTGACGCGTCGCGGACGGCCTTGATCCCGGCCGCGGCCAGGGTGGTGAACCGGTCCCACGCCTGGTCGTAGAGCTTCTGCTCCACCGGGTCCGTTGACCGCCAGTACTTCCACAGCAGGCCACCGCCGGGCTTCGACTGGTAGATATCGGCCTGGTCGACGAAATACGGCGGACTCGTCGTGCCGATGTGGGCCGCCTCGCTGCCGTACATGAAACCGTTGATGATCTCGTTACCGACGGCCACCTTCTCCGGCGTGGTGCCCTGCTGGATCAACCGGTCCAGATAGTCGGCGGTGAAGTCGTACACGGCCTGGGACAGGTCCGCGAACTCCAACCCGGCCCATGCACGTGGTTTCGGTTGCTTGCTCGGGTCC
Source organism: Streptomyces caelestis (assembly GCF_014205255.1). Taxonomy (GTDB): domain Bacteria; phylum Actinomycetota; class Actinomycetes; order Streptomycetales; family Streptomycetaceae; genus Streptomyces; species Streptomyces caelestis. The sequence goes on along the minus strand of NZ_JACHNE010000001.1, from coordinate 8,476,331 downwards.
GCCCATGAGTCCGCGTAGTGGAAGTCGATACCCAGGCCCATGCCCCGCTGCTTGATCGACTTCGCTGAGACCAGTGAACGCTCCGGGCCCTGGCGCGGTATCGGCGTCGGTTGACCGGTGCTCTCGCTGCGCGGCTCGTTGAAGATCCGCAGCCGGGTGTGCTGCATGCCCCGATCCTTGGCCACGTCGAGCAGGTGCGGTCCGGCGCCGCGGTCTTCGGCCAGGGGGTCGACCCAGTACTGCTGGTCCTGGACGTCGTCCATCCAGGACAGATCGGCGCCGAGGGTGAGGTCGTTGCGCAGGTAGTTGAAGACCTGGAGCTCGCTGACACCAGCCCGGGCACGGTCCGGCACGCCTGTGAACATCAGCCGGACGAAGCGCGTTGCCGGCCGGGTGAACAGGTGTACTTCCCCTCGTGACACGGCTCGGTTGTGGGACCTGTCGGTGATGGTCTTCCACCGGCGACCGTCGGATGAAGCCTCGACGACGTACCGATAGGTCACGCCACGGTCGGGGAACATCACCTTGACCTTGCGCAGGTTGTCGTAGGTTCCACCGAGGTCGACGGTGAGCCACTGCCGGGCGCCGGCACGACCGGGTTGCCAGGACGTCGTCGGGTCGCCGTCGATGGCCAGCCCGGCGTTCGACGAGCCGTTACTGGCCGTCGCCGAGGCCCAGGGCTTGGCAGCGATATTGCTTTCGATCGGCTTGATGTCCGCGGTTCCGAAGGTCGCATGGGCCGGTGCGGGCACCATGAGTAACGTCGCGGACACCATGGTGACCAACGTCGTCGTGCCCGCGACGACACGGGGCAGACGCTTGCTGCTCATGTGCTTCTCCTGACGATGTGACGTACTTGCGGCAAGTGCCGTTTCGCCGGTGTCGTGGTCTCAAGGACGCGACCCTGCGCGCTCTGCCGGTCGAAGAGACCGGCAGAGCGTGGGATGTCAGCGAGTCGCGGCACCGACATCGAGGTAGTCGACGTTGGGCAGTCCGGCTGCCGTGGTCGGATCCAACCGGATGGTGTTGCTGCCGGCGTTCAGCGGGACGGTCACGGTCTTGGTCGTCCACGTCGTCCACGCACCGGTGGGCTCGAACGAAACGGTCCCCACCGTGGATCCGTTGACGATCAGGTTCGCCGGCCTCGCACCGCTAGTGGAGCCATTGGCGAACCGGACCGCCACCGTCGCCGTGCCGGCGGCCGCCGGGGTCACCGTGAACTGCGCGAAGGCCCCCGCAGCGGCAGTGCCGTTGCAGAACCCGCTACCGGAAAAGCCCGCTTGGTTCGAGTCGATCGTGCCCTCACACACCGCCGGCGCGGTCTCTGCCTCGTAACGCTGTCCCACTGGCGCGTCGGCAGAGGTCTTGACCAGTGAGAGTTGGTCGACGGTGACGCCGCCCGAACCCGACGCCCGCACGGTGACGGTGGCGGCGCCGCTGGGCAGCGCTATGCCGGTGAGCTCGCGCTTGGCCCAGCCGCTCGACGACGGGATGCTGAGGGTGCGTTGGCTGCCGTTGGCTCCGGTGATCACGACCTGTCCGGCGCTGCCCCGAGCGTGCAGGGACAGGGTGTAGGTGCCTGTGGGCACCGACTCGATCCGCTGCTCGACGCCGCCGCTGTTGCTCACCTGGAGGGCGAAGCGAGACCCGTTCGCACCACCGTTGACGTTGGTCACCGAACCGCCGAGGTTCCGCCATCCGCGCACACTGGAGACGATGATGCGGTCGGCCTGGATGTCGGGGTTGAGGATGTAGTTGTTCGCCGGCCCGACGCGCCACTCGCCGGTCGTGACGTTGAACTGCCACTGGCTCACCGAGTGGAACTGCGGCCTCGCGCCGGTCTTGGTGATCGGCACCCACTGGTTGTACCCGATGCCGTTCCAGGCGAAGTCGGCCCAGCGGTCGCCGGCGTAGATGACCGTGTTCTGCTTGGTGCCCTTGACCGTCACGAAGAACCCGGTCTGGGTCACGTGGCTGTAGTCCATCTCGGTGCCGGGAAGGACGTACTCGCTGCTGTACGAGCCCTGAACGTTGCTGCTGGTCGACTCATTGACGTAGTTGACCGAGGTGTTCCAGCCGTGCAGGTCCGACGCCGCGTGGTAGTACTTGCCGTCGAGCTTGAACATGGCGTTGCCCTCGCGACCGTCGCCGCGGCGGATCTCCACGCCTGGCTCGATCCGCAGCGAGTCGGACTCCCGGAACTTGGCCACGAAGCCGCGCGACCGTCCTTCGCGGTTGGAGAAGATCAGGTAGTCCTTGCCGTTGTCGTCGGTGAAGACGGTCTGATCCCCGGTGCCGGTCGTGGGCGAGTTGGTGATCTGGGTCTGGAAGTAGCCGTAGTCGAAGGTGTCGGTGGGTGAGTCGCCCTGCAGCAGCAGAACGCCGTGCCCGCCCCTGCCCGTGTGCCACATCTGCACGGCGAGCACGTACTTGCCGGTGTTCTCGTTGTACGAGACGCCGAGCCGCCCGACCCAGCCCGCACCACCCAGGTTGGCGCCGCTGCCCACGCCGGTGGAGCGCGTCGCGACGCGGTTCTCGAACTTCCAGTTCACCAGGTCCTTGGACGAGTACACGGGGATCGAGACGAAGCTGACGTTGCCGTCGTACTTCCTCGTCGGATTGGCCCGGTAGAGCTCGGCGCCGGTGTAGTGCACGCCGTACCAGTAGTAGGTGTCGCCGAACTTGAAGACCCCACCGCCCTGCGAATAAATGGGGTTGCCGCTGGTGTCGTTCCAGAAGGTGTTGTTCGTGATGGTCTGGAACGTGCCCTCGTCGGCGGCCTTCAGATCGGCGGCGGCGGTCATCAGGGCCGTCTTCGCGTCGGCGACCTCCGACGTGGTGGCCGACGTGTCGCCGGCGACATCGGTCGCGGTCCTCAACGCCTTGGCGAAGGGTTTCCAGGAGCCGGCCGTGTACTTCGACGGAGTGCGGGTCTGATAGTCGGACACCAGGTACTCGAGGCCGCGATCTTTCGCCGGTCCAGCAGCGGCACCCTGGTCCTGGAGCGCCGTGACCGATGTCTTCGTGGCCGACGTCTCCGTTGCCGGTGTCTCTGCGGCAGCGGTGCTCGCCGAGAGGGGTGCCGCTAACGCCACGGACAACAACGCGGCGGCGGCCAATTTCCAGTACCTCGTACCGATAGACGTTCTTTGCCTCAAGATGTCACCTTCCATCGTTCTCAAAGGCGCCGAGGTCCGGCGCGCTTCCACTGAAGGGCAGTCCCACGCCGGTGCCCTTGTCGATCAGGGCGCTGTTCGCCGCGAGACGGAGGTGGGGCAGCACCGGCAGGCTCCCGTCGGTCTGACGGGGCGCGTCCCAGCCGGACGTCGACACACTCCGGAACTGGGAGTCCGACAGCGGGACGCCGAGGTTCCAGGAGTTGTACGCCGCGTTCGTTCCGGTCATGTACGACGTCGGCGTTCCGGTGTAGGCGATGTTGTTGCGCAGGTTGCCCCGGCCGACGGCGGCGCCGCTCGAGTCGACGCCACGCATGTTGAAGTTGGGGTTGTTTCCGTAGCCGGTGTTGTTGAAGAAGTCGTTGGCCACCGGGTGGTGGTTGGCGTAGAAGCCGGCCGCCTTGTTGAGGAACGCCACCGAGAAGCGGACGGTGTGCTTGGGCGCGTTGGCTTCGTAGTCGCCGCCGTAGCCGCCCGACTTGAAGCCGGCTCCGTTGCCGGAGGGCGTCGTCGTCCCCGGCACGTACCCGTTGCGCCAGGCCCACGAGTTCTCGATGGTCACGGGCGAGTAGGTGGAGATGAGGTCGAACCCGTCATCGGCGTTCCACCACGCGCGACAGCCCCGGAACACGTTCGCGGCGCGGCCGGCCGGCGTGTAGTGCGAACCGAACCCGTCGGCGTTTTCGCCGGGACCGTCGCTGCTGCGTGGGTCGTAGTTGTCATGCGAGTCCGAGTTGAGGACGAGGTTGCCGCCCCCGCCGTTGACGAACAGGCCGGTTCCCATGTGGTGGGTGTTGATCTGCTCGAAGACGTTGTTGCTGCCGGAGACCCAGATCCCCCAGGACTCGGCGTTCCGGTTGTTGTTCTGGGGAACGCCCTTGACTTCCAGTCCTTTGAGGTGGATCCAGCTGCCGGTGACGTTGAAGCCCTTGATGCGGCAGTTGTCCGTCATCCGCGAGAAGTCGAAGACCGGTTTCTCGCCCGGCTGGGCCGAGTACCGGATCGGGTTGCCCGAGCTGCCGCTCTTGTCCAGGGTGATCGCGTCGACTCTGGCGGTCTGGCTCGAACAGGTGCTGTTCGCACGGGTGTAGGCGTAGGTGCCGCCCCGGAAATAGACCGTGTCACCCGCCTTGGCGACGGCCTGTGCGCGGGCGATCGATGCCCACGGAGCGGCCTGCGTACCCGCTGCGCCGTCATTCCCGTTCGGGGCGACGTAGTAGGTGTTTCCGGCCGCCGCACCGCTCGCGGACGCCGAGCCGGGGGCCATGGCGATGGAGCTCGCCGTGACCACCGAGAGCAGGAGGACAGGGGTGGCGAACTTCGCGGTTCTCACAGCCTCAGCTCCCGGAGTAGGTGATGTTCGGCCGCGGTGGCCGGGTCATGCCGGCGCCGAGGAAGTAGTCGACGTGGTGGGACTGCATGTATCCCTTGAACGTCATGGCGTTGCGGTAGGCGGGGTTGTGCGCGAGCGTGTACAGCCGTGTGCTCGTCGGGCGATCGGTGGTGAAGATGATCAGCTGGTTGTGGCTCGCGTTGGTGTACACGGCTTCCTCACGCCAGTCGCCGAGTATGTCGCCGTAGAAGGTGGGCTGGACGTCCTGGCTCGCGTCGACCGCTCCGTAGTTCGAGGTGGTGAGCAGCCGTGTCAGGCTGTTGCTGGGCTTGGGGTTGTTCGGGTCCCACTTCTCGAACTTGCCGTCGTTGAGCAGCTCCATCGTGAGGTCGCCGTCCCACCACAGGCCCAGCTGCGGCCAGGGACGCAGCGAGGTGTTCGGTTCGGTGAGGCGGTTGGCGGGTGCGTTGTAGAGGCCTGAGAAGGACCAGACCTCCATGCCGGGGAACCGTGGGTCGATGTCGCCGGCCATGCCGCGTCCCACGTCGGCGGTGCCGGACGCGGTGTGTCGCCAGATGATGGAGCCGTTGGTGGCGTCGTAGTAGTACTCGCGCAGACCGCTGGGGTTGTCCTGCTGGACGCCATAGCCCTGCAAGCCCGGGCGGTTGGGGTCCATCTTGGCGATGTGGAAGCGGTCGCCGTGGATGACGCCCGCCGGGCCCAGGGAGTACCGCAGGGTGCCGTTGCCGTTGAGCACGAACCCGATCTCGGCGACCTCGTCGGTCCCGTCGCCGTCGACGTCGATGGCGCGGGTGTTGTGCCCGTCGGGTGTGTTCTGGTTGCCGCGCAGCCACTTCCACTGCTGGGTCAGGGACTGGCCGGTGAACTGCCAGGCGCCCATCATGAGGTTGAACGCCCCGTTGCCCCTCCGGTTCTTCATGAAGGCGACCAGACTGGGCCGGGAACCGTCGAGGTAGCCCACACCGAACCGGGCGTACATCGGGCCGTCCGCCAGGTAGTCCGTCGGCACGGGAGCGGTCGCGCGGGGCGCCCCGGTCATGCCGTCGAGGATCGCGATGAACTGGCGGTTGTTGTCGCTGTGGGTGAAGGTGGTGCCGTTGCCGAAGCGGACACCGCCCGCGATCCGCACGGCGACCTCGGCGCGGCCGTCGCTGTCGAAGTCGTAGACGGTCACGCCGTCGTTGTGGCCGACGTCGATGGTGGACGATCCGCCTTCGATGTTGTTCTGGTTGGTGCTGTTCGGGCCCATGTTGACCGACCAGAGGAGCTGCCCGTCGCGCCGGTAGGCCTCGAGTGTCTGCGGCGATGTCTGGCGATCCAGGACGAAGTCGTACTCACCGTCGCCGTCGAGGTCGCCGACCCAGACGAACTTCACCGGGCCACCGGCGCGCAGCGGTACGCGAACGGCCGGCTCGACGGCGTGGTTGGCGGTCAGGGTGAAGGCGCCGCTCGGTGGCTGCTCCGCGCCGTTGATCACGGGCCGTACCCGGTAGCTGTTCGACCGGGTCAAGTCGGCGGTCGAGTCGGTGAAGTTGGTGCCTTGGGTCAGGACCGCGGAGTTGAGCTTGACCTCCTGGCCTCCGGCAGTGGACCGGTAGACGTTGAACCCGATGCCGTCCGGATCGAGTCCCAGCAGCCGCCAGGAGACGAGAACACTGGTGTTGCCCGACCGCACGGCCACGACACCGCGGCCGAGGTTCTCCATCGGTCTGGCGGCCGCCGCCGCGACGCCGTCCGTCGGCGTCGCGGCACCCGCGTCGACTCCGAGCGTCGTGGCCGCGGCGGACAGGAGTACGGCTGTGGCCCCGGCTAACGAGACCTTGATGGACTGTTTCATGGATCCTCCCGTGCAGGGGCAGGGCTCGTGCCTGCCCTAAGAACTCGACGCAGGTGCGGAGACTGCTTTTCGAAAGGCGCCGAACAGGCGCGTGCTGTTTCAGAACTTCATGGCGCCGGCGGCCAGGTTGGCGATGAAGTGGCGCGAGCCGATCAGGAAGACCCCGATCAGCGGGATCACCGACATGAGCGCTCCGGCGATGACCATCGACTGGTCGGTGGTGTAGACGCCGTTCAGCTGCTGCACGGCCACCTGGAGCGTCACCTTGCCCGGGTCGGTCATCACGATCAGGGGCCACAGGTAGTCGTTCCAGATGTGGAAGAAGGTGAAGATCCCCAGGAACGCCAGCCCCGGGCGGAGCACCGGCAGCCCCACCGTCCACCACTGGCGGAAGAACCCGGCACCGTCGACCCTCGACGCCTGGATCAGCTCGTCGGCGATCGCCCCCTGCGCGTACTGCCGCATCCAGAAGATCCCGAACGCGTTGGCCGCACCGGGGATGATCAGTGCCTTGAGCGAACCGACCCAGCCGAGCCAGGCCAGGGTGACGAACTGCGGCACCAGCGCCAGCTGCATCGGGATCATGAAGGTGGCCAGCACGATCCAGAACAGCACCCTCCGCCCGGGGAAGTCGTACTTGGCGAAGGCGAAGGCGGCCAGCGAGTCGAAGAGCAGCACCAGGAACGTCACGGATGTGGCGGCCACGACGGTGATGCCCATCGACCCCCAGAAGTCGATCCCGTCGAACACCTTGTTCATGTTCTCCCACAGGTGGGGGCCGGGGACCAGCTCGGGCGGGTAGGCGAAGATGTCCCCGGTGGTGTTCGAGGCCATCACGAACATCCAGTAGAACGGGAAGATCGTGATCAGCACGCCCAGCAGGAGCACGGCGTGGCCCACGATCGTCCGCGACCTGGCGGCCGTCTCAGCGCGCACGTGACTTCCCCTTCCGCTTGCCGGTGCCGATCGCGTCCTCGTCGCGGCCGCCGATCAGCCGCCAGTTGATGACGGAGAACACCGCGATCAGGAGGAACAGCGCCCAGCCGACGGCCGCGCCGTAGCCGAACCGGTTGAAGACGAACGCCTGCTGGTACAGGTAGAGCACGATGGTGGTGGCCTCGCCGCCGGGCCCGCCGACGTTCCCGTTGTCGTCCACCGGGAACAGCACCTGCGGCTCGGTGAACAGTTGCAGGCCGCCGATGGTGGAGGTGACGGCGACGAACAGGATCACCGGGCGGAGCATGGGGAGGGTGATCCGGAAGAAGGTCTGGCGGTTGTTGGCGCCGTCGACCTTGGCCGCCTCGAACACGTCGCTGGAGATGGCCTGCAGGCCGGCCAGGCAGATGATGGCGTTGTAGCCGACCCACCGCCAGATGGTGATCGCCGCCACGGAGACCTTCATCGCCCACGGGTCGGACAGCCAGCCGACCCCGCCGGAGTTGATCGCCCTCAGCGCGCTGTTGAGCAGCCCGGAGCTGTCGCTGAAGACCGAGCCGAGCACCAGGGTCATCGCCACGATCGAGGTGATGTTCGGGACGAAGTAGGCCACCCGGTAGAACGCCTTGAACCGCACGGCGGTGTGCAGCGCGTAGGCGATGACCAGCGCCAGGAAGACCATCGGGACGGTGGACAGGATCCAGATGATCAGGGTGTTGCCGATCGACTGCCAGAAGTCGGAGTCGGTCACCAGGTACGCGTAGTTGTCCCAGCCGATCGACCGCGTCTCTCCGATGCCGTCCCACGACATGAACGACAGGTAGACGGAGAAGCCGACCGGGAAGACGCCGAAGACGGCGAAGAGGATGAAGAAGGGGGACACCGCCGTGTACATCGGCCAGTAGCGGCGCCAGCCGGGCAGCGGTCTGGACCCGTCCGGCGGCGGCTTGGCGGCGCTCCCGCGCGGCTTGACGGCCTTCCCGCGCGGCGCATCGGCGAGGCCCATTCAGATCGCCCCCTCGCGGGTCAGCTCGCGCTCGATGGTGTCCTGGGCGTCCCTCCATGCCGTGTCGACGTTCTTACCGGACTCCACGTTGGCGAGCTCGGCGGCGAAGACGGGGTCCATCACCCGGTCGTACGGGCTCTTGTAGACGGTCCTGACCTGCCGCGCCGACGGGCCGAACACCTCGATGGTGCGCTGCCCGCCGTAGAAGGGCCGAGGCTCACGCATCTCCGGCCTCGTGAAGGAGCGCGGAGAGGACGGGAACAGCGACATCTCCGTGAACGCCTTGACCTGGTTCTCCGGAGACTGCAGCCAGGTGATGAACTTGTAGGCCGCCTCGGGGTTCTTGGAGTACTTGGTGATCGCCAGGAAGGAGCCGCCGACGTTGCCGGCACCGCCGGGCGGGTCGGTCACCCGCCACTTGCCCTCGGTCTTCGGCGCGGCCGACTCCGGGAAGGCGAGGCCCCACCACACCGCGCCGATGCCGACCGGCTGGCGGCCGCTGGTGACCACGCCGTACAAGTCGGTGGAGCCCTCCGGGGCGCCGGCCGACAGGCCGTCCCTGCCGATCCGGTAGGCCAGTTCGAATGCCTCGCGCAGCTCGTCCCGGTCGCCGATGTACCGGCCGTCCTGGGTCATGAACTTGCCGGCCAGCTGGCCGAGCCGGATGCTCCAGACGTGGTGGATGTTGGGGCAGATCACCGCGCGCTCCTGGGACTTCCGCAGCTCCTTGCCCAGGGCGATGAATCCGTCCCAGTCCGGGGCCCGGGCGGCGAGCTCCTTCGGGTCGGTGGTGATCCCGGCTTCCTTGAGCAGGTCGGTGCGGTAGAACAGCCCGGTGGGGCCGGTGTCCATGGGGAACGCGATCATCCGGCCCTCGGGCGTGACGCACTCGTTCCACTTCCAGTCCAGGTACCGGCTCTTCAGCTCGGCCGCACCGAAGTCGTTCAGGTCGACGAACACGTCCTGGTTGGGGAAGTAGGTGGCCACGTCGGAGTTGATGCCGATGATGTCCGGCACCAGGGACTTACCGGCGAGCGCGGTACGCACCTTGGTGTTGAAGTGGCCGCCGATGTTGGTGCGGCTGAGTCGGAAGCCCTCGGCCCCGGGAATGCCCTTCGTCTCGGCCCGGGCGACCAGCTCGTCGCTCACCGACCGGTCCCAGGTCCACAGCGTGATCTCATCCGGGTCGCCGAGGGTGCGCTGCGACCCGCAGCCGGTCGGCCCGAACCCTCCGGCGGCCGCTCCGGCGCCCAGCGCCAGAAGCCGCCTTCGTGACACTGCCATGGGCGCGTGCACCACCTTCCGAGCGAGCGGCCCACCTCTTGATCGCTCCGGTGGTGACCGAACAGACATCGCGAACGGCTGCTCTGGTTGAACAGGGTGCGGCGTTGTTGAGGATGCTCGGCGTTGCCGCCGACGCGCTCCCGTTGAAGCCCCCCGGCCAGGCACAGGACGACAGGGGACGTTCACGTCGATGATGCTCCGCCCGCCCAGCGCCCTGCTGCCGTCGCTCCCGGTCATCCACCGCTTCGTGATCCACGCGAAGGCAGCCACCTGGTCGTTGATGACGCCCTTGGGCGAGCACCAGTCGTAACTCACGCATGGAGAAGCCTCCTGTCATCACTGATGCGGAGGTACAAAAGCCCGAGGCGGCGAGGGGCGTGCATGCGATCTGCTCTCTGCGACCACATGACTGTGAACGCTCCCACACCTCTCTCGAATAACAGAAAGAGTCACCATCGGACTCACATCTGTCAATCTCTGCGACCCAAATCCCTCTGAACTCAGGGTCGGACCGCCGGGCCGTCAGCCGTCGCTGTGACCGATACCAGCACTCATGCCGGCGATCGTGTGGGCACTGATGCCGAGGTGCGGACCGTCCGCGGACCGGGCCGCCACCGATCGGACGTGTTCCTGGGCCGGGTGGGCCAGACCGTCGTACACCGCGACGCACACTTCCCTCGCCCGGGGCCGAGGCCAGTCGGCCGGCAGCAGATCGATGGGCAGCAGGGGGTCCAGCACCGGGAAGTGGCGGTAGGTGTTCATCACCTCGGTACGGGCTCGCACCGCCGCCGCGCCGGTGACTTCACCAGCGCTGATACGGGGCAGCAGGCCGCTCCACCGCCGGATGAAGATCTCGTACTGGGCGGCGATGCCGGGCAGGTCCCACGCCTCGACCGGGTTGCGGTTGGCCTCCGTCTCGAGATCCACCTGCCGCGCGCGGAACACGCTCACCGACCCCAGCGCCAAGTCGGCCAGCTCGGCACGCCCCTTGGGGGTGAGCGGGTGCGGCGACGCCCAGACCGCGTCGTACAGCGGAGCGAACCCCCGCCACCGCAGCGCCGTGCGCAGCGCACGCCGACGCGTGCTGTCCTGCTCCGGCACCGAGAAGGCGACCAGGGTCCACCATCCGTCCCATGAGTCGGGCTGCGTGGTGAACGTCGCGATGGAGCCACCGCCGCTCCACAGATCGACAGCGGCCTCCCGCGTCAGCCGGTACGAGCTGTACCGCCCCTGCCGACTGCCCTCCAGCACCCCCCGACGCGCCAGCCTGCTGATCGTCGTACGGGCGGCACCCGCGGCCACGTCGAACTCCCCCAGCAACGCCACGATCGCCGCCGCCGGCAACCAGGCCCGAGCCGGAAACGTGTAGTCAGCGACCAAAGTGACCGCCAAACCCGCTGGTGAACCGCCGTCCTGCCAGCGCGGCAACCGCATCGGCCTGGTGCCGTCGCCGGAGAAGATCTCCTCGAGGTGAGACAGGTTCGCCAAGGTCTGCTCCGACGCGTCGAATGGGCGGTCCCACTGTAACGGCCCGGCCTGAAGCACGGACGTGACCTGGGCGTCGGCCGCCGCCACCCTGCCCGCCGATGTCTCCGACGGCCACCTCGCACCAGGGCACGCACACCCTGAGCTGACCTGACTGACATTTCGGCGCCCGGTCGGACGCTGAGTGAAGCATACTGCCGAGTAACAGAGGGATGTCGCCTGCCGCCCTCGTTGCAAGTGCCACGGGCGGCCGCGACCGCTCGATGATGATGTTCCGGAGCCTCGACACACTGTGCACGTTCACACTGGTTCGCGCGCAACACTTGAAACGATCCTCAGCATGCGCTTACATCATCGGCACGTGTTTGACCGCGTACATTCACAGACTCGATGCGGGGCCACACTTCGAAAGAGGCCGGCGACTCAGGCCGCTCGATTCGATGGCAGCCTCATGTCCCCCAGGACCAAAGGGGGACCTGTGGCACGGCACAGTGGTCGCGTCGCCGAGTCCGCCGAACCGCTCCGTGCCTGCGCCAGCGCTTCCCACTCATGACCACCGGGGGCGTACGGCCATGCCATGACCACCGCCACGGCGCCCGGGCGGGTGGATCTACCTGGTTTTGACCCCCTCAGAACCAGAAGAGAGGAAATACCCATGGTTTCACAAGTGGGGAAGATCAGAGCCATTTTGCTTGCCGTTGTGTTGGCGGTCGTCGCATCTTTCGCCGGCCTGACGAACCAGGCATCGGCCGACACCACGACACAGCTGAACGCCTCGCAGATCGTCGCCGACATGGGCGCCGGCTGGAACCTGGGGAACCAGATGGAGGCCAACTCCAACGGATATCCCAGCGAAACTGCATGGGGCCAGCCGGTTATCACGCAGGCCCTCATCGACAAGGTGAAGTCCGCAGGCTTCAAAACAATACGAATCCCGGTCTCGTATCTGCGGCACATAGGCCCCGGCCCGGACTACACGATCAACGCCGCCTGGCTGAACAGGATCCAGGAAGTCGTCAACTACGCCTACAACCGTGGCCTGTACGTGCTGATCAACATGCACGGCGACGGCTACAAGACCATCTACGGCTCCTGGCTGATCTGTGACTCGTCCAACCAGACGGCGATCAGGGCCAAGTACCAGAAGGTCTGGCAACAGATCGCGACCAGGTTCCAGAACTACGACCAGCGCCTGATCCTGGAGTCCATGAACGAGAACTTCGACGGGCAATTCGGCCGCCCCACCCAGCCGTGCTACTCGAACATCAACAGCTACAACCAGATCTTCGTTGACACCGTGCGGAGGACCGGCGGGAACAACGGTTCAAGGTGGCTGCTCGTTCCCGGCTGGAACACGAACATCGAGTACACCGCAGGGAACTACGGCTTCGTGCTGCCGACCGACCAATACCGCTCCCCCTCCATCCCCAGTAATGAACAGCGCATCATGATCTCCGTTCACCACTACGACCCGTGGGACTTCGCCGGAGAGGAAAGCGGCACCATCACGCAATGGGGACGAGCAGCGACTAATCCGTCAAAGACGTCGACCTGGGGACAGGAGGACTACCTGGACGCGCAGTTGAAGAAGATGTACGACAAATTCGTCGTGCGGGGATACCCGGTAGTCGTCGGTGAGTACGGTGCGATCGACAAGTCATCGTTCGATTCATCGAACTCCAGGTATCGCGCGGACTACATGCGCGCCGTCGCGTCCACCGCCAAGAAGTACGGAGCGGCCCCGGTCTACTGGGACAACGGCGAAACCGGACGGTACGGGTTCGGGCTGTTCAACCGACGTTCCCATGCGGTGACCCAGCAGGGCATTATCGATGCCATCATGAGCGGCGTTGGTGGCGGTGGTCGCTCGACCGACAGCAGCACAATCTGGTCCTTCGAACGCAAGTAGCCGAAATCCAAGAACACGAGCGTCGATCGTTCATGAGTCCCCGTCGGTCTGCTGACGGGGGCTCTGTGTTTGCGTGGCGCGGTCGACGTCGGCATGCTGCGGGCCGCGCCGGCCGCGTTCGCCCTCACATAGCGCTCACACACACGCCCGTGGGCGGGAACTGGGCCGGCCGGCGCCGGTCGGGGCACACCTGCTGGTGCGCCTGGACGGCCGGGCTGCCGGCAAACGCCGCCGCGCACGACCGGGGCACAGCTCCCCCAAGGTGGTCCGGCTCCGGTGGAGGCATGGGACCGGCGACTGGATCACGTCTGCTGACGGACACCGCGTCCGACGCGCGAACACTCGTCCCAATTCCGACGCGCCCCATTGACGCGCTCCCGGCCCCCACATACCTTCCTCCGTCGAAGCGCTTCGACGTCCCGCATCGAAACGATTCGATGAACCCTGCGTGACGCCCCCACGACGAGCGTGACGAGCACGACTCACCGGGACAGTGAGCCATCCGACTCCCCTGGAGGCACTGGATGTTGACGGCACGAAGGCGTGTGGTGGCGACCGCTGCGGCGGTTCTGAGCGGGGCTCTGCTCCTGGCCTCCTGCGGCGACTCGGACAGTGGCGGATCAGACGGCAAGACGCTGAAACTGTGGCACTACGAGGGACCGGACAGCGCGATGGGCGTGGCTTGGAACGCGGCCATCAAGGAGTTCGAGAAGACCCATCCGGGGGTCAAGGTGGAGTTCGAGGAGAAGGGCTTCGAACAGATCCAGAAGACCGCCCCGATGGTCCTCAACTCGGACGACGCACCCGACCTCATGGAGTACAACAAGGGCAACGCGACGGCGGGACTCCTCTCCAAGCAGGGGCTCCTGACCGATCTGTCCGCCGAGGCCACCAAGCGGGGCTGGGACAAGAAGCTCAGCTCCGGGGTGCGGACGACCAGCCAGTACGACACCAACGGCGTGATGGGTTCCGGAAAGTGGTACGGAATCCCCAACTACGCCGAGTACACGATGGTGTTCTACAACAAGGATCTCTTCAAGAAGTACGGGATCCAGGAACCCACCACGTTCGACGAACTCACCGCCGCCATGGACAAGTTCGTCGACGAGGGCATCACCCCGCTCGCCAACGCGGGCGCCGAGTACATGGCCGGGCAGTACCTCTACCAGCTCGCGCTGTCGAAGGCCGACCGCGCGTGGGTCGACTCGTACCAGCTCTACAAGGGCAAGACCGACTTCCACGACGCCGCCTGGACCTACGGCGCCGAGACCTTCGCGGACTGGGTGAAGAAGGGATACATCAGCAAGAAGTCCAGCGGTACGAAGGCGGAGGACGCCGGGGTCTCCTTCATCCAGGGCAAGAGCCCGATCCTGTTCTCCGGCAGCTGGTGGTACGGCCGGTTCGCCGCGGAGAACACGTTCGACTGGGGCACCTTCCTCTGGCCGGACTCGGACATGACCGCCGGCTCCGGCGGCAACCTCTGGGTCGTCCCCAAGGGCGCCAAGAACAAGGAGCTGGCGTACGACTTCATCGACATCACCATGTCGAAGAAGATCCAGAACCTGCTCGGCAACAAGGGCGGCGTCCCCGTGGCGGCCGACCCCGCCGGCATCACCGACCCGCAGGCCAAGGCGCTCATCGCCAACTTCAACACGCTCTCCGAGAGGGACGGCCTGGCCTTCTACCCGGACTGGCCCGTTCCCGGTTTCTACGACGTCCTCGTCTCCGAGACGCAGAAGCTGATCACGGGGAGCGCGAAACCGGAGGCCTACCTGGACGCGGTCCAGGAGGCGTACGACAAGGGCGCGCCGAAGACGTGACGGTCACCGTCGAACGGGGAGCACGGGGCGGCCGGGTCACCGAGAAGCATCAGCACGCGAAGGGCCCGCGCCGCCCCCGGGACTCGTACACCCTGTTCCTGCTCCCGGGGATCCTCGCCTTCTTCGCGATCATCATCGTGCCGTTCCTGATGAACACGGGCGTGAGTTTCACCGAGTGGCAGGGCGTCGGCACTCCGAAGTGGGCCGGGCTCGCCAACTACAGGGAGCTGATGGGCGACTCGGAGTTCTGGGCGTCCTTCCGGCACAGCCTCTTCATGGTCGTGGCGATGGCGGCGGTACCGACGGTGATGGGGCTAGTTCTCGCGGCCGCCCTGTTCGACTTCGTCGGCAAGCACTTCGGGACGAAGACGGTCGCCGTGCTCCGCGCCTGCTTCTATCTCCCGCAGGTCCTGCCGATCGCGGTCGCGGGCATCGTGTGGAGCTGGATCCTCGCGCCGGAGAACGGCTCCCTGAACGAACTCCTGAAGGCCATCGGGCTCGGCGGCCTCCAGCAGGACTGGCTCGGCGACCCCGACATCGCGCTCTACAGCGTGATGGGCGTGATGGTGTGGGTGCAGATCGGCTTCCCGCTGGTCATCTTCATGGCGGGGTTGCAACGCGTGGACCCGCAGCTGTACGAGGCCGCCGAGCTGGACGGCGCCGGCTGGTGGCGGCGGTTCTGGCACGTCACCCTCCCCCAGATCCGGCCCGAGATCCACGTCGTCCTCCTCTGGTGCACCATCGCCGCGCTCAAGGTCTTCGGCGCGGTGTACGTCCTCACGAAGGGCGGGCCCGGCGGTGCGACCAACGTCCCCTCCTACTTCTCCTTCACCACCTTCTTCGAGAAGACCCAGGTCGGCTACGGCGCTGCGATCTCGACCGTGCTGACCGTGGTCATCCTCGTGCTGGCGCTCATCGGCCTCAAGCTCCAGACCCGCGCCGAGGACGCCGAGGAAGGGCTCCGCACATGACAGCCGTACAAGCCGTACGCACCAAGTCACGCCCGCCCGTCCGCTCCGTCGTCGGCCGCTATCCCGTCCTCGTCGCCCTGATCATCGGGGCCCTGTTCATGGTCCTGCCCTTTCTGATCGTCACGGTCAACGCGGTGAAGTCGCCCGCCGAGTACTCGGCGAACGGCCCGCTCAGCCTCCCCGAGGGCGTCTACCTGGACGGCCTGAAGGACTTCTGGGAGCGCGTCGACTTCGGCCAGAAGCTCGTGAACTCCGTACTGATCAGTGGCAGCGTGGCCCTCCTGGCCGTCGTCCTGTCCGTGCTGAACGCGTACGCGATCGGCGTCGGCCGCATCAAGGGCCGCACCTGGGTGCTCGCCTTCTTCGTCCTGGCGAACATGCTGCCGCAGGAGGCGCTGGTCTACCCGGTCTACTACCTGAGCAAGGAAGCCGGCCTGTACGACACCCGGTTGAGCGTGATCATCGTCTTCACCGTGATCCAGGCCGCGTTCGGTACGTATCTCCTGTCCGCCGTACTCGGCCAGTTCCCGCGCGAGATCATCGAGGCCGCCAAGATCGACGGGGCGAACAAGTGGCAGGTGCTGTGGCGGATCGTGGTTCCCGTCAGCCGCCCGACCATCGGCGTACTGCTGGTCTTCTTCTTCATCTGGACCTGGAACGAGTTCCTGCTGCCCCTGGTCATGCTGATCTCCAATGACAACCAGACCGTGTCGGTGGCGCTCGGCGTGCTCCAGGGCCAGCGCCTGATGGACGCCACGATGACGAACGCCGCCGCGCTGCTGGGCGTGCTGCCCGCCATCGTCTTCTTCCTCGTCTTCCAGCGGACCCTCACCCGTGGGATCGCCGTGGGCGCCGTCAAGTAAGGGGTACGGGCGTGAAGTTCACCGATGGCTACTGGCTGCTGCGCGAGGGCGTGACCGCGGCCCACCCGGTCGAGGTCCTCGATGTGACCGACGGGTCCGGCACCCTGGAGATCCATGCGCCGACCCAGCCCATCCGCCACCGCGGCGACCTGCTGAAGGGACCGGTCGTGACGATCAGCGCGCACGCGCCCATGCCGGACGTCATCGGCGTCACGTTCACACACTTCGAGGGCGAGGAGCCGCACGGGCCCCAATTCGAGCTCAGCAAACAGGAGTTCACGGCTCACACCGGGTACGACGAGGAGTCCGCGACCCTCACCGCGGGCGCCCTGTCCATAAAAGTGAGCCGCACAGGGCCCTGGCACGTCGACTTCCTCGCGAACGGCCGCACCCTCACCTCCAGCGGCCCCAAGGGCATGGGCATCATGCGGGACGCCGGCACCGGCGGCCACTATCTGCGCGAGCAGTTGAACCTCGGCGTGGGCACGCAGGTCTTCGGGCTCGGCGAGCGCTTCGGACCGCTGGTCAAGAACGGCCAGGTCGTCGACATGTGGAACGCCGACGGGGGCACGGCCACGGAACAGGCGTACAAGAACGTGCCGTTCTACCTGACGGACGCGGGCTACGGCGTCTTCGTCGACCATCCGGGCCGGGTGTCGTTCGAGGTCGGCTCGGAGGCGGTGTCCCGGGTTCAGTTCAGCGCCGAGACACAGCAGTTGACGTACTACGTCATCTACGGTCCGACCCCGAAGGACATCCTCCGCAAGTACACGGCCCTCACCGGCCGCCCGGCGCTGCCACCCGCCTGGTCGTTCGGGCTGTGGCTGTCGACGTCCTTCACCACCTCGTACGACGAGACCACCGTCACCTCCTTCATCGACGGCATGAAGGAGCGTGAACTCCCGCTCTCCGTCTTCCACTTCGACTGCTTCTGGATGCGCGAGTTCAACTGGTGCGACTTCGCATGGGATCCGCGGGTCTTCCCCGACCCGGAGGGGATGCTGGCCCGCCTCAAGGAGCGCGGCCTGCGCATCTCCGTATGGATCAACCCGTACATCGCGCAGCGCTCACCGCTCTTCGCGGAGGGCAAGGCCCTCGGGCATCTGCTGAAGAGGCCGGACGGCGGTGTCTGGCAGTGGGACCTGTGGCAGCCGGGGATGGCCCTGGTCGACTTCACGAGCGAGCCCGCCCGGCAGTGGTACGCGTCGAAGCTGGAGGCGCTGCTCGCGCAGGGCGTCGACTGCTTCAAGACGGACTTCGGGGAGCGGGTCCCGCTCGATGTCGCGTACGCGGACGGCGGCGACCCCGAGCGGATGCACAACTACTACTCGTACCTGTACAACCGCACGGTCTTCGACGTGCTCAGCAAGCACCGGGGTGAGTCCGAAGCCGTCGTCTTCGCCCGCTCGGCGACGGCGGGCAGCCAGAAGTTCCCCGTGCACTGGGGCGGCGACTGCGAGGCGACGTACGAGTCGATGGCCGAGTCGCTGCGCGGCGGGCTCTCCCTCGGTCTGTCCGGGTTCGGCTTCTGGAGCCATGACATCGGCGGCTTCGAGGGCACACCGACGCCCGCCCTCTTCAAACGGTGGATCGCCTTCGGCCTGCTGTCCTCGCACAGCCGGCTGCACGGCAGCTCCTCCTACCGCGTCCCTTGGCTCTTCGACGAGGAGGCCGTGGACGTCCTGCGCCTCTTCACCCGCCTGAAGCTGCGCCTCATGCCGTACCTGTACGAGGCCGCCCGGGCCGCGCACACCGAGGGCGTGCCGATGATGCGCGCGATGGTCCTGGAGTTCCCGGACGACCCCGGGTGCGCGCATCTGGAACGGCAGTACATGCTCGGCCCCGACCTGCTGGTCGCGCCGGTGTTCTCCGACGAGGGAGACGTCTCGTACTACGTCCCCGACGGCACCTGGACCCACTTCCTCAGCGGGCAGCCGGTGACCGGCCCGCGCTGGGTACGCGAGCGGCACGGCTTCCTGAGCGTTCCGCTGCTGGTCAGGCCGGGTGCGGTGATCCCGGTGGGGGCTGTGGAGGACCGGCCCGACTACGCGTACGCCGACGGCGTCACCCTGCACGCGTACGAGCTCGGGCGTGGCGCCCAGGTGACGGTGCCCGTGGGAGACGTGACCTTCACCGTGGTCCGCGAAGGGCACACGCTGCGGGCTTCCTGCAGCGACCCCTCGGTGCCCTGGGGGCTGGCCTCGGGCGGGCGTGAGGTGCGGGCGAAGGCCGGCACGGGATTCCTGACGGTGGAGCTCGGCTGATGGTCAAGATCACCGATGTGGCGCGGCACGCCGGGGTCTCCCCCAGCACCGTCTCGTACGCCCTGAGCGGCAAGCGCCCGATTTCCGAGGAGACCCGGCGGCGCATCGAGGCGTCCATCCGCCAGCTCGGCTACAGTCCGCACGCCGGGGCCCGGGCGCTGGCGAGCAGCAGGTCGAACGTGCTGGCGCTGGTGATTCCCCTACGGGCCGGCATCCATGTGCCGGTGGTGATGCAGTTCGCGGTGTCGGTGGTGACCTCCGCCCGTCAGTACGACCACGACGTGCTGCTGCTGACGCAGGAGGAGGGTGAAGCGGGGCTGCGGCGCGTCGCGGACACGGCACTGGTCGACGCGCTGATCGTGATGGACCTCCAACTCCACGATCCTCGGCTGCCGTTGCTGCGCGCCCTGGAACGGCCCTCGGTACTGATCGGATTCCCTCAGTCGCCCGATGGGCTGACCTGCATCGACCTGGACTTCAGGGCGGCGGGTGAGCTGTGCGTCGAGCATCTGGCCGGGCTCGGGCACCGGGTGATCGGGCTCGTGGGCTCGCCGCCCGAGGTGTACGTACGGGAGACGGGGTTCGCCCAGCGCCTGGTCCAGGGCTTCACCGCCGCGGCCGACCGGAACGGGCTGTCCTCCTCGGTCCACCCCTGCGAGTCGACGCCTGCGGCGGCCCGCCAGGTCGCCGAGCAACTCCTTCGGGAGCGGCCCGCGTTGACTGGTGTCGTCGTGCACAACGAGCCGATCCTGGAGCCGCTGATCGACGCGTTCGAGGGGCTCGGCCTACGGGTCCCGGGGGATCTGTCGGTCACGGCGATCTGCCCGGACGAACTGGCCGAGCGCGCCCGCGTCCCCGTCACGTCGATCGCCATACCGGCCGCCGAGGCGGGCGCCGGGGCGGTGGACCTGCTGATGAAGAAACTCGGCGGCGGTACCGCACCGGAGGTGACTTTGCTGTCACCGCGGCTGACCGCGCGGGCCAGCACCATGCCCCGCCCTTGAACCACCCCCCGCCCCACTCCCCCCACGGAAGCAATCTTGTCCAAGCCCCGAAGCAAGGCCCTAGTTGAAGGAGCCGTGCCATGAAAGGCAAGAGAAGACGCAGAACCACCGTGGGACGGGGCGTCCCCGCCCTGGCCCTGGGCCTGACCCTGATCGCCGGACTCTGCGTCACGGCCACGGGGACGGCCGCGGCGGACGACCCCTCGTACGCCTTCCGCAACCCGAAGCTGTCCGTCGACCGCCGTGTCGACGACCTCCTCGCCCGCCTCACCCTCGACGAGAAGATCTCCCTGCTCCACCAGTACCAGCCCGCGATCCCCCGCCTCGGCATCCAGTCGTTCAAGACCGGCACAGAGGCCCTGCACGGCGTCGCCTGGCTCGGCGAGACCACCGTGTTCCCGCAGGCCGTGGGCCTCGCGTCGACCTGGGACCCGGCGTTGATGAAAAAGGTCGGTGCGGCGGTGGGCGACGAAGCGCGCGGCTTCCAGCAGGAGCGCCCGGCCGGCTGGGGCCTCAACCTGTGGGCCCCGGTGGTCAACCCGCTGCGTGACCCGCGCTGGGGCCGCAACGAGGAGGGTTACTCCGAGGACCCGTACCTGACGAGTTCGATGGCGATCGCGTACGGCACCGGCCTCACCGGCGGCGACCCCGACCACCTCAAGACGGCGCCCACGCTGAAGCACTTCCTCGGCAACAACAACGAGGTGGACCGCACCACCACCTCATCCGACCTGCGCCCACGCGTGCTGAAGGAGTACGAGGAGCCGGCCTTCAGACCGGCGATCGAGGCGGACGCGGTGACCGGCGTGATGTCGTCGTACAACCTCGTCAACGGCCGCCCGGCGACAGTCGATCCGGCGCTCGACGACGTACGCACCTGGACCTCCCACGACCTTCTGAACGTCACCGACGCCCACGCGCCCAACAACCTGACCGGCACCGGCAGTCAGAAGTACTACGCCACCCTGACCGAGGGCAACGCGGCCACGCTGAAGGCGGGTATCGACAGCTTCACAACGGACGACACGAACTCCGTGCGGACCACGACGGCAATCAAGTCGGCAGTGTCCACAGGCCTGCTGAAGGAGTCGGACGTCGACACGGCGGCCGGGCACATCCTGAGCATCCGCGTCCGGCTCGGTGAATTCGACCCGGGCGGCGGAAAATACGGCTCCATCGACAAGTCCGTCATCAACAGCCCGGCCCATCAGAAGCTCGCGCGGAAGGCGGCGGCCGATGCGGCGGTACTGCTGAAGAACTCGGGCGCCACCCTGCCCCTGAAGTCCTCCGCGTCCCAGGACATGGCGGTCGTGGGCCCGCTCGCCGACACCCTCTACACCGACTGGTACTCGGGCACCCTGCCGTACGCCGTGACGCCCAAGGAGGGCATCGCCGCGAAACTCGGCACGTCGGTCGCGAGTAGCGAAGGCGTGGACCGGATCACGCTGAAGAACGCGGAGAGCGGGACGTACGTGACGGCGGGGACGGACGCCGACGGCGAAGTGCTGAAGGAGAGCGCGTCCAGTGGGGCCGAGGCCCAGTTCGACGTGTTCGACTGGGGCTCCGGCATCGTGACCCTGCGGTCGGCCGCGAACGGCAAGTACGTCGGCTACAACTGGTCGAACTTCGTCAACGACCAGGCCCAGCCGAACGGTTGGTTCGTGCAGCAGCAGTTCGCGCTGGAGGCGCAGGCCGACGGCACGCACCTGCTGCGGTACGCGGGCTACGAGACCCGGGAGCCCTGGTGGTCCAACCCGGTCTACCTCGGCCCGGCCGGCGACGACGGCACCCTCGGCCTGGTCACCAAGGCCGAGGCCGCGCGCTACACCAAGGACATCGTCCGCAGCGGCGTCGAGGAGGCCGTGGCGGCGGTGAAGAACAAGGACGCGGCGGTCGTGGTGGTCGGCTCCATGCCCGCGATCAACGGCCGCGAGAACGACGACCGTGAGGACATGGGCCTGGCCCCGTCCCAGGAAGCCCTGGTCAAGGCGGTGCGAGCGGCCAACCCGAAGACGGTCGTGGTCGTCGAGAACAGCTACCCGACCACCCTCGGCGCCCTCCAGAAGGAGGTCCCCGCCCTCCTGTGGACCACCCACGCTGGCCAGGAGACCGGCAACGCCCTCGCCGACGTCCTCTTCGGCGACGTGAACCCGGCCGGACGGCTCACCCAGACCTGGTACGAGTCGGAGGCCGACCTCCCCTCCATCCTGGAGTACGACAACATCAAGCACGACCGCACGTACCAGTACTTCAAGGGTGACCCGCTCTACGAGTTCGGCTACGGACTCTCGTACTCCTCCTTCCGCTACGGGAAGTTGAAGCGCTTCGACGACGGGTACGAGGTCGCCGTCACGAATACCGGCAAGCGTGCCGGGGACGAGGTCGTGCAGCTCTACACCCACCAGCGCGTCTCACGCGACAAACAGCCGCTGAAACAGCTGGAGGCGTTCCAGCGGGTCTCGCTCAAACCGGGCCAGACGAAAACCGTCAAGCTGAGGCTCACGACGAAGGACCTCGCACACTGGGACGTCACCCGTTCCAAGTGGGTGGTGGAGAGCGGCACGTACGACGTCCTCGTGGGCGCGTCCTCCGAGGACATCCGCTCCCGTACGTCCCTGAAGGTGCGCGGCGAGACGATACCGGCCCGGGATCTCTCACGGCCGACCCGGGCCGAGAACTTCGACGACTACGAGGGTGTGCGGCTGGTCGACGAGTCCAAGGTCCGCGGAACCGCGGTGGGCGCTTCGGCCGACGGGGCCTGGCTCAAGTTCGCCGATGCCCAACTGGGCTCCGGCGCGGCGAAGTTCAGCGCGCGGGTGGCCGGAGCAGCCGGGAAGGTCGAGATACGGCTCGGCTCGCCGACCGGTACGCTCATCGGCACGGCGAAGGCGTCCGGAACGGGGTCGGTGTACACGTACGAGACGGTGAACGCCTCTCTGTCCGCCGCCGCGAAGGGGCGCCAGGACGTGTACCTCGTGCTGAGCGAGGGCCAGAGATTGTCGACGTTCTCGCTGCGCTGACCCGGACGGCCTGCGGACTGATCGTCCTTCTGGTCGGTACGTGCGCCTGTGCGTGTTGCGCGGATTCGGTTGCCGCGGTCGTGGTTGCGATGCCGCGGTTGATGGTTCCGGGTACGCAGGCTGGGGGGTGCAGGCTGGAGGGGGGACGGTTCTCGAAGGAGGGGTTGCCCACGAGGCGCACCACCAGGTCGTCGGTGTGCTCGTGGCCCCGCAGGAAGCGGGCGCCGTCGAGGGGGTGGAACCCCGTGTCCTTGATCACGGGCGCGTATCCGATGTCATGCGGGATCGCTCCAGTGATCAGCGTCCCGGGCCCCCCTCCGGCGTGCGGGGGAGCAGGGGATCCAGCTGTCCTCCGGGCGTAAGGCTCCCTCGTGCGCGGCCGACGGACTTCAGGCCCCGGTACAGCTCCCCTGCTGATGATCCGTACGGTGATGCATCCAGAGCACCACGTCACGGACCCTCAGCGCGCTGACGGTCTCGGGGAGGTCTGCGGCCTGCCGTAGGGCCATCAGATCGTGATGCAGCGCCCAGTTGTCGACACGCAGCGCGGCATGCGGGCCGAGCCAGAACGACTTGGGCCGACCGAGGACGCATCGAACGACCTGATCGTAGACGGGCAGCAACCGCGGGCGCTTCCGGGCGAGGAGCTTCCCGGCCGTGACCCATCCGATTCCGGGCTGGTCGGGAAGAAGGTGCCGGGCAGTGTGTGCCGGCGATCCGTCGGCCAGGTCGGCAGCCGCAGCAGACCGGTGCCGAAGCGCTGGAGGTTCGAGGCAGCTTGATCAGAGGTGATGAGGCTGCATCCTCGCCCCCTTGATCGCCGAGCGGTGCGAGACGTCAGTGCCGGCTGAGACCTGGCGGGTCTCTTTGGACGACCGGCTCATCGACCACGCAAGCGGTGCCGACCTCGACGGTTACGTCTGGGGTGTGAAGTGGCACTGCCTGTACCCAGGCGCCAAGCTCCTTCCCTCGTCGGAGGCGACGCGACGCTGGTCGAAGGCCCTCGGGATCGACTTCCACGAGGTGCGCATTGAGACCAACACGCACAACCTGACCTTGCTCTTCTCTGACCTCCAGGTGAGCGAGGTCCAGGTTGGATACGCACCGTTCGTCGCTGAGTAGCGATCCAGATTCATCTCCTGAGCGTTCGACAGAAGCATCCGTGGGAGAACCTCTGTGTGTTCAGGACCGCTCGTTGCAGTCCGGCCCGACGGGACGTGCCCCTACTGCCAGGACCATGAGCACTGCGGTGCAACCACCTAGCAGCATGACCGCGGACGGAGAGGTGCGGTCCAGGATGACTCCCCCTGCGAGTGCACCCATCGAGATGGTTGCCTGAAAGGAGGCGGTGAACACGACGGATGCAGCTTCCGGGGCGTGCGGTGCCGCCTTGGAGAACCAGGTCTGCGACGCGACTGGTACGGCGCCATACGCGATGCCCCACACGATCAGCAGCATCACTGCGCCGGTCTCCCAGCGGCCCAGCGCTGGAAGCAGGAGGGTCACCGCGGCGATCAGGGCGGCCGCTAGCCCGAAGACGGTCCGCGGATACCGGGCCACCCAGGCGCCGCCCAGGAAGTTGCCGAGGATGCCAGCGGCACCGTAGAGCAGCAAGAATGTAGTGATCAGACCACCGCTGGCGTGGGTGACCTGTTCCAAAAAGGGTGTCACGTAGGTGTAGGTGCCGAAGTGAGCCAGTACAACAAGGAACGTCAGCAGGAGTGCGAAGCGAGTGTTGACGCTGCGGAACATGCCGTTGAGCACTCCCAGCCGTGTGGCCTGGACCGGAGGAAGCGGCGGCACGAACAAGAGCAGCATGACCAGTACGCCGACCGTCAGAACTCCCATGACGGTGAAGGCCGTTCGCCATCCAGCGAGATCTCCGATGAGGGTGCCCGTCGGCACGCCGAGGACGGATCCCAGCGGGACGGCAGAGAAGATCACAGCAGTTGCCCTGCCGACCGAGCTCGGCGGCACCAGTCGCTCCGCCAACCCGGCTCCGATCGACCAGAAGCCGCCAATCGTGATCCCGACCATGATCCGGGAGGTCAATACGAGCCAGTAGTCGGGTGCCACGGCGGCAAGGAAGTTCGCCAGTGCCAGCAAGAGCATGAAGACGCACAGCATCAGTCGGCGGTCGAAGCGTGCCGTGGCCACGGTGACCAGTGGAGCGGCGATCGCTGCCAGGAAGCCCGGCATGGTCATCATCAGTCCAGCCATCCCGTCCGAGACGGTGAAACTGGATCCGATCGAGGTCAGCAAACCGATCGGCAGGATCTCGGTGGTGACGATGACGAAGATTCCCAGCATCACCGAGACCACGGCCAGCCACCCCATCAGCGGGGACCGAGGGGGTAAGAGTTTGCCGTTGACTGAAGCGGTAGTGGTTGCCTGCATGGCGTCCCGTCCTGTGAAAGGCAGCGCGTTCGCGATCAGTCCAGCAGGCCTCATCGAGAGGTGGCTGGCAGATCCGCGACAGCACCCTTGCCCTTCACGGGTGATGCCGCATTCCAGCTAACAACGCGCAACGCGGTGAGGCGCCTTGGCCCTGGCTGTGGTGTCCGCAGGGGGCTGAGCATTCTGATCACGTGGGGGCGTCACCATGGATCGTGTCGGATGAGCTGTGGAAGCGGATCGGACCGCTGCTCCTGTGCAAGCAGCCGCGGTTCCGGTATCCGGGACGCAAGCCCGTGCCGGATCGGAAGGTTCTCTGCGGCATCCTGTACGTGCTGCACACCGGCATTCAGTGGGAGTACCTGCCCACCAAGATGGGCTTCGGGTCGGGCAATGGTCGCGCTACGTTGTCGACTCCAGCCACGTGCGAGCGCTGACAGGGGGATCCACACAGGTCCGTGGGTCGACCGGGGCCGGGCCGGCTCCAGACACCACCTGATCACCGACGGGTGCGGCACTCCTCTCGCGGTCATCCTCACCACAAGCCTGACTCACTCTTTGCCGACCGCGGCTACGACCACGGCATCCACCGCCACAAGGTTCGTGCCCGCCGAGTCCTGCCCGTCATCGCCCGCCGCGGCACACCCCACAGCAGCGGACTGGGTGTCTACCGCTGGGCGGTAGAGCGCACGTTCGCCTGGCTGCACGGCTTCCGACGTCTCCGGGTGCGCTGGGAAAGGCAGGCCGACATCCACGAGGCGCTCCTCAAACTCGCCTGTTGCCTCATCACTCACCGGCAACTCAGCTCATTGTGTTAGCCGTTGTAGTGCCAGTGTTCCGACAGTCTTGGGCGGGCAGGAGCTGCGGTTTGGCGTGGGCACCGAGCTGAGGCGCAGGACGCGGTGCGGCAGCTCACTGGAGGGCATGAAATCCGCCCAGTCGCAACCCTCCGGAAGTCATGAAATCCGTCAACTCGCAAATCCGCCAGAGGGCACAAAATTGTTCAGTCCGCAAATCCGGCAGAGGGCATACAGTCCGTTCGACCGCAACAGCATTGACAAGAAACTCCAAGCTTGACGGCGTCGTGGAGTTTGCTTATGGTCCAGTCGTTCAGGTTCCCGCCGATCGATATCCGAAGGTGTTCATGACCGCGCCTCCAACGTTACCGAAATCCAGGCAGCAGTTGATTCTTGCCATTCTTATGCTGTGTTCACTGCTGATTTGGATAGAAAATACCGTCCTGAGTACTACGCTGGAGACCCTTGCAGACCCGGTCCGTGGACTGGGCGCCAATCCTGGTCAGCTGCAATGGGCGACCGGTTCGTACACTCTGGCCTTCGCCACACTGATGTTCACTGCGGGCGCATTGGGCGATCGGTTCGGTCACCGAACTGTGTTTTCCAGTGGGCTGATGATCTTCGCCGGGTCCTCGCTGTGGGCGGCGTACGCAAGCGATGCGGGCCAGCTGATTGCAGCTCGAGCTGCGATGGGGGTGGGCAGCGCGCTGATCACGCCCGCCATGATGGCCATCCTTATGTGGACCTTTACCGGTCCTGCGCGGGCTGCCGCGATCGGCGTTTTCTCGACATCGGCCGGTGTCGGAATGGCTGCCGGCCCGGTGCTGGCGGGGTTCCTGCTCGATCATTTCTGGTGGGGCTCGGTCTTTCTGATCAATGTTCCGGTCGCGGCATCGGCGTTGGTCGGGCTCGCCGTGCTGGTTCCGAATTTCCGCAGCCCCACTCCGCGACCACTGGACCCCGCTGGAATGCTGCTGTCGATCAGTGGGCTCGTGGCGTTAGCCTACGGGCTGATCCAGGCGGGGCAGGTGGCGGTGTGGAGTCGTACGGACGTCTGGGCGCCGATCGTTGTCGGTCTGGTTCTGCTGGCCGTTTTCGTACTCGTCGAACTGCGTCTCAAGGTGCCCAGCTTTGATCCGCGACTGTTCGCGCAACGCACATTCGGTGGCGGCAATATGGCGCTCGGATTGCTGCTCTTCGCTGTCGCCGCCATCACCTTCTATAACGCGTTCTACCTGCAAGGCGCGCTCGGATTTTCACCGATGAAGGCGGGTTTGGCCAATATCCCGACCGCACTCGGCGCGCTCGCGGGGGCGCCCCTTGCCTCGCGCCTGGTTCGCCGCCTGCCACTACGGCTTGTCACCGTGCCCGCGCTAACCGTGGCTGCGCTGACCATGGGCGGATACGGGTTCCTCGGACTCCAAACTCCACTTGTCTGGATCGAGATTCTGTTGTTGATACAGGGTCTCTCGATCGGCATGGTGATCGGCCCCGTTACGGCCGCATTGATCAGCGACCTGCCGTTGGAACAGGCCGGTGCGGGATCAGCCGTCACCAACACCGTGCGACAAACCGGCAGTGTGATCGGAATCGCCGTAGGCGGCACGATCATGTCGATCGAGTACCGACGTGCGATCGGACCTTCGCTGGAGGGTGCACCCGGTCCGGTGCAGGAGCAGGCGCGAGTTTCCGCCGAACAGGCCCGCCACGTCGCCACCGCTGTCCACCGGCCCACTCTTGCTCAGGCCGCTGATAATGCGTTTGTCCATGCTATGCACGTAGGCGCGGGCTGGATCGCGGTCATCGCACTCCTCGGAGCAGTCGTGCTGCTGATCACCTTGCCTGCTGTCGGAAAGAAGAAGGGCCCGATATCGGAGCCGGACTACGAAGAGGCCCGCAGTTCCGTCTGAGAGTGTGACGGCAGACCAGGCTCAGGCCCGCCGCAGGGCAGCGTCAAATACCAGCTTCCGCAGCTCAGCGGGCACATTGGGCGCCTCTCGCCAAGTGTCTTCGATCGCGAGAAGCCCCCCCGCGCGAGCTCGGGAGCGACGCCGGGCTGACCAGTGTCGAGTTGATCTCGGGTCGGCAGGGACGGCTGGACCATGCGCTCGGTCACCAGCCGACTCTGTCGGTTCCGTGCCAACGAAAAATCCTCGTCACGACACTGTGACCACGACCGCTAGTTGGCACTAGCCAACGTTCGTGACCTGCACTGATGTCAACTATGTTCATCGACCTGTGGTGAGGAGTTCGGCCATCGGGTGAGACGGTCGAGGGAAGACTGATCCACTCGGGCGTGGTGCGCGAGCCGTCCATCGCCGCCCCGCGTGAGCCCTGTCTCACCTGGGCGGTACCACTTGGCTATGCAACGAGTTGCATAGAAGGATCGGGGCATGGCCCTCGAGCACGCGATCCTCGTCTCCCTGCTGGAGAAGCCGGGCTCCGGCTATGAGCTGGCCCGGCGGTTCGAACGGTCCATCGGATACTTCTGGACCGCCACGCACCAGCAGATCTACCGCGTTCTCAAGCGCATGGAGAGCGAGGGCCTGCTCGCCGTCCGTGAACTCTCGCAGCAGAGCCGACCGGACAAGAAGGAGTACTCCGTGGTAGGTCCCGGCCGAGCCGCCCTCTCTGAGTGGCTGCACGAATCGATCCAACCCGAGAGCATGCGGCACGAACTCGCCGTGAAGATCCGCGGCGCGGCCTTTGACGACCCGTCTGTGCTGATCCGTGAGGTCGAACGGCACCGCCAGGTGCACATCGACCGGCTCGCGCACTATCTGGCCGGGGAGCTGCGCGACTTCACCGGCCCGGCGGCCCCCACCCCGCTCGACGCCGGTCAGGAACTGCAGCACGTCGTGCTGCGTGGCGGCATCGCGTACGAGCGGATGACGATCGCCTGGCTCGACGACGTCCTCGCCACCCTCCGCCGGCTCGGCACGTCACAGCCGCACGCCTGAAGTGCCGGCCACCACCGCCCGCGCCCCTCAACCTTCGGACCTGCACCCTCCACCCTCAACCCTCGGAAGGCGGACCTCCATGGCCGACCCTCTCCTCTTCAACCCCCGTACCTACGACCCGGCGCAGTTCGACCCCGAGACCCGCAGGTTGCTGCGTGCCACCGTCGACTGGTTCGAGGACCGCGGCAAGCGCAGGCTCATCGAGGACTACCGTTCCCGCGCATGGCTGGCCGACTTCCTCGCATTCGCAGCCAAGGAAGGACTGTTCGCCACCTTCCTCACCCCGGCGTCCGCCGCCGGACACAAGGACCAGCGCTGGGACACAGCCCGGATCGCCGCCCTCAACGAGATCTTCGGGTTCTACGGTCTCGACTACTGGTACGCATGGCAGGTGACCATCCTCGGCCTCGGACCGGTCTGGCAGAGCGACAACACCGCAGCTCGTACTCGCGCGGCGGAACTCCTCGCCCAGGGTGAGGTGTTCGCCTTCGGTCTCTCCGAGAAGGCCCATGGCGCCGACATCTACTCCACCGACATGCTGCTGACGCCGGACGACAACGGCGGCTTCAGGGCGACGGGCTCCAAGTACTACATCGGCAACGGCAATGCCGCCGGGCTCGTCTCGGTCTTCGGCCGACGCACCGACATCGAGGGCCCCGACGGCTACGTCTTCTTCGCCGCCGACAGCCGCCACCCGGCCTATCACCTCGTGAAGAACGTCGTCGACTCCTCGAAGTACGTCAGCGAGTTCCGTCTCGAGGACTACCCGGTGGGTCCGGACGACGTCCTGCACACGGGTCGCGCCGCCTTCGACGCCGCCCTCAACACCGTCAACGTCGGCAAGTTCAACCTCTGCACCGCCTCGATCGGCATCTGCGAGCACGCGATGTACGAGGCGGTCACCCACGCGCACAACCGCATCCTGTACGGCCGCCCCGTCACCGCCTTCCCGCACGTGCGCCGCGAGCTCGCCGACGCGTACGTCCGCCTCGTCGGCATGAAGCTGTTCAGCGACCGCGCCGTCGACTACTTCCGCTCTGCCTCGTCGGACGACCGCCGCTATCTGCTGTTCAATCCGATGACGAAGATGAAGGTGACCACGGAGGGCGAGAAGGTCATCGACCTGATGTGGGACGTGATCGCCGCCAAGGGATTCGAAAAAGACACCTACTTCGCCCAGGCCGCCGTCGAGATCCGCGGGCTGCCCAAGCTCGAGGGCACGGTGCACGTCAACCTCGCGCTGATCCTCAAGTTCATGCGCAACCACCTCCTGCACCCGGCCGAGTTCGCGGCCGTGCCGACCCGCCTCGACGCGGCTGACGACGCGTTCCTCTTCGCGCAGGGACCGGCCCGTGGCCTTGGCTCCGTGCGCTTCCACGACTGGCGCCCCGCCTACGACGCCTACGCCGGGGTGCCGAACGTCGCCCGCTTCCGGGAGCAGGCCGACGCCCTGTGCGAGTTCGTCGCCACCGCGGCCCCCGACGAGGAGCAGAGCCGCGACCTCGATCTTCTCCTCGCCGTCGGCCAGCTGTTCGCGCTGGTGGTGCACGGCCAACTGATCCTGGAGCAGGCCCGTCTGACGGACCTTGACGAGGATGTGCTCGACGAGCTGTTCTCCGTCCTCGTCCGCGACTTCTCCGCCTTCGCCGTCGAACTGCATGGCAAGGACTCCGCCACTGTGGATCAGCAGCGCTGGGCGCTCGGTGCCGTCCGGCGTCCCGTCGTCGACGAAGCGCGTTCGGGGCGCGTCTGGGAGCGTGTGGCGGCACTGTCCGGGTCGTACGAGATGGCGCCGTGACAGCCCGCCCAGGGGACTCGTCGACAGGTGACGGTCAGGGCCCCCGGGAGCAGTAAAGCGCCCACGAGCTGGAGCCACCGCGGATTGCTCTGGAGCCGTAGCCCTTGTCGCCCAGGACGTGGGTGGGCCGCACGCGAGCGTGAAGGCGAGCGGGCGGCCGGCACCGTCGCAGGCCAGGTGAGCGCACCACCGACATCCATGTAGCTCGGCCATCAGACACAGGAGTGGCTCGCCTCCAGCGACGACCCCAGGTCCTGACCACCGGCGGGTACTGGCTCCACCGCCAGCAGGTGCAGCCGCACAGCCGCACCACGCAGTCCACGGCGAGGCGCTCCAGGACCGCCTCCTGCGGAGGCTGGCCGAGGAGACGAACACCGCGCTCTGCTGATCGTGGCCATGGGTGCCTGCGCTCAGAGTGCTGGTGAACTCTTCCATGGACGGCCCCTGCCCGCAGCTTTCTGCTCCGGGATCGTTCGCGGCTACTCGTCGGAGTACGGAGATGCCGCCGATCCGCCGTGTCCCGCATGGTGCGGCGGGATCATCCGTTCGGGTCTACCAGGCATACGCTTCGGGGGCTTCGCCGCCGGGGCCGGGCCAGATCTCGTCGAGCTTGTCCAGCGTTTCCTTCGACAGGTGCACGTCGAGGGCGTGCCGACTGGTCGCGAGCTGTTCGGGGGTGCGAGGGCCGACGATCGTGGCGGTGAGGACCGGGTTGTGCAGCAGCCAGGCCAGAGCGACGTCGGCGGGCTGTTCGCCGATCTCGGCGCACAACGCCTCGTACGCCTCCAGCTGAGGCCGGTACCGCTCAATGGCGTCCTGCGTCTTCGGCGTCGCGCGGCGGCCTTCCTGTGCCTTCTTCAGTGCTCCGCCGAGCAGCCCGCCGCCCAGGGGGCTCCACGGGATCAGGCCGAGCCCGTAGTGGCGAAGTGCCGGGATCACTTCGAGTTCGATGGTGCGGGCGGACAGGTTGTACAGGCTCTGCTCGGACACCAGGCCGAGGAAGCGGCGGGAGGTGGCGGCGTTCTGCGCGGTCGCGATCTGCCAGCCGGCGAAGTTGCTGCTGCCGACGTAGGTCACCTTGCCCTCGCGTACCAGCTGTTCCATCGCCTGCCAGATCTCCTCCCAGGGAGTCGACCGGTCGATGTGGTGCATCTGGTAGAGGTCGATGTGGTCGGTCTGAAGGCGCCGCAGGCTGTCCTCCGCGGCCTTCCGGATCTTGTACGCGGACAGGTACTTGTCGTTCGGGCCGGTGCCCATCGGCTGGTACACCTTCGTCGCCAGCACGATCTGCTCCCGCCGGCCGCCGCCCTTGGCGAGCCAGCTCCCGATGATCTCCTCGGACAACCCGTACCCCTGCTCCATGTAAGGAGACTGCGGCCCGCCGTAGACGTCGGCGGTGTCGAATAGATTGATGCCGGCCTCCAGCGCGGAGTCCATGATCTGGAAGCTGGTGGCTTCGTCCGTCGCGTCGCCGAAGTTCATGGTGCCCAGCGCGAGACGGCTGACCTTCAGGCCGGTGCGGCCCAGGTGTGCGTACTGCATGGCGTTTGCCCTTCTTGCGGGGGGGCACGGACGGCTGCGTACCCGTGCCGCGAAGAACTGGTGGGTCAGGAGGTCGCCGTCACACGGTCGATCGGTCGCCCCGTGGCGACGGTGTGCTCAGCCACCAACTCCGAGGCAGTGGTAGGCCGACGCAAGCTGAGCGGCTCCCGTTGACCACGGTCAGCGCCCGCTACCGTGCGACGTAACGCCGTTGGCCGGTAGGGCCAACTCCGGCGGCCGGTCAGGGCTTCGGGAGGGCCTTGACGGCTCGGGCCTCGTCCATTGCCTTGTAGAACTCGGCCGGTGGATCGGGCCGGTGATCCGGGTCAGGGGCCGACCCGTTCCCTGGTTGGCCTGGGCGATGATCTCCGCGGTGATGGAGACCGCCGTCTCCTCGGGTGTGCGGGCTCCGAGGTCGAGGCCGATCGGGGAACGCAGCCGCGCCAACTCGTCTGCCGTGACGCCCTCCTGACGCAGGAGTCGCAGGCGCTCGTCGTGGGTGCGCCGGGAGCCCATGGCGCCCACGTAGGCGACGGGCAGGTCGAGGGCCAGGCGCAGCAGGGGGATGTCGAACTTGGCGTCGTGGGTGAGGACGCATACGGCGGTGCGTTCGTCCACCTCGGCGCGTTCGAGGTAGCGGTGGGGCCAGTCGACCACCACTTCGTCCGCGTGGGGGAAGCGTGCGGTCGTGGCGAAGACGGGGCGGGCGTCGCAGACGGTGACCCGGTAACCGAGGAAGCGGCCGGCCTGGCTGAGGGCGGCGGCGAAGTCGACCGCGCCGAAGACCAGCAGGCGCGGCCGGGACGCTTGCACGTGGACGAGGACGGACAGCCGGTCATGGCATCCGTCTCCCTCCCCGCCGATGTCGACGCGGTTGGTGCGGCCGGCCCGCAGCAGGGCCCTGGCCTGGTCGGCCACCGCCCGGTCCGCCGGTCCGCCGTCCACGCGCCCGTGGGCGGCGTGGTCACCGCCGAGCACTCTCAGCGTGGAGCCGAGAAGGTACTCCGGGCCGTCCACGACCTGTGCCACGGCGACCGGTCGCCCTCGGTCGATCTCGGAGAGGGCCGTGACCAAGTGTGGCTGGGCTGCGGGATCGATGCGCTGGACGAAGACGTCGAGTTCGCCGCCGCAGGTCAGGCCGACTGCGAAGGCGTCGTCGTCGGAGTAGCCGAACCAGGTCCGCTGCGGAGCGCCCCGGTCGTGGAGCACCTGTCGGCACAGTTCGTAGACCGCGCCCTCGACGCAGCCGCCGGAGATGCTGCCGACCGCGGTGCCGTCCTCGTCCACCGCGACCGACGTACCGACCGGCAGAGGGGCGCTGCCGCGCACGCCGACCACGGTGGCCAGGGCGAAGGGGCGTGCCTCGCGGCACCAGCGGTGCAGTGTGTCCGCGATGTTGAGCATGGCGGTTCTCCATGGCAGGACAGGATCGGAAGGTGAGCGGGCCGCCGCCACGACGCCGGGGAAAACGTCATGCGGCGGCCCCGGGAGGTCCGGCGGCCGAACGGGGCGCGGGCCGCCGGACGAGCGGTGTGCACCGCGCCGGGGCGAAGCGCACGGGTCAGAGCAACGCCTCGGCGGCGATGGGCAGTTCGCGGATGCGGCGGCCGGTGGCGTTGAAGACCGCGTTGCCGATCGCGGCCGCCACCCCCACCTGGACGACCTCGCCGAGCCCCTTGACGCCGAGCGCGTTGCCGTCGTTGTCCTCGCCGTCCAGGTAGATCGCCCTGACGTCGGGGACGTCGGCGTTGACGGGGACGAGGTAGTCGGCGAGGTTGGCGTTGACGATCCGGCCGTCGCGGTGGTCGGTGGCCGTGTGCTCAAGGAGGGCCGTGCCGATGCCGCCCACGATGCCGCCGATCGCCTGGCTGTCGGCGAGCTTGGGGTTGATGATGCGGCCCGTGTCGTACACGCCGAGCATGCGCCTGACCCGTACGAGGCCCAGGGTCGCGTCGACGGCGACCTCGGCGAAGGTGGCGTTGTAGGCGTGGTAGGAGTGCCGCTCTGGGCTGGGCGGCCCGGTGTAGGAGCCGCCCGCTTCGAGGTGGGTGCGGTTGTTGCGGGCCAGTAGCGTCCGGTACGTCTCGCCGCGGGTCGGGGTGCCCTGCACGTGCAGCCGGCCGCCGCGTACGACCACGTCGTCCGCCTTCACCCCGTACAGCGGCGACTCGCGGTCCTCGACGGCCAGCTTGATCGCCTGCTGCCGCACCTGGTTGCAGGCGTCGTGGACGGCGGTGCCGACGCTGGCCATGGTCGCGGAGCCGCCGTGCGGCGAGGTCGGCGGGTAGAGGGAGTCGCCGAGCCGGAAGGTGACCGTGCGCATGGTCAGCCCGAGGGCGTCGGCGGCGACCTGGGTCTGGGAGGTGTAGGTGCCCGGCCCCATGTCACTGGTGGCCGCCTCGACCACGGCGGTACCGTCGGCATCGAGGCGGGCCCGGGCCTGTGCGGGGTAACGCCCGGGGTCGTAGACACCGGCGGCCATACCCAGGCCGATCAGCCAGTCGCCCTCGCGCCTCGAACGTGGCCGGGCGGAGCGGCGCTGCCAGCCGAACTCGCGGGCGCCGACGGTGTAGCACTCGCGCAGCCGACGGGTGGAGAACGGCAGGTTGCTCGATTCGTCCTCGTTCGGTTCGTTGCGCCGGCGCAGCTCGATCGGGTCGACGCCCAGCTTGTGCGCGAGTTCGTCCATGGCCGACTCGATCACGAACGACGCCGAGGCGAAGCCGGGGCCACGCATCCAGATCGGGGTGTTCACGTCCAGGGGGACCGTCCGGTACGCCTGGCTGACGTTCGGCATGCTGTAGAGCATCTGCCCCGCGCCCATCACGGCCTCGGTGAACGTCTCGTACGACGAGGTCTCGGCGTCGATGTCGTGGATCGCGGCGGTCAGCCGGCCGCGCCGGTCGCTGCCGAGGCGCAGCCGGTACTCGTACGACGGCCTAAAGCCGGTGCCGAAGTACATCTGTTTGCGGCTCAGCACCAGCTTGACCGGACGCTTCGTCTCCCGCGCGGCCAGGGCGGCGACGACACTGTGCGGCCAGCAGCGCAGCCCGCTGCCGAAGCCGCCGCCGACGAACGGATTGATGACGCGCACCGACTCCGTGGGCAGGCCGAACACGGCCGCGAGCTCGTCATGCGTGCCCATCACCCACTGCGTCTTGTCCCACACGGTCAGCTTGTTGCCGTCCCAGCGGGCGATGGTGGCGTGCGGCTCCATCGGATTGTGGTGATTGCGCGCCAGTTGGTACGTCAGATCCAGCCGTACGGGAGCGTCGCGCAGGCCCGCTTCCGCATCGCCGCGCGCGTAGTTCGTCGGCTTGTCCCGCTCCCCATCGTGCAGGTCGGTCGAGGGCTGCTCGGCGTCGTACTCGACCTTGACCAGGCTCGCGCCGTGCTGCGCGGCCTCGAGGGTGGTGGCGACCACGACGGCGACCGGCTGGCCGTGGAAGAGCACCCGGTCGTCCTGGAAGACCCGCTGCCGCCGGCCCGGCGGGTTGTTCGACCCGGCGTTGTCGCGGTACGGCAGCTTCGGTGCGTTGCCGTGGTGGATCACCCGCAGCACGCCCGGCTGGGCTTCGGCGGCGCCGGTGTCGATCGATGTGATGCGGCCGCGGCCGATGCTCGCGTCCACGATGACGGCGTGCACCGCCCCGTCGACATCGAACTCGGCGGCGTACTGCGCCTTGCCCGTGACCTTCAGCCGGCCGTCCACCCGGGACAGCGGCGCACCCACGGCTGCCTGCGGCTGGGGGCTCACTTGGTACCTCCTACGATGCGCAGCTGGCGTTCGACGGTCCGCTGGAGCAACTCGACCTTGAACCGGTTGTGTTGAAGGGGACGGGCGCCTTCCGCCGCCTTGGCGGCAGCGGCCGTCCACAACGCGTCCGAGGGGCGCTCGCCGACGAGGTGCCGCTCGACGGCCGGCAGCTTCCACGGCACCGTGCCCACCCCTCCGGCGGCCACTCGTGCCTCGCGGATCACCCCGCCGCGCACATGCAGCGCTACGGCCGCCGAGTTCAGGGCGAACTCGTAGGACTGCCGGTCACGCACCTTCAGGTAACCCGACTTCAGGGGACGCGGCAACGCGGGTATCTCCACCGCGGTGATCAACTCGCCCTTCCTGAGGGCCTGTTCACGGTTCGGGGTGCTGCCCGGCCGCAACAGGAAGTCTGCGAAGGGGACCTGGCGCTCCCCGTCCGGACCCAGCAGGCGCACCTGCGCCTCAAGCGCCGCGAACGCCACGGCGACGTCGGAGGGGTGGGTGGCCACGCAGGCGTCGGAGGTGCCCAGGATGGCGTGCGTACGGTTGACGCCCTCCAGTGCCGCACAGCCGGAACCGGGCTCGCGCCTGTTGCAGTCGGCGGTCACATCACGGAAGTACGTGCACCGGGTGCGCTGCATGATGTTGCCGCCGATGGTGGCCATGTTCCGCAACTGTGCCGACGCGCTCAGCTCCAGCGCCTCGGAGATGACCGGGAACAGGGTGCGCACTTTGCGGTGGGCGGCGGCCTCGGACATGGTCACCAGCGCACCGATACGCAGCCCGCCGCGCTCGGTGACGGTGACCTCGTCCAGCGGCAGACCGCTGATGTCGACCAACGCCTCGGGGCGCTCGACGGTCTCCCGCATCAGGTCGACCAGCGTGGTGCCGCCGGCGATGTAACGCCCTCCGCGGCGACCGGCGTTGAGGGCTTCCCGCGTGTCGGACACGCGCGTGTAGGTGAAGGGATGCATGACGGCCGCTCCTTACTTCCGGGCGACGGTCTGCTCGACCGCGCGCACGATTTTCACGTAACAGCCGCAGCGGCAGATGTTGCCGCTCATCCACTCCCGGATCTCCTCCGGAGAGCCGGTGTGGCCCTCCTGGATGCAGCCGACACCGGAGACGATCTGGCCTGGGGTGCAGTACCCGCACTGGAAGGCGTCCTCGTCGATGAACGCCTGCTGCAGCGGGTGGAGTCGGTCGCCGTCGGCCAAGCCCTCGATGGTGGTGACCTCGGCGTCCTCCAGGCGAACGGCCAGTGTCAGACAGGAGTTGACCCGCTGGCCGTCGACCAGCACGGTGCACGCGCCGCAGGCCCCGGCGTTGCAGCCTTTCTTGGAGCCGGTCAGGTCGAAGTGCTCGCGCAGCAGGTCCAGCAGCGACGTGCGGTTGTCGACCGTCACGGTCCGGCGGGTGCCGTTGACCGTCAGGGACACGCGGCTGGAGGGCGGCGCCTCGGCGGCGGCCACCTCCTCCGGGGCCGCGAGGAATGATCCTCCGATCACGCCGCCCGCGACGACCGCACCACCGACCGCCGTGCTGGTGGCGATGAAGGTGCGCCGAGTGGGCGGTGGAACGGCAGACTCAGGGAGTTCAGTGGACATACGTACGCCTTCAATTCGCGGACGGATCGGCCGTACACAGCAGCGGGACGGGAGACTGGATCGTCGTCACCGCTGGGGAACCGGGCAACCGCGCACCTTGGCAGCGGAGACCGGTCACTCGGGAGTCTTGCACCACCAGCAACGCTCGTGGCAGGGAGACTTTCCTCCCCCTTTACGCTCCGTCAGGAGCGAATGGCCGACGTCATCGGGGGCACTTTCGCGCGGGATACGGCAGGGCGGAGCCGCGTCGCCCCGTTCGTGGACGCGTCCGGGGCCGTGACGTCCTGAGTCGGCCCGGCCTGCGTGATCGAGGGGCCGGGGCTACTGGTTGCGGGTGCGGGGGCCGTTGTAGTGCCGGTCGGTGACGGGCTCGGCCCAGGTGGTCTCGGGGGTGCCGTCACCGGTGCCCTCCCACAGGGCGATGTGCTCCATGAACCGGTCGGGCGTGGCGCCGTGCCAGTGTTCCTCGTTCGGCGGGCAGGCGACGGTCTCGCCGGGGTGGGCCTCGAAGACGGTGCCGTCCCGGGTGCCGATCAGGGCGATGCCGGAAACGACGTGCAGGGTCTGGCCCACAGCGTGGGAATGCCAGTTGGTGCGGGCGCCCGGCGAGAAGCGGACCAGGTTGGCGCGCATCCTGGAGGGTTCCTGGCCGGCCACGATGACGTCCCACCACACGTCGCCGGTGAACCAGTCCGCCGGGGCCTTGCTGCTGGGCTGCTGCTTGATGAATTTCATGGTGTCCCTCCAGAGTTGTTGGTGCGCGGATCGTCTCTAGCGGGCGACGTAGCCGCCGTCCACGGGGAGGGCGACGCCTACGACGAAGCCCGCTCCGGGGCTGCACAGCCACAGGACGGCCTGGGCGATCTCCTCGGCGGTGCCGAGCCGGTTGATGGGCTGGTCGGCCTCGGCCTCGGCGCGGTCGAGTTCTCCCTTGGCGATCATGTCGCTGACCATGGGTGTGTCGATGGTGCCGGGGCAGATCGCGTTGACGCGGATGCCGCGCGGGGCGTATTCGAGTGCGGCGCTGGTGGTCAGACCGATCACGCCGTGTTTGGAGGCGTGGTAGGAGGCGCGGCCGGGGAGGCCGACGAGGCCGCCGAGGGAGGAGCAGTTGACGATGGCTCCGCTGCCCTGAGCCCGCATGTGCCGCAACTCGTGCTTCATGCACGCCCACACCCCGCGCAGGTTGATGGCGTTGACGCGGTCGAACCGTTCGGCGGGTTCGTCGGCGGCGTCGCTGGGCGGGATCTGGATGCCGGCGTTGTTGTAGGCCATGTCCAGGCGACCGAAGGCCTCCACGGTGCGGTCGACCGCGACGGCGACCTGGTCCTCGTCGCTGACATCGCAGGTGAGGGCGAGGACTTGGTGGCCGGCGTCGGTGAGTTCCTTCGCGGCCGCGTCGAGGGCCGCTTCGTCGATGTCGGTGAGGGCGACCGCGGCTCCGGCCGCGGCGAACTCGCGGGCGGTCGCCAGGCCCATACCGGCGCCGGCCCCGGTGACGAGGGCGACCTGGCCGGTGAAGTCGTAGCTGGGGTTCATGTCGGGTTCTCCCTTCGAGCGTTGAGCTGTGGCAGCGCGCGTGTGGTGCCGGGCTGCTTGGCTTCCGCCTTGCTGCGGTGGCGCTGCGCCTTGCCGTGGGCCGCCGTCAGACGGTTTGGCCGCCGTCGACGACCAGGGCATGGCCGGTGGCGAAGGAGGCGGCGTCCGAACAGAGCCAGAGCACGGCGGCCGCGATCTCTTCCGGTGTGCCGAGGCGTCCGATGGGCTCGTCCGCGATCAGGGCGTCGCGTCCTCCGGGTGTGCTTTCGGCGAAGCGCCGGATCATCTCGGTGTCGATGATGCCGGGGCAGATCGCGTTGACGCGGATGTCGGATGCCGCGTAGTCGAGGGCGGTGGCACGGCCGATGCCGGAGCCGGCTCCCGTCACGAAGGCCGCCTTCCCGGTGAAGGCCGCGTTGGTCACGGTCATGGGCGGAGTCCTCTCGCTTGCGGATACGTCGTCGGGTTCGCATTCGGCAGGACGCGGATCGGGGCTTGGGTCAGTGCTGCGACGGCACCTGCGCGGGTTCGTCGCGCCGCGCGTCAGTGGGAGCGCTGCTCTGGGCCACGATCCGACCCTTGTGGGAGGCGCCGTGGACGGCGAGGGCGATCAGCGGGAGGAGGGTGAGGGCGGCGATGACGGTGCCGACCAGGGGCGGGCCGGTCAGGCCGAGGGAGGAGTCCAGGGCCATACCGGCGATCGCCGATCCGGCGGCGATGCCCGTGTTGAAGGCGGAGGTGGTCAGCGCCGAGGTGAGGGTGGGCGCGTCGCCGGCGAAGCGCATGGCGAGGGCGGTGACGACCGGGTTGACCGTGAAGCCGGTCAGGCCCATGAGGAAGACGAGCAGGGTGGCTGTCAGCGGGTTGCCGGACAGCGGGATCATCAGGAGCAGGACCAGGGCGGTGGCCGCGGCGGCCGTGATGGTGGTGACCATGGGACGCCGGTCGCCCAGGCGGCCTCCGGTGGTGGTGCCCCCCAGGGCGCCCACGCCGAAGGCGATGAGGACGAGCGGTACGGCGCCTGCGGGGATGCCGGCGCGGTCGGTCAGCAGCGGCGTGACATAGGTGTACGTCGCCAGGACACCGCCCATGATCAGCATCGCGGCGGCGAGCGCCAGCCACAGCCGGCCCTGACGCAGAGCCCGGACCTCTGCCCTGATGGACACCTCGACGCGCTGCTCCTGGGCCGGGATGAAGCGGCCGATGAACACGGCGGCGAGCCCGGAGAGGACGGCCAGGGCCCAGAAGGGGCCGCGCCAGCCGGTGAACTGGCCGGCGAAGGACCCGATCGGCACGCCGACGACGTTGGCCAGGGTCAGCCCTCCGATCATGACGCCCGTGGCGCGGGTGGCGTTGTGCGGGCCTGCGGCGGTGGTGGCGACGACGAAGCCGACGGACCAGAACGCTCCGGTGGCCAGGGCTGTCACGACGCGGGCGGCGAGGACGATCGTGAAGGAGGTACTCAGGGCGGCGACGAGGTGTCCGAGGCAGAAGACGGCCAGGGCGAGGATCAGGGTCCGGCGCTGGGGAAGACGCAGGGTCGCAAGGGCCATGGTCGGCGAGCCGATGATCATGCCGATGGCGAAGGCGGTGATCAGCAGGCCGGCGTGGGAGACGCTGACTCCGAGGTCACCGGCCAGTTCCGGCAGGAGACCGGCGACGACGAACTCGGTGGTCCCCATCAGGAACGTGCCGGCGGCGAGCACCCAGACGACG
This sequence comes from Streptomyces caelestis, assembly GCF_014205255.1. Lineage (GTDB taxonomy): Bacteria > Actinomycetota > Actinomycetes > Streptomycetales > Streptomycetaceae > Streptomyces > Streptomyces caelestis. Next base: position 8,435,289 of record NZ_JACHNE010000001.1, on the reverse strand, counting down.
AAGGGAAGCTTGCCGGGGGTGGTCCCGGACGCGGAAGGCATAGGTGTGGTCTCTCTTTGCGTGGAATTCGGCGGATCATGGTGGCGGCTGAAGCCGTCGCGGCGGACAGTGGACGGCGCGGCCACGTCTTTCACGGTTCCACGGAGCGCACCGGCCGAAAAGGGGAGGTTCTCCTCCCCCCTTCGTGCAGGGACGAACGGTGGCGCGGGTCAGGGCGCGGCTTCGATGGTGATCTCGTCGGCGGTGGCGAGCTGCTCGGCGCCGCCGTCGGCCATGTGCCCGAGGATGACCAGGCCGGTCGCGTACGGGGCGTCGCGGTAGTAGGTGGCGAGATGGTTCCAGGGCGCGTAGTAGGCGAGATCACCGACCTGAGGGTCGGCGCCTTCCGGGGCGCCGGTGGTGGACAGCTTCCGGGGCAGATCGGCGGTCTTCTCGGCCTGGTTGAAGTCGCTCACAGACAGGGTGAGAGGGAGCTGGGCGGCGAAGTCGCGGGCGGTGGGGCTGTCGTTCAGGGTGGCGTCGAAGCGGTGGCCGTTGATGGTGAGCCGGATGTTCATGGCGGTAGTCCTAGCGGACGGTGAGGTGGTGGCCAGGGCTGTCGAAGCCTGCGGCGACGCGGGCTTCGATGAGGAGGATGGGGAGTCGTTGGTGCAGGCGGTCACAGCCAGCAGCAATGCGGCTGCCGGGACCACGCGGGCGAGAGTTCGCAGGGGCGCCGGGTTCACGAGTTCGTCCAGGGGATCAGTCAGGCAGGGGCTCGGCGTAGTGGCGGAAGCCGTCCCGCAACTGGTGGATGTCGAGCAGGCGCTCGGCCAGGACGTCGGGGCTGCTGTGCTCGGCGTCGGGCCGGATGGCTCCCGGGATGATCAGCTGCGCGACGTGGATGTTCTCCGGGACGAGCGCGTCGTGCAGCATGCGGGCGTAGGCGCTCTCGGCGGCGAAGGCGACCGAGGTGCCGGCGACCCTCGGGTTGGGGCGTACGGCGCTGGAGCCGTTGACGAACAGCAGAGTGCCGCGGCCGAGTTCGCGCATGCCGGGCAGGACGGCGTTGACCGCGGTGACCGGGCCCTTGACGGAGAAGGACAGGGGCGCGTCCAGGTCGTCGGCGCTCGTGTCGAGGACCGGCTTCATGAAGTCGGCGCGGGGCACGGGGCTGTACTGGAGAATCTCGACGGTGCCCAGGTCGGCCGCGGCTGCGTACAGGGCCGAGGTCAGGGACTCGATGTCGAGGACATCGGCCGTGTAGCCGCGCGCCTGGACGTCGTCACGGGCGAGGGTGGCCGTCAGACCGTCCAGTTTCTCCGCGTCGCGGGCGATGAGGGCGACGGTGTGGCCGGCGGCGCCGAAGCGGCGGGCGGCGGCAAGTCCGAGACCAGGTCCGGCACCGATGAGGGCGAAGGTCGTCATGGTCAGTCCTTGTGCGAGCGGGGGTGGTTGCCGGTCCTGGGGCCGCACCGCGTCGGTGCGGCCCCAGATGTGGACGCGTCTGCGCTCAGGGCTTGAGGAGGGCCTTGATGGCGCGGCGATCGTCCATCGCCTTGTAGCCCTCGGCGACCTGGTCCAGGGGCAGGGTGAGGTCGAAGACCCTGCCCGGGTTGATCCGGCCGGACAGGACCCGGTCGATCAGGTCGGGCAGGTAGCGGCGAACGGGGGCGGGGCCGCCGCGCAGACCGACGTGGGAGAAGAACAGCTCCTGGCCGTCGAAGGAGACCTCGTGCGGGACACCGACGAAGCCGACGTTGCCGCCGGGGCGGGCGGAGTGCAGGGCCTGCCGCATCGACTCGGGGTTGCCGACGCACTCCAGGACGGAGTCGGCGCCGATGCCGCCGGTGAGGTCCTTGACGCGGGCGATGCCCTCGTCGCCGCGTTCGTTGACGATGTCGGTGGCGCCGAAGTCGAGGGCGAGCTTCTGCCGGGACGCATGGCGGCTCATGGCGATGATCCGCTCGGCGCCGAGTTCCCTGGCGGCGATGACGCCACACAGGCCGACCGCTCCGTCGCCGACCACGACCGCGGTGGAGCCGGGCTTCACCTCGGCGGCCAGGGCGGCGTACCAGCCGGTGCCCATCACGTCGGACACGGCGAGCAGGCTCGGCACGACCTCGGCGTCCGGGTGCTCGTCGGTGGCGACCAGGGTGCCGTGGGCGTTGGGGATGCGGACGTAGTCGGCCTGGCAGGTGCTCATGAACTCGCGGTGCAGACAGGAGGACTGCCAGCCGTTACGGCAGTTCACGCAGGTGTTGTCCGAGGTGGCGAACGAACCGACCACGAACTGGCCCGGCCTGACGTTGGTGACCTCGCTGCCCACCTCCTCGACGATGCCGACGTACTCGTGCCCCATCGGGTGCGGGTCGCCGATGGGTTCCGCACCGCGGTAGGGCCACAGGTCCGAGCCGCACACGCAGGTGGCGACCGTACGGATCACCGCGTCGGTCGGCCGGAGGATCTTCGGGTCGTCCAGGGTCTCGAAGCGCACGTCGCCGGGGGCGTAGATGACTGCTCCGCGCATGGGGTTGCTTCCTTCGCTGCGAGGGTCGGTGTGCCGCAGCCGGGGGTCGGGACCAGCTGCTCGACATCGAGCCTCACACGGGAGGGCGGGCGCGAAAAGCGGAGGAATTCATCCCCGGATGGGAACATCCTGGGAGGAAATTGTCCCCCCTTTCCCGGGTGGAATCGGTGTCATGCTGGGAAGCATGACCGCCAACGTCCCCCTCAATGAGCTGGGAGAATTCCTCAAGAAGCGCCGCTCGGAGCTGAGCCCGCGCACGGTCGGACTACCCGAGACCGACCGGCCCCGCCGGGTGGCCGGGCTGCGCCGCGAGGAGGTCGCCCAGCTCGCCAGCATCAGCACCGACTACTACACCCGGCTCGAACAGGGCCGTATGCAGGCATCGGCACCCGTGCTGGACGTCCTCGCCCGCGTCCTCCACCTGGACGACGACGAGCGCGGCTACCTCTTCCAGCTCGCGGGCAAGACCACCACCCGCACCCGGCGGCGCGGCCGGCAGAAGGTCCAGCCGCAGCTGCAGCGGGTCCTGGACGACCTCACCGCCACGCCCGCCGTCGTGCAGGGCCGACGCGGCGACATCCTGGCCTGGAACGCGCTGGCCGCCGCGCTGGTCACCGACTTCTCCCAGGTCCCGGAAAGGCACCGCAACTACCCGCGGATCATCTTCACCGATCCGGCGATGCGCACCCTGTACGCCGACTGGGAGAGCTCCGCGCAGATCTCCGTGGCACAGCTGCGGATGGAGGCCGCGAAGTATCCCGAGGACCCCCGCCTGATCGAGCTGGTCGGTGAACTGTCCCTGCGCGACAAACAGTTCGCCCGATGGTGGGGCGAACACCACGTCGCCGCCCGCACCGTGGGCACGAAGACCCTCAACCATCCCGTCGTCGGCGAACTCGTCCTGGACTGGGACACCCTCACCGCCAACACGGACCCCGACCAGCACCTGACCGTCTGGACCGCCGCCCCCGGCTCCCCCACCCACGAACGACTGCGCATCCTCGCCTCCTGGGCCGCCGACCAACACCTGCCCGCGTCGCCACCACTCACCTGACCCCGTCGGCCGCTTCCACGACTCCGGCGACAGACGGCCGAGGGCGTTCACCGTGCCCCTCAGCTGCTCCTGCTCTCGCGCCGTGAACCGGCGCTTCCCGCGCCGGGGCCAGGCTTTCGTTCACCCTCACCTGCCACCGCGAAAGGAGCACCACGATGCACACCCGCACACTCGGTCAGGGTCTTGAGGTCTCCGCGCTCGGCCTGGGCTGCATGGGCATGTCCCAGAGCTACGGCCCCAACCCCGGAGACCGGCAGGACATGATCGGCGTGCTCCGCGCCGCCGTCGACCGCGGCATCACCTTCTTCGACACCGCCGAGGTATACGGCCCCTACGTCAACGAAGAACTCGTGGGCGAGGCGCTCGCCCCGGTGCGCGACCAGGTCGTCATCGCCACCAAGTTCGGCTGGGGCATCGAGGGCGGCACGCCGGTCGGGCTCGACAGCCGGCCTGAACAGATCAAGAAGGTCGCCGACGCGTCGTTGCGCCGGCTGCGCACGGACACGATCGACCTCTTCTATCAGCACCGGGTCGACCCCGACGTCCCCGTCGAGGACGTCGCGGGCGCGGTCGCAGAACTCGTACAGGCGGGCAAGGTACGCCACTTCGGCCTGTCCGAAGCCGCCGCGGCGACGATCCGCAGGGCCCACGCCGTCCACCCTGTGACCGCCGTGCAGAGCGAGTACTCCCTGTGGACCCGCGACCCCGAGTCCGAGGTACTGCCCACGCTCGCCGAACTCGGCATCGGATTCGTGCCGTTCAGCCCGCTCGGCAAGGGCTTCCTCACCGGCACCGTCGACACCACGACCGCGTTCACCGAAAGCGACATCCGCGCCTCCATCCCGCGGTTCGACCAGGACAACCTCGCAGCCAACCAGGCCCTGGTCGACCACGTCACCACCCTCGCCCGCGCCAGGAACGCCACCTCCGGGCAGGTCGCCCTGGCCTGGCTCCTCGCCCAGCACCCGTGGATCGCCCCGATACCCGGCACCCGCCGGATCGAACGCCTTGAGGAGAACGCCGGCTCCACCCAGGTCGCTCTGTCCGCCGACGACATGGCCGACCTCGACGCCACGGCGGCCCGCATCGGCGTGCACGGCGACCGCTACAGCGACCAGCACATGCGCCTCGTCGGCAAGTGAGACGATCGCATGCTGGGGACGTTGGTCGGACTCGGAGTCACGTGAGGACACAACCGTGACGGGTGAGGACCTCCGGGAGTCAGTGTGGAGCCGTCTGACGGCCTCCCACCGACCTCCAGGAGGTCCTGGCGTCCCACGCTGACGCGGCTGGCGAACCCACGTGCCCGTCTGCGGCAGGCACGTACGGTCGCGACGGCGTGCGGTTGAGCCGCGGTCAGGCGGCGAAGGAGGCGAGCAGTTCGTTGTACTGCTTGGCGGCGGTGGCCAGGTCCTCCTCCGAGAGGCCGAAGGCAGTGCCGTACAGCTTGACCATCGGCTGGATGTCGAACTGGCAAAGCCGCAGGGTGGCGTGCCAGTTGCTGAGGAGGGTCTCCAGGGTGGCCTGGTTCGAGCCTTCGGGGGTGTAGTGGTCGGCGGGGACGCCGGCGGTGACGGCGACGACGGCCTTCTTGCCGGCCAGCCGCGAGGCAGAGCCGTCCATGGTGAAGGCCCAGTCGAGGGTGAAGACCTTGTCCTGCCACTGCTTGAACAACGGGGTGGTGTTGTACCAGAACACCGGGTGCTGGAAGACGATCACATCGTGCTCGGCCAGCAGCGCCCGCTCGGCGTCGGCGTCGACCTGGAAGTCGGGGTAGGTGGCGTAGAGATCGTGCACGGTGACATGGGCCAGCTCGCGGACGGCGTCCACCAGCGCCGCGTTGGCCTTCGACCGGGACAGGTCGGGGTGCCCTACGACAAGGAGAACCTTGGACATGATGAGGAACCTTTTCAGTGATCAGTGAAATCGGTGAGCGGATGCGGGTCGGTCGGGTGCGACGGGTCAGCAAGTCGCCCGGGCGTCAGATCACCGGTCGATGGTGGCCATGTTCGCCTCGTTGTGGCGTTCGCCCGCGGCCGGTGTGAGGTTGTTCAGGCGGTCGAGCTGAGCCGGGGTGAGTTCGATGCCGTCGGCGGCGGTGTTCTCTTCGACGCGCGCGACTCGCCGGGTTCCGGGGATGGGGGCGATGTCGTCGCCGCGGGTCAGCAGCCACGCCAGCGCGGTCTGTGCCGGGGTGGCTCCGACCTCGGCGCCGATGGCCCGCACTTCGTCGACGATGCGCAGGTTGCGCTGGAAGTTCTCGCCGGTGAACCGCGGGTTGGTCTTGCGCCAGTCGTCGTCGGCGAAGTCGTCGACGGTGCGGATCTGCCCGGTCAACAGGCCGTGGCCGAGCGGTGAGTAGGGCACGAATCCGATGCCCAACTCGCGAAGCAGCGGGAGGATTTCGGCCTCGACGTCGCGGGTCCACAGGGAGTATTCGGTCTGTAGCGCGGCCACCGGATGCACGGCGTGTGCCCGGCGGATCGTCTCCGGACCGGCCTCGGAGAGGCCGATGTGGCGCACCTTGCCTTCGGCGACCAGTTCGGCCAGCGCGCCGACCGTTTCCTCGATGGGGGTGTTCGGGTCGACGCGGTGCTGGTAGTAGAGGTCGATGTGGTCGGTGCCGAGCCGCTTGAGTGAGCCTTCTACGGCGGTCTTCACGTTGCCGGGGCTGCTGTCGATGACGCCGGGGCCGTCTCCGGCGTGGGAGACCAGGCCGAACTTCGTCGCGATGACGACGTCGTCACGCCGGCCCTTGATGGCCCTGCCGACGAGTTCCTCGCTGTGGAAGGGGCCGTAGATCTCGGCGGTGTCGATGTGAGTGACCCCGAGGTCCAGCGCCCGGTGGATGGTGCGGATCGACTCGGCGTCATCGAGTCCCCCGCCCGTGGTGTAGGTGCCGGCCATGGTCATGGCTCCCAGTCCGATGCGAGAGACATCGAGCCCGCCCAGTGATACGTGCTTCATCAGGTACTCCTTGTCGTGACGGCCGTCAGGCCGGCCGGTGGTCGTGAGTAGTGGGGTGCGCCACCAGTTGGCGGACCGTGCTGGGGTGATCCGCGCGCTGTCGGCGCAGGCGCCGTTGCTCGGGTAGCGAGTCAGAGCCGTAGGTGCTCCCGGCGGCTTCCGACCTCGGCCGGGGCATGGTGCTCAGGCGTGGGTGTCGTCGTAGGTCAGGCTTCCGAGGACATCGATGCCGCGGTCGTCCGTGATGTGCTTCATCCAGGCAAGCCGGGCGCGCACTGGCCGACCATGGGGGATTCGAGCCGGCCGCTGCCGGGTGGGGTACGACGCTGGTGTTGCCAGGGCCAGGCGGCGGGGGATCCGCAGGCTGAACCGGCTGCGCCGGGTCAGTGGTCGTGGGCCGCCGGCTCCAGAACGAGGACGGGGATCTCGCGGTCCGTGTTCTTCTGGTACTCGGCGTAGTCGGGGAACGCCTCGACGGCTCGGGCCCACCACACGGCCTTCTCGTCCCCCGTCACCTCGCGGGCCAGCATGTCCTGGCGCACCGGGCCGTCCTGTAGCTCGACTCGGGGATCGGCGACCGCGTTGTGGTACCAGACCGGGTGCCTGGGGGCTCCTGCCATGGAGGCGACGACGGCGTAGGAGCCGTCGTGCTCCACCCTCATGACCGGGGTCTTGCGGATCTTGCCGCTCTTGGTGCCCAGGGTGGTCAGGATGACGACGGGCAGGTCCCGGAGCTTCTCGTCTTCTTCGCGTGTGACCAGGATGCTCAGCGTTGTTCCCCGCGTACCGCCGGAGCTTTCGTACAGCTCCACCTGGTCACGTACAAACTGCGCCTTGCTCGGCTCGTACTCGCCTTTGAGGGGCATGCTGACTCTCTCCATGCTGTCGAAACGCACCCGGCGCGGCCCTGCGCCCCAGCCGGGATTCGGGGCGTGGTGCTCAGGCGCGGGCGTCGTCGTAGGCCAGGCTGCCGCCCAGTTCGCGGGAGGCCTCGGCCTGGGCGAGGAGCTCCTGCGCCTTGGCCTCGGCGGCCTCGATAGCGTCGGCGCCCGCGACGAAGCGCAGCAGTGGCTTCTCCTGGCCGGCGATGGTCAGCAGGGCGCGGGCGAGCTTGGCGGGATCGCCGGGCTGCTTCCCGTTCATGCCCTTCATGCCCTCGATCCTCGGGGCGGTGCGCGGGGCGTAGTCGTCGATGGACAGCTCTGGCCAGGTGGTGGAGCCGTCCACGAGGAGTTCGGTGCGGAAGTAGCCAGGCTCCACGATCGTGGTGTGGATGTTGTACGGCTCGACGTCGTAGCGCAGGGACTCCATCCAGCCCTCTTCCGCGAACTTGGAGGCGGCGTAGGCGGAGGTGAACTCCATGCCGACCAGCCCGGCGGTCGAGGTGATGGTGATGACGTGGCCGGAGCGCTGTGCTCGCATGTGGGGAAGGACGGCGCGGGTGACGTTCATCGGGCCGAAGAGGTTCGTCTCGAACTGCCGGCGCATCTGCGCGGGCGAGATCTCCTCGAAGTAGCCGGTGAAGAGGTTCCCGGCGTTGTTGATCAGAACGTCGATGCGGCCGAAGCGGTCGACGGCGGCCTGCGCGGCGGCCTCGGCGTCCTCCAGGCTGGTGACGTCGAGCCTGGTGACCAGCAGATTCTCCTGCGGCCCGCCGAGGGTCTTTTCGACCTCTTCGGGGCGGCGGCCGGTGGCGACGACCCGGTGGCCTGCGGCGAGGGCCTCGCGGGCGATGTCCGTGCCCAGACCGCGACCGGCACCGGTGACGAGAATGACCTTGCTCATGAGGGGTTTCCTTTCAGGCGCCGTGATCCGGCACCCGCTGTGTACGGGGTGACGCATGCAGCGCCGACAGCGCCGCGGAGGGGGCTTGGCCCGGCGGCACGAGCGCCGTCCGTCCGGACGGTTCAGCCCGCCGTGGGCGGTGCACCACCAAGAAAACCGGCTGCCACGTGAGGGTGGGAGTCCCTGATGAGGGGGTCACTGACAGGGACCCCCAACCCGGCGGAAGCGCTCGTAGAGTGAAGCGCATGGCAGGAAGAAACGACCCGCATGGCGGCAACCGCGACATCCGTGATGACTTCCGCGCTGAGATCCGGGAATTCCTGGGCACGCGACGGGCCAGGGTCACCCCCGAGCAGGCCGGACTGCCCCTGTACGGCGGAGAGCGCCGACGGGTCACCGGGCTGCGCCGCGAGGAGGTCGCCCTCCTCGCGGGCATCTCCAGCGAGTACTACACCCGGCTGGAGCGCGGCAACGCCACCGGAGTCTCCGAGAGCGTCATCGAAGGCATCGCTCAAGCACTTCAACTCGACGAGGCCGAACGCATCCACCTGCTCGACCTCCTGCGCGGCGCCGGCACGACCCGCCCGCCACGCCGCCGGCCGGCCCAGCAGCGGGTCCGGCCCGCGGTGCAGCGCGTCCTCGACTCGATGGCCGGCACACCCGCGTTCATCCTCAGCGGACGCGGGGACATCCTGGCCGCCAACCCCCTCGGGCGCGCCCTGTTCTCCCCCGTCTACGCCGACCCGCTACGGCCGCCGAACAACGCCCGGTTCGTCTTTCTCAGCCCGCACGCGACCGAGTTCTTCCGCCACTGGGACGAAGTCGCCAACGACACGGTCGCCATGCTGCGCGCCGAGGCCGGCCGCGACCTCTACGACCGGCGGCTGACGGACCTTATCGGGGAGCTGTCAACCCGCAGCGAAGAATTCCGCCGCCGCTGGGCGGCCCACAACGTCCGCATGCACACCACCGGCGTGAAGCTCCTCCACCACCCGGTCGTCGGCGACCTCGACCTGCCCTTCGAAACCTTCCCGCTCCCCGACGGCCCCAGCCAGTTCCTCCTCACCTACACCGCCGAGCCCGCCTCACCCACGCAGGACGCCCTGAACCTGCTGGCCAGCTGGGCCGCGACCAACAACGACATCGAGCGGTCCACATCGGCCAACGAATCCGAGCCGGCCGACTCGGCCGAGACACCCGACTGACCGACGAGCCACTCGGGCGACAAAAAGAGCTGTCAGCGCGGCCGCCAGCCCCGGCACGTCCTGATCGGGTGCCGGTGGCGGCTTCCCACTTCGCGAGGCCCGCAGTGCAGAGCCTGCGGAGACCGAGGGTGGCGGGGTCAGGCTTTCGCCAGCCGCAGCAGAAGCAGTTGTTCCGGGTGGAGGTTGGGGATCTGGATGCCGACGTGTTCCAGGACCGTGCCGGGCAGGGTGATGCCGCCCTTGGTGCACCATGCGGGGGTGCCGCGCTCCATGCCGGGTGCCTGGTCGGCGGGCGGCAGCGGGCGCAGGCGGTAAGTGGCGTCGGGATCGAGGCCGCGCAGTCGTAGCGTGCCGGGCTGGGCGGAGATCGGGGTGGCCATGGCGGTGAGGGCGAAGATGGCTTCGGTGCGGTCGTGGGGGATGACGCCGTGTGCCCACAAGGCCGGGTCGGGGTGGTCGATGCGTACGACGCGGCCGGTGTGCAGCAGCCCGCGCAGCTGTTTGTACAGGGTGATCCAGTGTGCCAGTTCGGCGCGTTCGGTCTCGGTTGTGCGGGTGAGGTCCCATTCGATGCCGAGGTGACCGAAGATCGCGGTGCCCGCCCGGAAGGCCAGGTCGTGGGTGCGACCGGTGGTGTGAGAACGGGCGGCGCCGACGTGCGAGCCGATGAGTTCGGGCGGCAGGAGCAGCTGGGTCCAGCGATTGATCGACTGGCGTTCCAGGGCGTCGTTGCAGTCGCTGGCCCAGACGCGGTCGGTGCGCTCCAGGATCGCGAGGTCGACGCGTCCGCCGCCGCTAGCGCAGGACTCGATCTCCAGGCCGGGGTGGCGTCGGCGCAGATCGTCCAGCAGGGCGTAGACGGCGAGGGTCTGGGCGTGCACGGCGGGCTCGCCGCCCGGTGCGTGGCCGGCGTCGACCAGTTCGCGGTTGTGGTCCCACTTGAGGTAGGCGATGTCGTACTCGCTGAGCAGGGCGTCGAGCCGCTGCAGGATGTGGGCGTACGCCTCGGGGTGAGTGAGGTCCAGGACCTGCTGGGAGCGGCGGTCGGCGGGGGTGCGGCCGCCGGTGGCCAGGATCCATTCGGGGTGGACCCGGGCCAGGTCGGAGTCGGGGTTGACCATTTCCGGCTCGACCCACAGGCCGAACTCCATGCCGAGGCCGCGAACGTGGTCGATGAGCGGATGAAGTCCCGTCGGCCACACGGTCTCGTCGACGTACCAGTCGCCGAGGCCCGCCCGGTCGTCACGACGGTGCCGGAACCAGCCGTCGTCCAGGACGAAACGCTCCACGCCGACCTCGGCGCCGCGGTCGGCAAGGTGGGTGAGCCGGTCGAGATCGTGGTCGAAGTAGACGGCCTCCCAGGTGTTGAGCACCACCGGGCGAGGGCGGTTGGGGTGGCCGGGACGGGAGCGGAGGTGGTCGTGGAAGCGGGCGGAGAGGCCGTCGAGCCCCTGGCCGCTGTGGGAGGCGTACAGCCACGGGCCGGTGTACTCCTCGCCCGGGCCGAGGATGACCTCGCCCGGCAACAGCAGTTCGCCGGCAGCGATGACCGGACGGCCGGTGGGGAGTCGCTCGGCCAGTACGCGGTGGTTGCCGCTCCAGGCCAGGTGCAGGCCCCATACCTCGCCGGTGCCGAAGCCGAAGCCGGGTGTGCCGGCCGCCAGGACAAGAGGGGCGTCGTGGCCGGTGCGCCCACTGCGAGTCTCGCGCAACCAGGTGCCGTGGGTGAAGGACCGGCGTTGCGGAGCGCGTTCGCGGCACCAGCGGCCGGTGAGGTCGAGCAGCTCGGTGGCGGTGTCGGGGACCGGCAGGGTGAGCAGCAAGCCGTTGAGGGTGTAGTCGCGGTCCGGGTCGTCGTTGCGTACGGCGGCTCGCATGCGCACGAGACCGGACGCGGTGAGTCCGGCTTCCAGTACCAGGCTGAGCCTGGCTGCGGCGTCGGTGGCCCGCACCTTCACGGATTGTGCTGCGGTTTCCAGTTCCAGTGAGTCGCGGGTGAACAGGGGTGACCAGTCGGCTCCCTGACGGTGTCCCGTGAGTCCGGGCTGTCCGGGCCAGCCGGTGCCGTGTTCGGGCAGCAGTGCGGCACGCGGTACGGCGTCGGGGAATGCCGCGATCGGCAGCATGGTGACGGCCTCGGCCAACCGGTGCAGGTCCTGGCGGCTGAGGTCACCGAGGTCGGTGCCCCAGTGCAGAACGGCGGGCAGACCGTTGCCCCGCAGGTCGAGTACCAGGCTCACACCTGCTGCGCGGAGATGAATGACGCCCTCGGCTGCGGCTTCGGTCGGAGTAGTCACGATGGCCCCTCTCGGCAGTCTCACTACGGGGATCTGTAGGTGCGGCTTCGTCACCCCACCCGGGCTCGACCACGGGGTGAAGGGTCGCTGGCGGCGGCGTGGTCGTCAGATCGGGTGGCGCGCATCAGCACGAGCGCGGTCAGCGGTACGAGGGTCAGGGCGGCCGTCACCGTGCCGACCAGCGGAGGCCCGGCCTGCCGCAGTGGTGAGGCCAGGGCGATGCCCGCGACCCAGGAGCCGACGGCGACGCCCACGTTGGACGACGAACTGGCCAGCGCGGAGGCGAGCGTGGGCGCGGAACCGGCGAAGCGCCGGACCAGCGCGCCGAGCACCGGGGAGGCGGCGAACGCGGTCACCCCCATGACCGTCACCAGGACGACGGTCACCACGGGGCTCGTGGAGAAGAACACCAGCAGGAGCAGGATCAGGCTGCTCGTGGCGGCGGCCGTGATGAGGGTGGCGAGCGGCCGACGGTCGCCCAGGCGCCCGCCGACCGTGGTGCCCAGCAGGGCGCCCGCACCGTAGCCGGTCAGGACCAGGGGCACAGCCGCGGCGGGGATCTGGGCCCGCTCGGTGAGCAGGGGCGAGATGTAGGTGTAGGTCGCCAGGACACCTCCCATGAGCAACGCGATGGCACTCAGCGCCAGCCAGACCCGGCCCTGGCACAGCGCGGCGAACTCAGCCCGGACAGAACGCGCTTCGCGCTGCTCCTCGTCGGGGGTGTACCGGCCGATGACCGCCGCCGCGGCGGCCGACAGGGCGGCCAGCACCCAGAACGGCCCCCGCCAGTTGGATACCTGCCCCAGCCACGAGCCCAGCGGTACGCTGGCGATGTTGGCCACGGTCATGCCCCCGAGCAGCATGCCCAGGGCCCGGGACGTCATTGCCGGTCCTGCCGCGGTTGTCGCCACGACTGCGGCGACGGACCAGAAGGTACCTGTGGCCAGTGCGGTCACCACGCGAGCCGCGAGCACGACCGCGAAGGACGGACTGAGCGCGGCGACCACGTGGCCGAGCGCGAAGACGGTGAGCGCGAGGACCAGCGTGAACCGCCGCGGCAGGCGCAGCGTCGCGATCGCCATCGCCGGTGCGCCGACGATCATGCCTACCGCGAAGGCCGTGATCAGCAGCCCCGCGTGGGACACACTGACGCCCAGATCGTCCGAGATCTCGGGCAGCAGGCCCGCGATGACGAACTCGGTGGTGCCCATCAGAAAGATCCCGGCTGCCAGCACCAGGACGACGAAAGGCAGCTTGGCGGATCGGTCGTCGGTCAGGGGTGGCATCTGAGTGGTGTTCTCTTTCCGGTGCGAACCGCGACTGGCCGCGGGGAGTGCTGACGCCGCACAGCCTCGCACCGGACATCCGTTCTGTGAGGGGGAGGAAATTCTCCCTTGCCGGATGCAAAGAGTCCGCGTATGCGAATGTATCCGTCCAACAGTTACTGGGAGAGCGTCAGGGGTGGCGTCCCGCCAGGAGGGTAGCCGGGCAGCTTCGCGGCCTCTCGTGGCGGCGATCGGCCCCACACCGGAGCGTCAGCGCGCGCGCCCGCCCTGCGGGAAATGCCTGGAAATCCCCGGTGGCTCCACCGCCGACGGTGCGACGGCCGATCAGTGGACCTGCCACGGCGGCACGCATCAACTCTGGCGCAAGACGGCGGCGACAGGCGGTTACGTCACGTTCACCAACGTCAACAGCGGTTTGTGCCTCCCACAACCGTCGCAGGCCCCTACGCAACCCTCGTGGCCACGGCGCGAGCGGAAGCCGGCGCTCAGATGAGCCTCGCCTGGCAGCAGCCACCGATCGACACAGACAGCGGCATGAACCTCGGAATCCCGTACCCCCGGGACCGCTCGAACGCGGCCCGAGCCAGGTGCACCGAAGTGATGCGCCGTCACCTCTGAGAATGACGGTGATCTTGATGCCAACTATCCCTCTTTTGTGCCAACTATAAATCCTCGTCACAGGCACGGTCAGCGCCGGACCCGCGGCATCCCCAGCCCGATCCACGAGATGATTTCCCGCTGGATCTCGTTGTTGCCGCCGCCGAAGGTGAAGATGACCGCCGAGCGGTAGCCGCGTTCCAGCTCGCCGTGCAGGACCGCGCCGGCCGAGCCCTCCTTCAGAGTGCCGGGGGCGGCGACGATCTCCATGAGCCAGGCGTAGGCGTCGCGCCGGGCCTCGGAGCCGTAGACCTTGACGGCGGAGGCGTCCTGCGGGGTGAGGGTGCCGTCCTGGACGGCGCCGACCATCCGCCAGTTGAGCAGCTTCAGCGCGTCCAGCCGGGCGTGGGTCCGGGCCAGGAGGCGGCGCACCCAGGGCAGGTCGGCGACGTGGCGGCCATCGGCGAGCTTGGTCTCCATCGCCCAGTGCTGTACGTCGTGCAGGGCGCGGATCGCCATCGTGCCGTGGGCGGCCAGTGTCACGCGTTCGTGGTTGAGCTGGTTGGTGATCAGCCGCCAGCCCTGGTTCTCGGCGCCGACCCGGTGGGAGACGGGGACACGGACGTTCTCGTAGTAGCTGGCCGTGGTGTCGTGCGAGGCGAGGGTGTTGATGAGGGTGCAGGAGTAGCCGGGGTCGGTGGTCGGCACCAGGAGCATGGTGATGCCCTTGTGCGGCGGGGCGGCGGGGTCCGTACGGACCGCCAGCCACACCCAGTCCGCCGTGTCGCCGTTGGTCGTCCAGATCTTCTGGCCGTTGACGACGTAGTCGTCGCCGTCCCGTACCGCGCGGGTCCGCAGTGACGCGAGGTCGGTGCCCGCGCCGGGCTCGCTGTAGCCGATGGCGAAGTCGATCTCGCCGGAGAGGATCCTCGGCAGGAAGTACGCCTTCTGCTCCTCGGTGCCGTACTGCATGATCGTCGGGCCGACGGTGTTCAGCGCCATGAGCGGCAGCGGGACGCCGGCCTGGGCGGCCTCGTCGAAGAAGATGAACTGCTCCATCGCGGTCAGGCCGCGCCCGCCGTACTCCTCGGGCCAGCCCACGCCGAGCCAGCCGTCCGCGCCGAGCCGCCGGATGGTCTCGCGGTAGAACCGCTTCCGGGCGGCCGGATCGCCCTGCCGGGCGTACGCGTGGTCCGGGACCAGCTCGGCGAAGTAGGCGCGCAGTTCGGTGCGCAGCCGCTGCTGCTCGGGCGTGTATTCGAGGTGCACGGCGCCTCCAGGCTCCCAAGGCCGGTCCTGTCGGCGCACACGGTAGAACGTGTTGCAGAAATTGGGAATGGCGAGTGAACGGGGAAAAGCCCTCCTCAGTTCAGCGTGGCGAGGAAGTCCGTGCACGCCCGTGCGCACGCACGGCACGCCGCCGCCGAGTCCTCCGCCCCCGGCTGCCGGTCGAAGACGTGCGCGGCCTCCAGGCACACGGTCCGGCACCACTCCACCTGGGCGCGGATGCTGGACTCGTCCACCTGGTTCTGTTCGGACAGCACACGGCAGGTCGCGTCACAGACCTCCGCGCACATGATGCCCTTGCGTCGTACGAGTTCCTGGTTCTCGGTGCCGTCGGGATCCACGAGGCTCGCGCGCAACGCGCACGCCCGGGCGCACTCGGTGCACGCCTGGGCACATGCGAAGCGGTCCTCCAGGAACCGGAACAGCTCCTGCTGGGATGTCGTCACACCGCGCGGGTAGCCCCGCCGATGCCGGTCAAACCCGGTGCCGCCAAGGGTTCCGCACGGTTTTCCGGCCCCGTCGGCCGGGCACCCGGCAGGCCCGGGAACGACGACGCACGGAGGTGAGTCACATGCCCGGGCGAGAGGAACTTCCGTCGACCCTGGAGCGCTCCTCCGAGGAGGCACAGCGCACCTGGATCAAGGCGCACGACTCGGCCGTGGAGCAGTACGGCGAGGGCGAGCGGGCACACCGCGTGGCCTTCGGGGCGCTGAAGCACACCCACGAGAAGGTCGGCGACCACTGGGAGCGCAAGGAAGGCGGCCGCAAGGGCCCCTCCGACCCGCGGTCGGCCCGGCCCCGGCAGCAGGGCGGCCGCAGCGGCGAGGGCGTCGACGAGCGGGCCTCGAAGGAGCACCTGTACGACCTGGCGAAGCGGCTGGGCGTCGAGGGCCGGTCGCGGATGTCGAAGACGGAGCTGCTGGACGCCGTCCGCAAGGAGAACCGGTCGAGGACCCGGGCCGCACGGTCGGGGTGACCAGGTTCATGGAGAGGACCAGGGGTACTCGCGAGCCATGACTACCGCATGGATGGAGATGGCCGCGGGCGGCGACGCCCCCGGCTTCGGGTTCGTCGTGACGGGTCTGGCGGTCGTGGCCCTGCTGCTGGGTGCCTTCATCCTGGGCGTCCGGCACAAGCGCCGGCGCCCGCCGCGGCCCGAGGAGCAGCCCAGGGTGCCGGACGGGGGTCCCGTCCGGGAGACGAGGGAGCAGCGGGAGCCCGACGAGGTGCCCCGCGGCCAGGGTCGCCTGACGCCGCACGAGCTGAAGTCGCACGGCAACCAGAGCGACCGGAGGAGCCCGACCCAGGAGCGTCCCCGCTGGAACGAGGGCAGCAGCGGCTCGTTCGGCAGCGGTGGCCCGGGCGGCCGCTGATCCCCGCTCCTCGCGGCACTCCGCTCCGTAGGCCCACGTCGTACGTGAACACGTCGTACACGCCGTACACAGGGAAGTGAGAACCATGGCCGATCCCGCCCGCAACACGCTGCCGCTGCCGGACTACGACCATCTGCCGATCGGCGGCCTGGAGAGCCGGGTGCGGTCGCTGTCCGCGGACGAGGTGGAGGAACTGCTGGCGTACGAGCGGTCGCACGCCGACCGGCTGCCGGTGACCGAGCTGCTGGGATCCCGTCTCGAGCAGTTGCGCGAGGGCGCGGAGCCGACGTCCGGCGATCCGGGCGCCCTGCGTCCCGAGACGGGCGAGGGACACGGAGGCTCTCCGGTGTCGCCCGCCACGTCCCCGCAGCCGTTCAGCCCGCCGCCGCACGGCACGCCCGACCAGCGGGGCAAGCCGAAGGGTGACCGCACGTAGGCGTCACGCGCCGGACAGAAGGGCCCGTGCCTTGTGCACGGGCCCTTTTCGCGGTGTCGTGGAACAGCCTCCGGCCCTGGTGAGGCGCCTCCGAAACATTCCCTTCACCCAGGAAGTATTTAGGGGTAACGACCGCTGCCTAGCGTGCCTGCCTTGTCAGTCCCCAACCCGCAGCAAGGAGGCGTG
This sequence comes from Streptomyces caelestis, assembly GCF_014205255.1. Lineage (GTDB taxonomy): Bacteria > Actinomycetota > Actinomycetes > Streptomycetales > Streptomycetaceae > Streptomyces > Streptomyces caelestis. The sequence continues at coordinate 8,418,307 of NZ_JACHNE010000001.1, read as the reverse complement.
GCATGAGTGCCGAGCCACGACTGGCCGAGGTCGCCGAGCCGGAACCCGCGCAGAAGGCAGCGCCGGGCGCCGACCAGGCCGTCAAGGAGACCCTCGAGGACTACACGCTCCGCTTCGCGCCGCGCAGTTACCGGCGCTGGACCCCGATGGTGGTGGCGACAACCGCGCTGGGCGGCATCGCCTACATGGCCGACTTCTCCATCGGAGCCGGCATCGGTCTGGCCCACGGGACCGGCAACGCGCTGCTGGCGATCGCCGTCGCCGCCGTCGTCATCTTCGTGACCGGCTTCCCACTGGCCTACTACGGGGCCCGCTACAACATCGACCTGGACCTGATCACGCGCGGCTCGGGCTTCGGCTACTTCGGCTCGGTCCTCACCAGCGTCATCTTCGCCAGCTTCACCTTCATCTTCTTCGCCCTCGAAGGCTCGATCATGGCTCAGGGCCTGAAGCTGGGCCTCGGACTGCCGCTGTGGCTGGGGTACTTGGTGTCCACGGTCATGGTGATCCCGCTGGTCATCTACGGCATGACCGCGCTGAGCAAGCTCCAGGTGTGGACCACGCCGATCTGGCTGCTGCTGATGGTCGGCCCGCTGGTGTACCTGGTCGCCACCGACCCGGGGACCGTCGACCGCTTCCTCGCCTACGCGGGCACCGACGGGGACGGCGGCGTCAACACCGCCTCCGTGCTGCTGGGCGCGGGCGTGTGTCTGTCGCTGATCGCGCAGATCGGCGAGCAGATCGACTACCTGCGCTTCATGCCGCCCAAGACCGAGGCGAACAAGCGGAGTTGGTGGACGGCCGTGGTGATGGCCGGGCCGGGCTGGGTGGTGCTGGGCGCGCTGAAGCAGGCCATCGGCGTGTTCCTCGCGGTCTACATCATCGCCGAGGTCGGTCCCGCCGCCGCACCCGAGCCGATCCAGCAGTTCAAGCACGCCTTCGACGCGATGATGCCGTCCTGGCTCGTCCTCCCGCTGGCCGTGGCCCTGGTCGTGATCAGCCAGATCAAGATCAACGTGACGAACGCGTACTCCGGCTCCCTCGCCTGGACCAACTCCTTCACCCGCGTCACGAGGCGCTACCCGGGCCGGCTGGTCTTCGTCCTGGTCAACCTGGGCTTCGCGCTCGCCCTGATGGAGGCCGACATGTTCAGCTTCCTCAACGGCACCCTGGGCTTCTACTCGAACTGCGCGATCGCCTGGGTGGTCACCGTGGCCACCGACATCGGCATCAACAAGTACGTGCTGAAGCTGTCCCCGCACGCACCCGAGTTCCGCCGCGGCATGCTCTACGCCGTCAACCCGGTCGGGGTCGTCGCCTTCGTCGCCGCCTCCGGGCTGTCCATCGCCATGTACTTCCACACGCTGGGCGACGCCCTCCAGCCGTACTCCCCCGTCGCCGCCGCCGTCATCGCGTTCGTCCTCACCCCGCTGATGGCCGTGGTCACCAAGGGCAGGTACTACCTGCGCCGCACCGACGACGGCATCGCCGAGCCGCTCCTGGACGAGGACGGCAACCCCAGTGCCGTCACCTACGAGTGCCACGTGTGCCGGCAGACGTTCGAGAGGCCGGACGTGGCCGCCTGCCGGACGCACGACGCCGTCGTCTGCTCGCTGTGCCTGAGCACCGACAAGGTCGGCGACCACGTCCTGCCGGAGGCACCCGCCGTCGCCTGACACCACGGTGCTCCCGGGTCATCACGATCCTGGCCCGGCCGACGGCGGCCTCACCGCACGCGGCGGTACCAAGTCGGTCTCGCACGCGGTGCATCGGCACCCGTGAAGGAGCGACCTCGCGTACCGGGCGGCATACTGATCTTGCGTTGCGCAGCGATCAGGCCGATGGTCGGAGAGGAGATGACGGGACGTGACCACCGAACGACCGGGCGGCGGACGGGGAACGCCCGACGAGCCGGACGGCACTCCCCCGATCCCGGACGACGTGTGGCTGAGGTTCCTCACGGACAGCGAGCAGGCCATACGCGCCTCCGCTCCCAGGGAGCCTTCCGCGAGGGAACGGGCGGCGGGACGGCAGCTCCAACCCCCGTACGCCGTCGGTGACCTGTGGCAGCCGGAGGACCTGTGGGTCCGCGTGGCCTGGCGCGACCTGGACCGCCGTGCCAAGGTCCGGCGCGTGGGACGGGTCGTCGCCACCGCCGCCGCCGTGGCTCTGGCGCTGGGAGCCTGGTCCCACCTGTCCACCGGCGTGAGCACGGGCACCCGGCCGGGGGCAGGCACCGTACGGCAGGTGGAGGGGGCGACGGCGAGGCTGCCCGCGGCCACTCCCTTCCCGTCGTCAACCCCTGTCCCGCAGCCCTCCAGATAGCGCAAGCAGGACGGGTGCGGTCCCGCCCGGCCGCCTAGGATGACCTCACAGGCCGGATCTGGGCGCTCGTCCGGGCGCGGCCCCCGCAGGCGATTCTCAGGAGCACACACGCCGACGGAAGGGGGACAGACATGAGCGCGCCGCGCCTCAGCAGTACGCCGTTGCCGGGCATCGGTGTCCGCTACGACCTGACGGCCCGGGACAGCCACCGGCTGTCCGTCGTCGCCCACCGCGACGGACACCGGACCATCAGCGCCTACCGCAGGGACGACCCGGACGCCTGCGACCTGTCGGTGCGTCTGACGGCGGAGGAGGCCGCGACGCTCATCGACGCGCTGATGCCCGCGCACCACACGCCGAACCTGCTGTCCACGACCGACCTGGGGCTCGTCGCCGAGCGGATCGAACTGTCCGGCTCCTCGCACTGGAACGGCCGGCTGCTGGGCGAGTCCCGGATCCGCACCGACACCGGCGCGTCCATCGTGGCGGTGCTGCGCCGGGCCGAGGCGATACCCTCCCCCGCGCCGGACTTCCGGCTCGCCGGCGGTGACACGCTCATCGTCATCGGGACCCGCGAGGGCGTGGAGGCGGCCGCCGTGATACTCGGGCGGGAGTGACCCGTCATGCACTCCTCCGCGGTCTTCCTGATCGAGTTCGGCTGCCTCATCCTCGGGCTCGGGCTGCTCGGCCGCCTCGCCGGGCGCTTCAGCTTCTCGCCGATCCCGCTCTACCTGCTGGCCGGGCTCGCCTTCGGCGAGGGCGGGCTGCTGCCGCTGGTCGCCAGCGAGGACTTCGTCGCCATCGGCGCCGAGATCGGCGTCATCCTGCTGCTGCTCATGCTGGGCCTGGAGTACACGGCCACCGACCTCGTCTCCAACCTCAAGACCCACTACCCGGCCGGCGTCGTCGACGCCGCCCTCAACGCCCTGCCCGGTGCGGTGCTCGCCCTGCTGCTCGGCTGGGGTCCGGTCGCCGCCGTCGTGCTGGCCGGTGTCACCTGGGTCTCCTCCTCCGGCGTCATCGCCAAGGTCCTGGGCGAGCTGGGGCGGCTCGGCAACCGGGAGACGCCGGCCATCCTGAGCATCCTGGTCCTCGAGGACCTCTCCATGGCGGTCTACCTGCCGATCGTCACCGCCCTGCTGGCCGGGGTGGGCTTGGCCGCGGGCGCCGTCACGCTGGCCATCGCCCTGGGCGTGGCCACACTCGTACTCGTCCTCGCGGTGCGCTACGGCCGCCATGTCTCTCGCTTCGTCTCCAGCGACGACCCCGAGAAGCTGCTGCTGGTGGTGCTCGGCGTGACCCTGGTGGTCGCCGGGCTCGCGCAGCAGCTCCAGGTGTCCGCGGCCGTGGGTGCCTTCCTGGTGGGCATCGCGCTGTCCGGCGAGGTCGCCGAGGGCGCGACGAGCCTGCTCGCGCCGCTGCGGGACCTGTTCGCCGCGGTGTTCTTCGTCTTCTTCGGCCTGCACACCGACCCCGCCAGCATCCCGCCCGTGCTGCTGCCGGCCCTCGCCCTGGCGGCCGTCACCACTGCGACGAAGATCGCCACCGGCTACTGGGCCGCGCGCCGCGCCGGGATCGGACCCAAGGGCCGCTGGCGCGCCGGCGGCACGCTCGTGGCCCGCGGCGAGTTCTCCATCGTCATCGCCGGCCTCGCCGTCACGGCCGGCATCGAACCCTCCCTCGGCCCCCTGGCCACGGCGTACGTGCTCATCCTGGTCCTTCTCGGCCCCCTGACCGCCCGCTATACCGAGCCCGTGGCCACCGCCCTGACCGGGCGACTGCGCCGGAGAAGCACCACGTCCCGGGGCGCGACGGCACCTGTTCCGCCAAGCACCCACGAGACCGTCGACGACCAGGACACCGTCGGCCGCACCTGACGGACCGACCACAGCCGGTACGGCATCACCGGCCGGTGCTCCTCCGGCGGCACGCGGCAGTCCCACCGCCGCGGCACCGCACAAACCCTGCTCTCCCTGCGCGAACCGGCATGCGAATGCCCCGGACCAGCGGCTCACCCGCCGCGCTCCCCTGCCCGCCGTACCCCAGCCCGGCACCGGGCAGACCCGGCCGGCGGCGCCGGCACTGCCCGGCACGCGGAAGCCCGGCCCACGGAAACCCCACCGCCGGCGGCACACCGCCGCACACCCCCTGCCCACCATGCGCAGCCCGGCGTACGAAAGCCCCCAGGCAGCGGCACACGCCGCACACCCCCCTGCCCACCATGCGCAGCCCGGTGCACGAAAGCCCCGGCCAGCGGGGCGCGGCCGCACTCCCCTGCCCCCATGCGAAGGCCGGCCGGGGGAGGTGGTCAGCTCGTCTTCCAGCCCCGTCGTGTATCGATCCGCTCCCACTCCGCGTCCCACTGGGCCATGCGCCGGCGATCCAGGGACAGCCGTGTCAGCCAGGTGGCGCCCAGTACCACCCCGCCCGCGAGGGCTCCCGCGAGCCCGCCGCCCAGGGTCGTGTGCAGCCAGGCCTCGCCCGCGGACACCGGTGGGGCCGTGATGTCACCGTTCCTGTTCACCCAGACGGGGATCGTGTTCCCGGCGGGAGTCCTGGGTGGCACCCGCGCCTCGTCCGTGTGCGTGGAGCCGTCCGGCGCGGTCCACCGCACCTTGGCCCACACCCGGTGATCGCTCGCCGCGCGGGCCGGTGACGGGCCCGGCGCGTCCTCGACGGCGACCGCCGGGACCCGACGGGTCTCGGTCCGCTGCCGTTCGACGGCCCGCTCGACCGCGTCCGCCGCCATCAGGCCGGCGCCCAGACCACCGAGCAGGGCGAACACCCAGCCGGCGAGCACGACCCAGGCTTCGACGACGTCGATACGCCGCTTGAGCGCGTTGCGCCGCCATCGCCACCACCGCAGGGTCACACGCTCTGACATTGCCATCGCCCGACACCCCCTCGTGAGCACCGGCAGCACCCTTCCAGTGTGCCCCCGAACCGTGCCCCTGTCGGCGTAGCGCTCAGCCGGGTCGCCGACCGTCTCGCCGTGCGGGCGGTGCGGGCCGACACCGGCGAACCGGTCGCCGTCGTGGTCGATCCCGCCCTTCCGGGTGTGGTGATCGACGGCGACGCCGACCCTTTCGGGCAACGGCTCGCGGCCGGCGGACGCGCGGAGTTCGACGCCGTACCGACCGCCGCCGACGACGTGCTGAGCTCGCGGGCCGCGGAGGAGCACGTTCTGTCGCCCCTGACTGACTGCCCTGGTGTCGCCGGTCGGGCGTCTCCCTTCAGGGATACATCCTCTCGGCATGGCGGAGGGAGTGCTCGCCGGGGCCCGTGAGCACAGCGGGACCGGCCAGTCACAGCAGGACCGGCCAGTCCCACTGCACCCGGACTGGCCGGTCGTGTCGGCTCACGCCGTCACATCTGTTCGTCTGACGTCTTCTCCGTCGTTGTCACCAGCGCGCTGTACGCCAGTTGCAGCGCGTCCGCCCCGGCCAGGGCCGCGAGCGTGCCCATGGCGGTGCGGGTCGGGCGGGGCCAGAGCAGCTGGCCGGCGGTCAGGGTCGTGGCCACCCAGACGCTCATGCAGAACGGGCAGGTCGCGAGCTCGCCGGCGGTGTGCCTGCCGGGCTCGGGCCGCGCCTCCTCGTGCAGTTCGGCGGGGCCTTGCGGGCCGACGTACCTCGTGAAGGGGGCGCGCAGCGGGCTGGTCACCGATGCCTTGCTCAGCAGTCGGCTGAGCCGGAACGTGGCCACCGAGGTCAGTGCGACGTCCCACGGCTCGGGCCGCTCGGGCAGCGGGCGCCCGAGGCGCCGTACCGCCGTGGTCCAGGCCGCCGTGTACGCCGCGAAGCCCGCCATGGCCGCGAGATAGCCGCCCAGCGGCCGGTCGTGCCCCGCCGCGTAGTTCCGCCGGGTGCGGTCGAGGAGCCTGTGCAGCCGCCGGGCGAGGCGGCTGTCAGTCACTGTTGAGGTGTTCATGGGCGGCACCTGGTCGTGTTCCACTCCCCTGCGCGACGAGATCCCGGTCGTTCCTCTCATGCTTGCCCCCGTCCTGGTGGCGGTTCCAGCCGTCGGAGGCCGGCAGCACGTCGTCCAGCCCCGGGTCCCGGTTCTCCCCCGCCGGCCGACGGCGTGGCGTTGCGTTCATGCTCGGCCGGGTCCCCACCAGCATCGACGGCAAACGGAGCCCGGAGGGTTACGGCCGGGCAGGCCGGGAACGCGGTGCGCTGAACGAACCCGAAGCGAGGCCGGTGCCGCGATGACCGAGTACGAACGTTCCCGCACGATGCCCGCACAGCCCGAGCAGGTCTTCGACCAGGCCGCGAACATCGGCCAGTTGGACACCTGGCTGCCGGAGGCCCTGCATGTCGAGGCCGAGGAGCTGCCCGCGGTCACCGTGCACGAGGACCGCACCGACGAGGACACCTCCGCCCTGCTGCGTGCCCGGCGCGACCAGATGCGGCTCGAATGGGGCACCCGCGACCAGGGCAGCTACGCGGGCTGGCTCCAGGTCGCCGGCATCAGCGGCGGAGCCAGTGAGGTGACGGTGCACCTGTCGTTCTTCGACGAGCGCCACGACCCCGGCGAGACGATGGTCCGCGACGCCCTGGACACCAGCCTTCAGCGCCTGGAGGAGCAGGTGCGGCTGCGCGTCGACCACGCGGCCGGCTGATCCGGGATGCCACGCCATGGCTCGCGTCAAGCAGTACGCCGTCGCAGCGTCCGGACAGTGGACCGACGAGGAGGAGGGCCGGCGCCGCCTGCCGTCCGGCGAGGTGCACGCCTGGGAGCCGGGGCTGAACCAGACCGTCTGCGGACTGTCCCTCAGCCGCTCCCGGCTGGTCCGCTTCCCGCACGTGACCTGGCCGGACACCTTCCCGGAGTCCGGCGGTGCGGCGGACCGGGTACGGCGCCAGTGCCCGCGCTGTGCCTCGGTCGCCGGGCGCCGTGGTCAGGACGCACGTCCCCGGTGGCAGCGCACGAACCCACGGCCGTGATCGCCGCACAGCCGTAGCGGGGCAGAGCGGCAGTTCCTCGTCGTCGTCCGGCGTGGGATACCGGCCGGACGAGCGCCGGCGTTTCCCGCCGGGGCCGCCGGGCACTCGCCGCGCCATGAACCAGAGTCGTCGTACACCGATCATCGACAGCTCTCTCGCCCTCCTGACCAAGGGGTACACGTGGCTGCCCGACCGGAGGCGCCGCACCACCGCTCCGCTCGTGCGCGCCCGGCTGATGGGACAGCACGCCGTCGCTCTGTACGGCCCCGAGGCGGTGCGGTTCTTCTACGACGAGCGGCATGTGGAGCGCCGGACGGCGTTGCCCGGCCCGGTGCTGAGCACGCTGTTCGGACACGGAGCCGTGCACACCCTGGACGGGCAGGACCACCGCGTGCGCAAGGGGATGTTCCTCTCCCTGCTCACCGGTGCCGAGGCGGTCGCCGGGCTGGTGGACCACGTCACCGCGGTGTGGGACGAGGCTGTGAAGTCGTGGTCCGGCCGCCGGGTCGTGCTCTTCGACGAAACGAGCCGCGTGCTCACCCGGGGCGTGTGCCGGTGGGTCGGAATCCCCCTGGACGACGCCGATGGGGTCGCGCGGGACCTGATCGCCATGGTCGACGGTTTCGCCACGCCGGGGCCGCGCCACTGGCGGGCCCGCCGCGCCCGGGCCCGCAGCGAGGCGTGGCTGGGACGTCTGGTCGAGGACGTACGGGCGGAGTCCGTCACCGCGCGGCCCGAGTCGGCACTGGACGTGGTGGCCCGGCACCGGGACGCCGACGGCCGGCTCCTCGACGCGCACACCGCCGCGGTCGAACTGCTCAATGTGATCCGCCCGACCGTCGCGGTGTCCTGGTTCGTCGCCTACACCGGTCACGCGCTGCGCCTGCGGCCCGGCCTGCGGGAACGCCTGGGCGAGGACGACTCCGCCTACGCCGTGGCGTTCGCCCACGAGCTGCGGCGCTTCTACCCCTTCGCTCCCTTCGTCGGCGGCCAGGCCGTCGCCGATCTGGAGTGGCGGGGAGAACCGATTCCCGCCGGCACGATGGTCCTGCTCGACCTCTACGGGCAGAACCACGACCCCGCCCTCTGGGACGATCCGTACACCTTCGAACCGCAGCGCTTCCTCGACCGGCCGCCCGCGCGCGACGAGCTGATCCCCCAGGGCGGCGGCGACCGCACCGCCGGGCACCGCTGCCCCGGCGAGGACGTCACGGTCGCCCTGCTGCGGGCCATCGGGCCGCGGCTGGCCCGGCTGGAGTACGACGTGCCCGAACAGGACCTGCGCATCCCGCTGACCCGCGTTCCGGCACGGGTACGCAGCGGGTTCGTCATCGAGAACGTCCATGCTCCGGCACCTGCACACGGGGCCCGGGCGGACGGCATGGCGAGGACGTCGTCATGAGGACGACCGGGGCCCGCCCGGGACGGGAAGTCGGCTGAGGACGGGCGACCCGGGGCGCACCCCCACGCGGCCACCGGGTACGGGCACGTGACCCGTGCCCGGTGGCCGCGCGCTGCCCGTCAGGCGCCCGCCGGGCCGTGATGCATCCGCCGCCCGGCGGCCACGGCCGCTCCCGCCAGTGCGGCGGCGACGGCCGTCCTGCGCAGCGCGGTGCGCCGCCGCCCGCCCCAGCCGCCGTGCACCGACCCCTCACCCTCGGCCGGTACGTGCAGCGCTCCGTGCGTGGCCGGAGCCTGCTCGTCGTGGAACAGATGGGTCTTGTCCGTCTGCCGTGCCATGGCCCGCTCCGCGAGTCCGGGTGCCATCCGGGACTGGCGCACCAGAGCGCGGCCCGCGGGGCCGACCACGACTTCCCGACGCGGCCGGCGGGCGAGTCGCACGACTGTCCGGGCGACCCGCTCGGGACTGTAGACGGGCGGCATGGCCACCACCTTGCGCCCCGTGTAGTTGGCCGCCTGCTGGAAGTGCGGCGTGTCGATGGTCGCGGGCAGCACCGTGCACACCTCGATGCCCTTCACACCCTCCACCCGGAGCTGTTGCCGAAGGCTGGAGCCGAGCCCGCGTACGGCGTGCTTGGACATGCCGTACGGGTGGCTGTACGGCTGCGCCACCGCACCCACGATGGACGCGATGTTGATCAACGTCCCCGTGCCCTGCTCCCGCATCACCTTCAAAGCCGCCCGGGCCCCGTGCACGTAGCCCATGACATTGACGTCCAGGACCCTGCGGAAGTCCTCCAGCGGCACGTCCTCGAAACGGCCGAAGGCGTTGACGGCCGCGTTGTTGACCCAGACGTCGATCCGGCCGAACCCCTCCACGGCACGCCGCGCCAGGTCCTCGACCGCCTGGACGTCCGTCGTGTCGGTCGGCACGACCAGTGTCCGTGCCCCGCGGTGCTTCGCGCACGCGTGGGCCGTCGCCTCCAGCGCCTCCTCGCGTCGCGCGGCCAGCACCACGGCGCAGCCCTTGCGCGCGAACGCCTCGGCCGTGGCCCGTCCGATCCCGCTGGACGCTCCGGTCACCACCACCACGTGATTGCGCAGTCCCATCCCGTACCTCCTCACGTCTGCCCGAGCCGGGCGCCTCCTGCCCGCCTCCGCCGCCGAACGAAACGAGTACCCGGCATCTCCGAGTCGCCGCATAATCGCTTTTTGCCATGGTTTGTCCTGCCGTGGCCGCGGCACTCGGGGCACGCGTGAGCGGCCGGACGACAGCGTCCGGCCGGCGCCGCGCGATCCGGCCCCGGTGACGGGGCAGAACAGAGGGTGACCGATGACGACGATCGGTGTGGAAGAGGAGTACCTGCTCCTCGACCCGGTTACCGGGCTGCCGGTACCCCTGGCCGACAAGGTGCGTGCGTCGGCGGGTCTGGCGCATCTCGTGGCCGACCAGGAGGTGCAGTGCGAGCTGCTGCAGGCGCAGGTCGAGGTGGCCACGCCGGTGTGCGGCACGCTGGAGGAGGCAGGGGGACATCTGCTGCGGCTGCGGCACGCCATCGGGGCGGCGGCGGAAACGCACGGCTGCCGGATCGCGGCCTGCGGGACGCCCCCGCTGCGCCATCGTCACCCGGTGGCCGTCACCGACCAGGCCCGTTACCGGGCCATGCTCACGCAGGCGCCCCAGCTGGTGGCGGAGCAGCTGGTCAACGGCATGCACGTGCACGTGGCCGTGCCCAGCCGGGAGACGGGCGTACAGGTCCTGAACCGGCTCCGGGTCTGGCTGCCGACGCTGACGGCCATGTCGGCGAACTCTCCGCTCTGGGACGGTCACGACACCGGCTTCGCCAGCTGGCGCACCGTGATCTTCGGCCGCTGGCCGGTCAGCGGCGCGCCGCCGTTCTTCCGTGACGTGGCCGACTACGACCGGCGGGTGACGCAACTGCTGGAGACCGGTGTGATCTCGGACAGCGGGCAGTTGTACTGGCAGGCCCGTCTGTCGGCCCGGTACCCCACCGTCGAGGTGCGGTGCCTGGACGTTCAACTGCGCGCTGACGACGCGGTCATGCTCGCGGGCATGACTCACGCTCTCGTGGACACCGCCCTCACGGAAACGGCCGCCGGGGCACCGGTGCCCGACTGCGCGCCTGAGCTTCTCCAGGTCGCCCTGTGGCATGCCGCCCGGCACGGTCTGAGCGACACCTTGATCTGCCCGAGCGGCCGGCCGCGCCGGGCCGGAGACGTGCTGTACCAGCTCCTGCGGCACGTCGCTCCGGCGCTCGACGCGTCCGGCGCGACCCGGCAGGTGACGGCCCTGGTCCACCGGCTTCTGCAGAACGGGACCGGAGCGGACAGGCAGCGCGCCGCCCTCGCCGAAGGCGGCATACGGGCCGTCACCGACATGATCGGTGCGGAGAGCAGCATGTCGTGACTCCCTGACCCCGACCGCTGTCAGCCAGGGGGCCGGGACGGGAGAGGTCCGGGGGCGGCGCGATCGGCCTTGGCCGCGTCCGCGAGGGCCGCGGCGGCGGCTTGTGCCGCCTGCGCCGTGTCGTCGGCGGCCTGGGCAGCCATGTCGTCCGTGGGTTTCTCGCGCGTGGCCGGTGACGGGGGCAGTGCCTCGCTGAAGGCGCGGGACACACCCTGGAGTGCGGAGGTGACCTCACTGGGGATCACCCAGAAGGTGCTGCCCGAGCCCTGCGCCAGCTGGGGCAGCGTCTGGAGGTACTGCCAGGCGAGCAGCTTGGGGTCGGGGTCGTTGCGGTGCACGGCCTGGAACACCTCGTCGATGGCCCGGGACTGGCCCTCGGCCTGGAGGATCGCGGCGGTACGGTTGCCCTCCGCGCGCAGGACGGCGGCCTGCTTGTCGCCTTCGGCGGTGAGTATCTGTGACTGGCGCTGCCCTTCGGCCCCGAGGATCGCGGCTCGCTTGTCCCGCTCGGCTCGCATCTGCTTCTGCATCGCGTCCTTGATGGACTGCGGGGGGTCGATGGCCTTGATCTCCACGCGGTTGACCCTGAGCCCCCACTTGCCGGTGGCCTCGTCCAGGACGCCACGGAGCTGGCTGTTGATCGTGTCGCGCGAGGTGAGGGTCTTCTCCAGGTCCATGGATCCCACGACATTGCGCAGCGTGGTGACCGTCAACTGCTCGACCGCCTGGAGAAAGCTCGCGATCTCGTAGAAAGCCGCTCGCGGATCGGTGACCTGGAAATAAAGGACGGTGTCGATCTCGACGACCAGATTGTCCTCGGTGATGACCGGCTGCGGCTTGAAGGAGACGACCTGTTCCCGTAGGTCGATCACCGGATGGACCCGGTCGATGTACGGGATGACGAGATTGAGGCCGGGGTTCAGGGTCCGGTGGTAGCGGCCGAGCCGCTCGACGTTACGGGCCCGGGCCTGGGGAACGATACGGACCGCCCGCACCACGGTGAAAACCGCGAACAGCGCGAGGATCAGGCCGACAATCAGGAACGCCGAGGTTTCCATGGTTCTCAGTCCCGTGGGTAGACGATCGCGGTGGCGCCGCTGATCTCTATGACGTCGACGGTCTTTCCAGCAGGAATCACCAGCGTCTCGTCGAAGGCGCGGGCCGTCCACTCCTCACCGTCGATACGGACCCTGCCGCCCATGCCCGTCACTTCCGAGACGACATAGGCGCCCTTGCCGACCAGGGCGTCCACGCCGAACCGTGCCGTCTGGGAAGGGAGCATGTGGCGCAGCGCGACGGGGCGCACGAACAGCAAGGTGACGGTAGCGACGGCGGTGAAGACCAGGAACTGGAAAGGCAGTGGCAGTCCGACCGCGGCGGAACCCGCCGTGACCAACGCGGCCGCACTCAGCATCCCGAGCGCAGCGGTCAGGGTGAGGATCTCCGCCACCGCCAATACGGCTGCGATGATCAACCAGATCAGCCATGGATCCATGACGTGCACCTTCTGGTCATTACGGGCGCCTAAGTGCCTTTTGCGTGGCTTTTACCCATATTAAGGAGATCACTACCCCGGAGACATCGCGAGGGCCCCTGAAGAACCTCAGGGCCTCTTCCTGCAGGTGACCACCGCCCGCACGTGACGGCCCGTCATCAAGTCGGCGTCGAGTCGGCATCAGTCCGCCGCGACCCGCTGTCGACGGCCGTGAAACGCCAAGATCGACAACTGGTCAAGCCTGAGGCAGCCTGCGAGGATGAAGGCCAGAGGCGCACGTTCCAGTCTCACCAGGAGGTACCCGTGAAGATGCTGATCAACGTCCCGGAGACCGTGGTCGCGGACGCGCTGCGTGGTCTGGCGGCGGCCCACCCGGATCTGACCGTGGACGTGGAGAACCGGGTGATCGTACGGCGGGACGCTCCCGTGGCCGGGAAAGTGGGGCTGGTCTCGGGCGGTGGCTCGGGGCACGAGCCGCTGCACGGGGGGTTCGTGGGGCCCGGCATGCTGTCGGCGGCCTGTCCGGGCGAGGTGTTCACCTCCCCGGTGCCCGACCAGATGCTGCGCGCGGCCGCCGCCGTGGACAGCGGGGCCGGGGTGCTCTTCATCGTGAAGAACTACACCGGTGACGTGCTCAACTTCGACATGGCCGCCGAACTGGCCGAGGACGAGGGCATCCAGATCGCGAAGGTGCTGGTCAACGATGACGTGGCGGTGACCGACAGCCTTTACACGGCGGGGCGGCGCGGTACCGGCGCGACCCTGTTCGTGGAGAAGATCGCGGGCGCCGCCGCCGACGAGGGCATGCCGCTGGAGCGGGTCGAGGCCATCGCCCGGCAGGTCAACGAGAACTCCCGCAGTTTCGGTGTCGCGCTGAGCGCGTGCAGCACACCGGCCAAGGGCAGCCCCACCTTCGATCTGCCGCCCGGAGAACTGGAGTTGGGCATCGGCATCCACGGCGAACCCGGCCGGGAGCGGCGAGCGATGATGACGTCCGGCGAGATCGCCGAGGTCGCCGTCGAGGCGGTGGTGGAAGACCTGAGGCCGCGCAATCCCGTGCTGGTCCTCGTCAACGGCATGGGGGCGACGCCCCTGCTCGAACTGTACGGCTTCAACGCCGAGGTGCACCGGGTGCTCGCCGCCCGCGGCGTCCCCGTCGCCCGCGTCCTCGTGGGCAACTACGTCACCTCCCTGGACATGGCGGGCGCCTCCGTCACCCTGTGCCAGGTCGACGAGGAGCTGCTGCGGCTGTGGGACGCGCCGGTGAAGACGCCCGGTCTGCGCTGGGGCGTGTGACGCGGAAGGGGTAGAGGATCACCACATACCTACCAGGCAAGGAGATCCAGTGCTCGACGCCGATTTCTTCCGCCGTTGGATGACGGTGACCGCCGCGTCCGTGAACCGTGAGGCGGAACGGCTCACCGCCCTCGACTCCCCCATCGGGGACGCCGACCACGGCAGCAACCTCCAGCGTGGTTTCACGGCCGTGACGGCGACCCTGGAGAAGGAGGCTCCCGGCACGCCCGGCGGGATCCTGACGCTCGCCGGGCGCCAGCTGATCTCGACGGTCGGCGGTGCCTCGGGCCCGCTGTACGGGACGCTGCTGCGCCGTACCGGCAAGGCGCTCGGGGATGCCGCCGAGGTCAGCGCGGAGCAGCTGGCCGAGGCGCTGCGGGCCGGGGTGGAAGCGGTCATGACGCTGGGCGGTGCCGCGCCGGGCGACAAGACCATGATCGACGCGCTGGTGCCCGCGGTGGACGCGCTGGGCGACTCGTTCGCGGCGGCCCGGACCGCCGCCGAGGAGGGCGCCGTGGCGACGACGCCCTTGCAGGCGCGCAAGGGCCGGGCGAGCTATCTGGGCGAGCGCAGCATCGGGCACCAGGATCCGGGTGCCACGTCGGCGGCGCTGCTCGTCGCCGGACTCGCGGAGGCAGCAGGTGAGTGACGAGCGGCTCGTGGGGATCGTGCTGGTGTCGCACAGCGCGGAGGTGGCCGCGTCGGTCGCCGCGCTGGCGAAAGGGCTCGCGGGCGGTGGCCCGGCGGTGCCCGTCGCCCCGGCGGGCGGCACCGAGGGCGGCGGGCTCGGCACGAGTGCCGAACTGATCGCCGCGGCGGCCGCGTCCGTCGACCGCGGTGCCGGCGTCGCCGTCCTGACCGATCTGGGCAGCGCGGTGCTCACCGTGAAGGCACTGCTGGCGGAGGGCGACGAACTCCCCGAGCAGACCCGGCTGGTGGACGCCCCGTTCGTGGAGGGAGCCGTGGCCGCGGTCGTCACGGCGGCCACCGGGGCCGATCTGGCGGCGGTGGAGTCGGCGGCCGCGGAGGCGTACACCTACCGGAAGGTGTGAGACCGGGCCGGGCGCGCCGGACAGTGGCGTTCCCGGCCCGGCCGTCGGCGACCGGGCGGCAGAGGTTCCCCGACGCTTTTCCTGATGCTCCGTCAATCGCTCAGCGTGCGCCGACGAATCGCCTCGCCAGCCGCTCCCCCGCCGTCACGGCCGCCGCGTGGTCCTCGATGGGTGACACACGGGCGTCCTTGAAGACGATGTAGGTGACGCCGGACGGGGTGCCGCCGCCCTGCGGGTCGGCGCGGATACCGAGAGCCTTGGCGGTCGCGTAGGACGCCTCTCCGATGATGTCCTGCGGGCCCGTGTCACCGACGACCGCGTACTGCACACGGTCGCGGAAGACGACGGCCGCGACGGACCCGCCGCCCACGCCGTGCTCCCGGTAGTCCCAGATACGGCTGGGGGCGGGCACGACGATGAAGGGGAGGCGTTCGGGGCTCAGGGGGCGGCCGTCTGACTGTGCGTAGGCCGTGCTGTCGGAAAAATACGGGTCCGTGCGGCGGTTGCAGCGGGGTCCGGGGCGGCCGTCGCAGTCGATGTCCATGTCGGCCTTCCAGAAGACGGCTTCACGGGTGCCGCAGACCGGGATGTGCGCGGGTGTGCCGTTGTCGCTGCGGTAACGGCCGCGGGAGACCGGAGTACAGTCCCGCACCTTGGCCAGCAGGTCGGCGGCGCTGACGGGGTTCTCGCGCCACGTAGCCCGAGGCGGGGCGGCGGGCGGTGCCGGCGGGGCGAGCAGGGCACCACGCCCCGCCACCCGAGGCGAGGCAGCGGGCGGTGCCGCCGGAGCGAGCAGGGCACCACGCCCCGCCACCCGAGGCGAGGCAGCGGGCGGTGCCGCCGGAGCGAGCAGGGCACCACGCCCCGCCACCCGAGGCGAGGCAGCGGGCGGTGCCGCCGGAGCAAGCAGGGCACCACGCCCCGCCACCCGAGGCGAGGCAGCGGGCGGTCTCGCCGGGGCGAGCAGGGCACCACGCCACGCCACCCGAGGCGAGGCAGCGGGCGGTCTCGCCGGAGCGAGCAGGACACCGCGCCACGCCACCCGAGGCGAGGCAGCGGGCGGTGCCGCCGGAGCGAGCAGGGCACCACGCCACGCCACCCGAGGCGAGGCAGCGGGCGGTCTCGCCGGAGCGAGCAGGACACCGCGCCACGCCACCCGAGGCGAGGCAGCGGGCGGCGTCGTCGGAGCAAGCAGGGCGCCACGCCCCGCCACCCGAGGCGAGGCAGCGGGCGGCGTCGTCGGAGCGAGCAGGGCGCCACGCCACGCCACCTGGGGCGGGGCGGCGGGCGGTGTCGTCGGAGCGAGCAGGGCGGCGCTGGCCGCGGCCAGTGTGAGCGACTGGACACGCACGATGGAGGAGCCTCTCGTGGGGAACCTGACGGGCACTCAGCCCAATCTGTCCCCGGAAACGATCACCGGCCACCGCTGAGGGGCCGGACGGTGCACGGCACCAACCTCCGACAGGGACCGGGGGCCTGAGTCCACGTAAGAACCCAGGCCTGCCCGGCCACCCGTGCCGGCGCGGGATCTGCGACGACAGCGGTCCGCGCGACAGGCCCGAACTCCCTGGTGTCCGCCAGGAGTTCGGCCGTGAGGAACTTCAGCATACGTAACTCTCCCGGGTGGTCACGAACGGCGGTAGGTGATGCCCGCACGGAGGGCTCCCTGCGCCCGCCCTCTTGATGTGATCGCGCCAGCCGCGCCATATTGGTCCGGACCATTCCCGAGTGCCGCCCCGGGAGGCCGTGTCGTGCGAGGCGTTTCCTCTCTCCCCTCCTGCTTCCGCCGCCTCGCGCTCTGCGCGGCTCTCGTCCCGGTCGCCTCCTGCGGCTGGACCGGCACGGGCGAAGGGGACGGCGGCTCTCCGCCCGGCGCGCCGACAGGCGTCACCGCGACCGCGGGCACGGCGACGAGCGTGCACGTCATGTGGAACACGACCGCCAGGGCCGATGTCTACGAGGTGTATCGCGACACCACGAAGGTCGGGGAAGTGCCCGGCTCGAAGCACATGGTGGACGTCACCGGGCTCCGGCCCTCCGCCCTGTATGCCTTCACCGTGCGGGCGCGGGACGCCGAGGGGCGGCTGGGACCGCGCAGCCGGGAAGTCCGGGCGAGGACACCCGCGGCCGTCGCGGACGACCACTCCGCACCGGCCCGCCCGTCGGCGCCGCGCGGCCGGGCGGTGGGCAGCCGGGCGGTCCAGCTGTCCTGGTCCGCCTCGACGGACGACCGGGGCGTGGCGTCGTACGACATCCATCAGGGCGAAGCGAAGATCCACAGCGTGAGCGGGTCCCAGACGGCCGCCGTGGTCACGGGGCTGCGGCCCGGCACGGCCTACTCGTTCACCGTCCGGGCCAGGGACGCGGCCGGGAACGTCTCCCCCGCCGCTTCCGCCGTCCCTGTCACCACGCCGGGCACGGACGACGGCCGTGCGACGGCCCCCACCGGCTTCCGGGCGACGAGCCACCGCGTGGACGGGGCGTACTACGTCGACCTGAGCTGGGTGCCGCCGCGCGTGGACGGTGAGCTCACCGAGTACCGGATTTACCTGGACGGCCGGCCCGCCACGTCTCTGGTGTACGGCGGGGACGCGCCGCGCGACCGGGCCACGTACAGCTTCTACGTGGGACGGGACGCCGGTGTCAGCCACCGGGTCCGGCTCCGGGCGATGCTGCCGGACGGCACTTGGGGTGGCTTCTCGGCGGAGCGGACGGTGACGACGGGTCCGGGGCGCTGACGCGCTCCTGGGCATGGTCCGCCCGAAGGAACCCGTCACCTGCACGGCGGCACCCGGGGTGCGGACGGGGCCGGTGGCCCTTTGGCTGACCCCGAGGCAGCACGGGCGTTCCCCGACCCTCGGCGGCGCTAGGGATGTACCGCCAACCGTGCCGCCGGAGGGCAGTCCATATGCGCAACTCATCGCCAGTTCTCCGCTCCGGTCTGACCGTGGCAGCCGCCGCCGCGCTGCCCATCGCCCTGGCCGCGGTGCCCGCAGTTGCGGATCCGGGCATCTCCGTGAGGACCACGGGTTCCACGGTTTCGGTCACGACCAGCGCGTGCACCCAGATCAACGGCAGCTGGGGCACCGCCTCGCTTCTCACCAGCAGTCAGGGCAGCTTCGCCCAGGGGCGTCAGGTGACCCTGTCGGGAACGTCGACCAGTCAGGCCGCTGCCTGGTCGAACGTCACCTCGGGGACGTACACCGTCATCGTCATCTGCTCGGACGGCACCACAGCGGGCACGCAGTCCGTCGTCGTCTCCCCCACTGCCTCCCCCACCAGGTCGCCGTCCCCCTCGGTCTCGCCGTCCCGCGGTGTCATGGGCGGGGTCGGCGGGAGCGCGACGGACTACGGAACCGTCACGCTCGTGGCGGGCGGCGCGCTGGCCGGGACCGGCCTCCTCGCGACGGCCTGGTACCTGCGCCGGCGCAACAGGCCGTACCGGCTCTGATCCGGTACGCATGGCGGCCCGCCCTCCCGAAGCGCTCCGGTCGGGCGGGCCGCCGTCACGTCCCGGTCAGGCCGGGCGGGTCTGCTCGCCGTCCGGGAGTTCGGCGACGTCCGCCAGGGCGCGCCTGAGCCACTGGGTCCAGAACGTCTCCAGGTCGATGCCGGCCTGGAGCACCAGATGCCGCAGCCGGTCCTCGGCGCCGTCCCGGCCGGGCGGGAAGTCGCGCCTTTCGATCTCCTGGTACTCCGCCAGCTGCCGCTCGTGCAGCTCCAGGTGGCGCCGCAGATCGGCCTCCAGGCCCGCCGTGCCGACCACGGCCGCCGCCCTCAGCCGCAGCAGCAGCGCGTCGCGGTGCGGCTTGGGGTCCTGGGAAGCGGCCGTCCAGCGGGCCAGTTCGGCGCGGCCCGCCGGAAGGACCTCGTAGCTCTTCTTCTGCCCGCGCGTCGGCTGTTCGGCGGGCAGGGCCCGGATCAGGCCGTCGTTCTCCAGCTTTCCCAGCTCGCGATAGATCTGCTGGTGCGTCGCCGACCAGAAGTACCCGATCGACCGGTCGAACCGGCGGGTCAGCTCCAGCCCGGACGACGGCTTCTCGAGCAGGGCGGTGAGGATCGCGTGCGGGAGTGACATGGCCTCATCCTAGGGACGCGTATGGCACTACAGGGCGGCCGCCAGCTCGGTGCCCTGCTTGATGGCGCGCTTGGCGTCCAGTTCCGCGGCCACGTCGGCGCCGCCGATGAGGTGGGCGCTGCGCCCGGCCGCGATCAGTTCGTCGTACAGGCCGCGGCGCGGCTCCTGGCCGGTGCACAGCACGATCGTGTCGACCTCCAGCACGGTGCTCTCACCGTCGATCGTGATGTGCAGTCCGGCGTCGTCGATCCGGTCGTAGCGGACGCCCGGGACCATGGTGACGCCGCGGTGCTTGAGTTCCGTGCGGTGGATCCAGCCGGTGGTCTTGCCGAGGCCGGCGCCGACCTTGGAGGTCTTGCGCTGGAGCAGGTGGACGGTGCGCGGCGGGGCGGGCCGCTCGGGCGCGGCGAGGCCGCCGGGGGCGCGGTAGTCCAGGTCGACGCCCCACTGGCGGAAGTACGTCTGGGGGTTCTCGTGCGCCTTGTCGCCGCTGTCCGTGAGGTACTCGGCGACGTCGAAGCCGATGCCGCCCGCGCCGAGGATCGCGACCCGGTCGCCGACGGGTGCGCCGTCACGCAGGACGTCGAGGTAGCCGAGGACGCTCGGGTGGTCGACGCCGGGGATGCCGGGGGTGCGCGGGGTGACGCCGGTGGCGACGACGACCTCGTCGAAATCGTCGACGTCGCCGGCCGTGACGGGGGTGTTCAGCCGTATGTCGACGCCGTGCCAGTCGAGCTGGGTGCGGAAGTAGCGGAGCGTCTCGTCGAACTCCTGCTTGCCGGGGACCTTGCGGGCGACGTTGAGCTGGCCGCCGATCTCGCTCGCCGCGTCGAACAGCGTCACGTCGTGCCCGCGTTCGGCGGCCGAGAGCGCGCACGCCAGCCCCGCCGGGCCGGCGCCGACGACCGCGACGCGCTTGCGCAGCCGGGTCGGGGAGAGCACCAGCTCGGTCTCGTGGCAGGCGCGCGGGTTGACCAGGCAGGAGGTGATCAGGCCGCTGAAGGTGTGGTCGAGGCAGGCCTGGTTGCAGCCGATGCAGGTGTTGATCGCCTCGGGGCGGCCGGCCGCGGCCTTGGTGACGAAGTCCGGGTCGGCGAGCATCGGGCGGGCCATCGACACCATGTCGGCCACGCCCTCGGCGAGCAACTCCTCGGCGAGTTCGGGGGTGTTGATGCGGTTGGTGGTGACGAGCGGGACGGACACCTCGCCCATGAGCCGCTTGGTGACCCACGTGTACGCGCCGCGCGGCACGGAGGTCGCGATGGTGGGGATGCGGGCCTCGTGCCAGCCGATGCCGGTGTTGATGATCGTCGCGCCGGCAGCCTCGACGGCCTTGGCGAGCGTGACCACCTCGTCGAGCGTCGAGCCGCCCGGGACGAGGTCGAGCATGGAGAGCCGGTAGACGACGATGAAGTCCTCGCCGACCGCCTCGCGCACCCGGCGCACGATCTCCAGGGGGAAGCGCGTGCGGTTCTCGTACGAGCCGCCCCAGCGGTCGGTGCGCTGGTTGGTCTGCGACGCGATGAACTCGTTGATGAGGTAGCCCTCGGAGCCCATGATCTCGACGCCGTCGTAGCCGGCGCGCCGGGCCAGGCGGGCGGCGCGCGCGTAGTCGTCGATCGTCCGCTCGATGTCGGCGTCGGTGAGCTCGCGGGGCGGGAAGGGGCTGATGGGCGCCTGCAGCGGGCTGGGCGCGACCAGGTCCCGGTGGTAGGCGTACCGGCCGAAGTGCAGGATCTGCATCGCGATCCGTCCGCCCTCGCGGTGCACGGCGTCGGTGATGACCCGGTGCTGCTCGGCCTCCGCCTCGGTGGTGAGCTTCGCGCCGCCCTCGTACGGGCGTCCCTCGTCGTTGGGCGCGATACCGCCGGTGACGATCAGGCCCACTCCCCCGCGGGCGCGGGCGGCGTAGAAGGCGGCCATGCGGGCGAAACCGCCCTCGGCCTCCTCCAGACCGACGTGCATGGAGCCCATGAGGACCCGGTTGGGCAGGGTCGTGAAGCCCAGGTCGAGGGGGGTCAGCAGGTGCGGGTAACGGCTCATCGGGCCCTCCGTGCGCGGTGTCGTGTCTGTAGTTGTAGAGGACTGCGGACCTTTTATGCAACTAGTTGCACAAGGTGATGGAGGGCACAGTAGGTCCATGACCAGGGATCTTGACCTCTCCTCCGTGGTGGAGCTCGCCGGCGAGCTCATTCGCCGCCCGAGCCGCGCCGGCGTCGACGACCACGAGCCCGTCCTGGCCGTCCTGGAGGACTGGCTCGCCGGCCACGGACTGCCGCACCGGCGTCTCCACGACGACGCCCGCCGCCCGGTCGCGCTGCTGGTGGAGATCGCGGGCGGCCGGCCCGGGCCCTGGTGGGCGCTGGACGCCTGCGTGGACACCGCGCCGTACGGCGACGAGTCGGCCTGGTCCTTCCCGCCCGACGCCGGGGACGTCGTCGACGGCCGGCTGCGGGGCAGGGGCGCGGCCGACTCGAAACTCGCCGCGGCCCTGTTCTGCCACATCGCGGCCGAGCTGCACGGCCGGGCCGGTGAGCTGCGCGGCGGACTCGCGGTGCTACTGGACGCCGACGAGCACACGGGCGGCTTCGGGGGTGCCCGGGCGTATCTCGCCGACCCCGAGGCGGCCCGCCCGGCCGGGGTGATGATCGGCTACCCGGGGCTGGAGGAGGTCGTGGTCGGCGGGCGCGGGCTGTGGCGGGCCAGGATCGCCGTGCACGCGACGTCAGGGCACTCCGGATCGCGCCGGGCGACGGTCGGTGCGGTGTCGCGTGCGGCGCATCTCGTACGGCTGCTGGACGAGGCCCCGCTGCCCGGCGCGAGCGGGGAGTTCCCACTGCCGCCGAAGCTGACGGTGACCTTCTGCCACGGCGGCGAGGGGTTCTCCGTCGTGCCGGACCTGTGCGAGGTCGGCGCCGACATCCGTACGACACCCGGCTTCGGCGCCCGAGCGGCCGAGGCCCTGGTCCGGACCGCGGTGAGCGAGCTGGACGAACGGTCGCCCGCTCCGAGGCCGACCGAGGTCAGGGCGGTCGCGGCCTGGCCGCCCTACCGGCTGGCCGAGGACGAGCAGCCCGCCGCCGCGCTGCTGGGCGCCGCGGCGGGCGAGGGGCTGCGGGTACGGGCCAAGACGGCGGGCCCGTCGAACATCGGCAATCTGCTGGCGGCCGAGGGCATTCCGGCCACGGCCGGCTTCGGGCTGCCGTACGAGGGACTCCACGGCGTGGACGAACGTGTGCACCTCGCGGACCTGCCCGTGGTGCACGCCGTCTACCGGCGGGCCGTCCTCGGCCTGCTGGGGGCGTGAGGGACGGCCACCGGCCCGTGGCGGGCGGCCACCAGCTCGCCGGGGACGGCCACCGGCCCATGAGGGGCGATCACCGGCCCATGAGCGACGGCCACCGAACCGGGAGGGACGATCACCGGCTTTCGAGGCGCACGTGCAGTTCCTTCTCCTGGTCGCCGGAGGCCGCGCTGAGGTCCCGCACGGCGAACAGCGAATCCAGCCTCATGCGGAACTGCTCGATCGCCCAGTAACCGCCGTGCAGGTCGGCGTCGACGGAGGACGACAGCCGGGCCGGTCGCGCGCCCTCGTGCGTGTCGGCGACGTCGAACGTGCCGAGCCACACGGTCGGGCGGGTCTCGTGCAGATCCTCCGGTACGTCGTCGGCACACCGGTCGGACTCGAAGCAGGCGCACAGCGTGTCGAACACGATCCGGGCGTCCTGCTTGCTGCACCCGCTGATCTCCACCGAGACGGAGTGGGGATGCGGTTGCTCACGGTCCATCGTGATCGCTCCTCTCGTGGCATATCCGCCCCTACCCCAGCAAAGCACCACCTTCCGCCGAGCACTACCGGCCGTGCCCCTGCCGTGATGGCGGGTTTGCGGAGCGGGCGGCTCCGGGTTGGGAGAAGGTGGAAGATGACGGAAGGGGCCTCGGATCGACGGCTCCGCGCGGTGGAACATGGGGTGTCGGCACCCTGACGGCGTGCCGCGAGATCGGCGAAGGCGGGCGTGGGATGAGTGCAGCCGGGACTCCCATGGCCGAGGGCGACGAGCCGATGCGGGCGCCGGCACGGCCGAGCGGGCTGCTCGACGTCCTGCGCGTGGCCTCCGTCGTTCTGGACGCCGAGGGCCGCATCGTGCTGTGGAGCCCCCAGGCCGAGGAGCTGTTCGGGTACGAGGCGCGGGAGGCGCTGGGGCAGTACGCCGCCCGGATCATGGTCCACGAACAGCACCTCGACCTCGTGGTCAAGCTGTTCGCGGACGTCATGGGCACCGGCCAGAGCTGGGCCGGGGCCTTCCCCGTCCGCCGCAAGGACGGCACCACGCGGCTCGTGGAGTTCCGCAACATGCGGCTGCTGGACGACCAGGGGGAGGTCTACGCGCTCGGTCTGTGCGCCGACCAGTCGACCGTGCACCGGCTGGAGCGCGAGGTGGCGCTGTCGACGCGGATGATCGCCCAGTCCCCGATCG
The DNA here is from genome assembly GCF_014205255.1 of Streptomyces caelestis. Lineage (GTDB taxonomy): Bacteria > Actinomycetota > Actinomycetes > Streptomycetales > Streptomycetaceae > Streptomyces > Streptomyces caelestis. Next base: position 8,394,805 of record NZ_JACHNE010000001.1, on the reverse strand, counting down.
GGCTGGCCGTGCTGGACACCGATCTGCGGTACGTCTCGGTCAACCCGGCGCTGGAGGAGCTCAACGGCGTGCCGGCCGAGGAGCACCTGGGCCGGACGGTCCGCGAGGTGGTACCGCGGATGGACGTCGAGGCGCTGGAGGCCGCGGCGCGCCGGGTCCTGGAGACCGGACAACCGGTCGTCGACCAGTCCACGATCGGCCGTACCCCGGCCGACCCGCACCAGGACCACGCCTGGTCGATCTCGCTGTACCGGCTGGAGAACGCCTTCGGGACCGTGCTGGGCGTGGCCGTCTCGATCGTCGACGTCACCGAGCAGTACCGCGCGGGCATCGAGGCCGAGGCCGCGCGGCGCCGTCTGGCGACGATCGCCGACGCCTCCGCCCGCATCGGCACCTCGCTGGACCTGGACCGCACGGCCCGTGAGCTCGCCGACGTGGCCGTGCCGGAACTCGCCGACATCGCGGCCGTCGACCTGCTGGACGCGGTGGCGCAGGGCCGGCGCACCAGCCTCGGCCCGGCCGAGGCGGCCGTGATCCGTGCGCTGGCGGTCCAGGGGTACGACTCCGCGGAGGCGCTGGAGGCGGCCGACCCACCCGGGCAGGTGGCCCGGTACGCGCCCGACCGGCTCGTCACCGAGTGTGTGCGCACGGCCAGTGCCGTGATGCTGCCGGAGGTCAGGGACGAGGACCTGCCACGCATCGCCCGGTCCCCGGAGGCGGCCGAGCTGCTGGGCCGGGCCGGGGTGCACTCGTATCTGGCGGTGCCGCTGATCGCGCGGGGCGAGGTGCTGGGCGCCCTGGACCTCAAACGCACCCGCAATCCGCTGCCGTTCACCGAGGACGACCTGCTGCTGGCGCGCGAGCTGGCCGCGCGGGCCGCCGTGCAGATCGACAACGCCCGCTGGTACCAGAGCGCCCGCGACACCGCGCTCACCCTCCAGCGCAGCCTTCTGCCCAGCCATCCGCCCGTGACGGGCGGGCTGGAGGTCGCCTCCCGCTACCAGCCGGCCGGGGCCACGAGCGAGGTGGGCGGCGACTGGTTCGACGTGATCGGCCTGGACGGCGGCAAGACCGCGCTCGTCGTGGGTGACGTGATGGGCAGCGGCATTCCCGCGGCGGCGGCCATGGGGCGGCTACGTACGGCGACCAACACGCTGGCCTCCCTGGACCTCGATCCGGCCCTGCTCCTGGAACACCTCGACAAGATCACCGCAGGTCTGGAACAGGCCATCGCCACCTGCGTCTACGCCGTTCACGACCCGCGGCTGCGACAGTGCCGGATCGCCAACGCCGGGCATCTACCGCCGGTGCGCGTCCGGGCCGGCCTGCCTCCCGAGCTGCTCGACCTGCCGACCGGGGTGCCGCTCGGCGTCGGCGGTGTCGCCTTCTCCACGACGACCGTCGACCTGGAGCCGGGCGACCGGCTGGTGTTCTACACCGACGGTCTCGTCGAGACCCGGCGCGACTCGCTCGACGACCGGCTCGCCACACTGCTGTCCCTGCTCGAAGGGCCCGACCGCCCGCTGGAGGAGGTCTGCGACCTGCTGCTGCGCACCCTGCACGAGCCGGACAACTTCGATGACGTGGCGCTGCTCATCGCGCGGGCGACGCCACCGGACTGACAGGGCACCGCCGGGGTCGGGCTGCGCTCTCGGGCCGTTACGGTGCGACGCCGACCACCACATGGGCGTACAGCTCGTCCGAGACCGCCAGGTGTGCCGTCAGGCCGTTGCGTTCGAAGGTGTCGAGGGCGGTCGGTGCCTGATGGCGGCTGGTCTCCACCAGGACGCAGCCGCCGGGTGCGAGCCAGCGGGGCCCGTCGGCCGCGACCCGGCGCAGCACGTCGAGGCCGTCCGCGCCGCCGTCGAGGGCGGTCAGCGGTTCGTAGGCGTGGGCCTCCGGCGGCAGCAGGCCGATCTCGTCGCTCGGTACGTACGGCACGTTGGCCGCGAGGATGCCGACACGGCCCCGCAGCTCGCCGGGCAGCGCCTCGAACAGGTCGCCCTGATGGACGTGACCGCCGGCTGCGGCGACGTTGCCGCGGGCGCAGCGCACCGCGGCGGGGTCGATGTCGGCGGCGTGCAGTTCGACGCGGCCGAGTCCGGCGGCCAGCGCCGCGCCGACGGCGCCGGAACCGCAGCACAGGTCCACGACGACACCCGCGCCGGGCGCCCGGGCCAGGGCCTGTTCGACCAGGAACTCCGTGCGGCGGCGCGGCACGAAGACGCCCGGGTCGACGGTGATGCGCAGGCCCCGGAACTCGGCCCAGCCGACGACGAGTTCGAGGGGCAGGCCCGCGACCCTGCGCTCGACCATGGCGGCGGCTTCGGCCGGGGTGCGGGCGGTGGCGAGGATCAACTCGGCCTCGTCCTCGGCGAAGACGCAGCCCGCGGTGCGCAGGGCGACGACGACGGAGTCACGCAAGGACGGAGGAACGGGAGACACGGAGGGCATGGAAGCCAGGAGCCTTTCGAGATACGAAGGGCGCTCCTGCGGTCGCCTACGGCCGGCGATCCGCGCGACATCGAGAAGAGAGCACCCGGGCTGACACAGCGGTAATGGGTCTCACCTCCTCGGTTCGGCGACGGCTGGGTCCGTCCACAGCCGGCGGCAACACTACCCGACGGGCCTGCCGGCCAGTACGGCACGCAGGCGGTGGGGCAGGTTGTTGGCCCGTGCAACCATGGAGGACCGGACAACGACGTGGAGAGGGAGGTCCGGGTGAAGCCGGCCGACGCCGTGGAGACCATCCAGCGGGAGATGACGGTCTTCGCCCGCCGTGCTCGTGCCGCGGCGGGGCGGATGCACCCGGAGCTGTCGCTGGTGTCGTACACGCTGCTCGGGCACCTGGAGGAGAGCCACGGGTGCCGTGCCACCGACCTCGCCGCCCACTACGCCCTGGACAAGTCCACCGTCAGCCGCCAGGTGGCCGCGCTGGAACGCGCCGGTCTCATCGAACGCCGCCCCGACGCGGAGGACCAGCGCGTCCAGGTGCTGCAACTGACGCAGGCCGGCCGGCGCATCCTGGCCCAGGTCACCGACAGGCGCCGGGCGGTCTTCCGGGAGCGGCTGGCGGACTGGCCGGCCGAGGACCTGTCGCGGTTCGCCGACTACCTCGTGCGCTACAACGCGGGCGCCGGCTCCGGTCGGCCCGACCATCGGCACGCCTAGGAGCCCACCGCACGTACGGTTGAACACGCATTCACTGATCACGCCGGCTCGGCGGGGCACCGTCGGCCCGGTCCGGAGGCACACCGCATGCACATCACCCGAGGCTTCACCGGGCGCCCACGCGTGGCCGACCCCGGTCTGCCGCCCGGCCAGTACGACGCGGGCGACGACTGGCCCGTCCTGTCCGCCGAGGTCACTCCCGACCTGGCGCCCGCCGACTGGACGTTCCGTATCGACGGCCTGGTGGACCAGCCCCGCACCTGGGACTGGGAGGAGGCGCACCGGCTGCCGCCGTCGGCGTACGAGGGTGCCATCCACTGTGTGACGAGCTGGTCGAAGTTCGGGGTGCGGTTCGCGGGAGTGTCCCTCGACGCGTTCTGGGATGTGGTCCGGCCTCATGGATCGGCGACCCATGCCGTCGCCTACTCGCACACCGGCTACACCACGAACCTCCCGCTCGCCGACCTGACCGGCGGGCGGGCCTGGATCGCGTGGGAGTACGACGGCAGGCCGCTCGCCCCCGAGCACGGCGGCCCGGCGCGACTGCTGGTGCCGCACCTGTACTTCTGGAAGAGCGCCAAGTGGATCGCGGGCCTGCGGATCCTCGACCACGACGAGCCGGGGTTCTGGGAGCAGAACGGCTACCACGAGCGGGGCAACCCCTGGGAGGAGCAGAGGTACTCCGGTGACTGACACGTTCGTGCCGCCCACGCGGTTCGCCGTGCCCGGGCGCATCGCGGTGAGCGAGCAGGCCGCCTCCGTGTGGCAGACCGCCACGCTGACCGGGATCCGCCGCGAGACCGCGCGTGCCGCCACCTTCCGGCTCGCCGTGCCCGGCTGGCCGGGACATCTGCCCGGCCAGCATCTGATGGTGCGGCTGACCGCCGAGGACGGCTATGTGGCCCAGCGCCACTACTCGATCGCGTCCGCGCCGGACGACTCCGGGCACGTCGAACTCACCCTGGATCACATCGAGGGCGGCGAGGTCTCGGGCTGGTTCCACACCGTCGCCCGGCCCGGCGACCGGGTCGAGGTGCGGGGCCCGGTGAGCGGCTTCTTCGCCTGGCCGGGCGACCGGCCCGCGCTGCTGATCGGCGCCGGATCCGGCGTCGTACCGCTGATGTCGATGATCCGGCACCACCGGGCGCGGAACCTGGCCGTGCCGCTGCGGCTGCTGGTGTCCGCGCGCGGTCCGGAGGAGCTCATCTACGCCGGGGAGTTCGGCGCCGAGACGACGCCCGTGTTCACACGGAGCGCGCCGGAGGGTGTGCCGGTGGGACGTATGGCGGCCGCACATGTGGCGCCGCTCCTGGCCGAACAGCCTTCCGGTGGGTGGGAGGCCTATGTGTGCGGCTCCAACTCCTTCGCCGAGCACGCCTCGCGGCTGCTGGTGACGGCCGGTCAGCCGGTGGAGCGCATCCGGATCGAGCGGTTCGGCTGATCTCGAAGGCGGCCCTCCCTCCGGTGGTGCCACAGGGGTGGTGTACGGCTCGGCATCGGGCCGGACGCACTCCGTCGGGTACGCGGCCCGGTGTTTCGCCGGGGTCGGCCCGGGCACCCCGGCCGGAGGGCTCCGGCACGCGGCAACCCGGGCCGTGCCGAGCGATCGAGGTGTGTCGGAGGGGGTACTGGACCCGTGTGGGCACTCGCACGCGTGACGTGACCCGGAGGGAGCGGCATCGCAGCCACCGCACGGCCGGTCCGGCCTTCCGGCCGCGGTGAGGCGAGGAGGTCGACATGCGAACCCGGGTGCTCGGCTGGCGTTGGCGGCGCAGTCCGCTGCGGCGCCGGTCGGATGTCGTCGAGGCGTGGACGGTGCTGGTGGTCGCCGTCCTGATACTCGTGGGCGCGCCTCTGGTGGGGGCGGCCGCCGCCTGGTGGGCCCACGGCGAGGCGCGGTCGGTCTCGGCGGAGCGGCAGGCCGAGCGTCATCGCGTCCGTGCCGAGGTCGTCGGCAGGAAGGGCGACTCGCTGCCGTCGGTGCAGACCGGCGGGCAGCACGCGTACCGGGCCACCGTGCGCTGGACCGAGCCGGGCGAGGGTACGCGCACCGCGACGGCACGGGTCCCCGGGGACACCCGGCCGGGTGAGGTCGTGGACGTGTGGTTCGACTCCCGGGGGCGGATCGTGACCCCGCCGGTGGACGGCACCGGGGTCTGGCAGCGCACCCTCACCACCGGCACGTGCGCCGCGGGCGGTGTGGTGGTGGTGGTGCTCCTCGGCCACTCCGTCGTGCGCCGGGTCGCCCTGCGCCGCAGGCTGGCCGAGTGGGAACGGGAGTGGGCCCGTACGGAGCCGGAGTGGACGCGTCGCGACGCGTGAAGCGACTCGCGACGCGTGATGTGACCGATAAACGGCAGGTGAACGGGCTACGGCAAAGACCTGGCGAGTCCTCCGACCACTCACGTAGTGTGATCATCCGCACTGTCTCCGCAGCCGTTCCTCACCCAAGGCGGTCCTACATGGCCCAGTTCGACCTTCCTCTCGACGAACTCCGCGAGTACCGCAGCGAGTCCACCGAGCCGGAGGACTTCGACGCTTTCTGGTCCAAGACGCTCCAGGAGGCGCGTGAGTACGACCTGGACGCCCGCTTCGAACCGGTCGACACGGGACTGTCCACCGTGCAGGTGTTCGACGTGACGTTCGCCGGGTTCGGCGGTCATCCGGTCAAGGGCTGGTTGACGCTGCCGGCCGGGGCGGACGGACCGCTGCCGCTGGTCGTGGAGTTCATCGGCTACGGCGGAGGACGCGGCCTGCCGCACGAGCATCTGCTGTGGGCGTCCACGGGCCGGGCGCACTTCGTGATGGACACCCGCGGGCAGGGCAGCGCCTGGGGAGCGGGCGGCGGTACGGCGGACCCGGTGGGCGGCGCGCCCTCGTACCCGGGTTTCATGACGCGCGGTATCGACGCGCCGGAGGACTACTACTACCGCCGGGTGTTCACGGACGCCGTGCGTGCCGTGGAGGCGGCCCGCTCGCACCCGCTCACCGACCCGACGCGCACGGTCGCCGTCGGCGGCAGTCAGGGCGGGGGCATCACGATCGCGGTGGGGGGCCTGATACCGGACCTGGCGGGCATCGCGCCGGACGTTCCGTTCCTGTGCGACTACCCCCGCGCGGCGACGCTCACGGACCGTCACCCGTACCGGGAGATCGGCCTGTACCTCAAGACGCACCGCGGCCGTACCGAGCAGGCGCTGCGCACGCTCTCCTATTTCGACGGCGTCCACTTCGCCGCCCGCGGCGGGGCTCCCGCGCTCTTCTCGGCCGCCCTGGAGGACCAGACCTGCCCGCCCTCGACCGTGTTCGCGGCCTTCAACGCCTGGGGCCACGAGGACAAGACGATCGAGGTGTACGACTTCAACGACCACGAGGGCGGCGGCCCCTTCCAGGAGGCGGCCAAGCTGCGCTGGATGCGCTCGTACCTCTGATCCCGCCGCCGACCGGCGACTGATCCGGCCGTTTCACCGGCGCAGGCTTCCACCAAGTCCGACCAGTCGGTACGTTCTTCGCGCCCGGGCCGCTCCTCGGCGGCCCGGCCCGGCGAAGTGGTGGAGGGGAATGTCAGCGTACGAGGCACAGGTGCACGGTCACTGCGACGCGCGTTTCGCGGCGGTACGCAGGGCGTTCGAGGAGAACTTCCGGGAACGGGGCGAGCTGGGTGCCGCGGTGGCCGTCACCGTCGGTGGCAGGACGGTGGTGGACCTGTGGGGCGGCTGGGCCGACGCGGCACGCACCCGGCCGTGGGAACAGGACACGCTGGTCAACGTGTGGTCGACGACCAAGGGACCGGTGGCACTGTGCGCGCACCTACTCGCCGACCGCGGGCTGGTAGATCTCGACGCGCCGGTGGCCGCGTACTGGCCGGAGTTCGCCGCGGCGGGCAAGGAGAAGGTCCTCGTACGGCACCTGCTGTCCCACCGCGCCGGTCTGGCCGGGCTGCGTGAACCGCACTCGGTGGAGCAGCTCTGCGACTGGGAGCTGACCACACAGCGGCTCGCCGCGACGCAGCCCTGGTGGGAACCGGGAACCAGGTCCGGCTATCACGCGCTGACCTACGGCCATCTGGTCGGCGAGGTCGTCCGGCGGGTGTCGGGGCTGATGCCGGGGGCGTTCCTGGAGCGGGAGGTGACCGGGCCGCTCGGCATCGACTTCCGCCTCGGCCTGCCGGAGAAGGACTACGGGCGGGTGGCCGAGCTGCACCAGCCGCCGGTCGCGGCGAGTAGTGAACAGGCCGCTGTCTTCGCCCAGTTGGGGCCCGCGGCGATCGCCGCGCTGACCAACCCCCCGGTGTCCGCCGCCGCGGCCGGCACACCCGGGTGGCGGGCCGCCGAGATTCCCGCGGCGAACGGGCACGGCACCGCGCGTGCGGTCGCCGAGCTCTACGGCGTCTTCGCGGGGCGCGGCTCGTTCGGGGGCCGGCGCGTCCTGTCCCCCGAGGCGGCCGAGCGGGTGCGCGAGGGACAGGGCAGCTGCCGGGATCTGGTGGTCGGCGCCGGGTTCGAGGGCGAGACCGAGGCGGGGCTCGGGCTGTGGCTCAGCGGGGCCAACGGCTCCTACGGACCCAATCCGCGCGCCTTCGGTCACGACGGCTTCGGCGGCTCCTGCGGACTCGCGGACCCGGAGGCGGAGGTGTCGCTGGGGTACGTGATGAACCGTATGGGGCCTCATATCGCGGACGACCCGCGGAAGACGGCGCTGGTCGACGCCCTGTACAGCGCGCTGTGAGGGCCGGCGCGGGCGGTCCGGTTCCGGCCGGACCGCCCGGCCGCCCTTTCCGGCTTATTCAGACGAAGACCGCCCGGCGAACGGCGGCCGGCCGGGCACTTCGGGGTCAGCCGGGAGACCGTACGGCAGGCGCTGGAGTTGCTGCGCCGCGACGGTCTCGTCGCCACCGACCGGCGCGGCAGCCACACCACGCTGCCCGGCCTGCCGGTCGAGACCCCGGCGTCGCTCACCTTCCCGGTCGGCGCCCGGGCCGCGACCCCGGGCACGGTGGCCCGCGCCACCGTCGCCTGGGAGCCGCCCCCGCCGGACCACGCCGAGGCCCTGGGACCGGCCCCGGGCCGTCCGACCCTGACCCCCGCTACCGGTACGGAAGCGGGCTGCGTACCGCCGTGACGTCCTCTCCGCCGTGGCACTGGCGGAGGTGGAGGAGCTGACCCTCCCCCACTGCCTGAACGGCGTGGAGGCGCCCCCATCCGCGACCGCGCCGACGGCACCGCCGCCGCGCAACTGCGGCGCGCGTACGACTGGATGCGCCGGGCCGGTCCGACCCTGCACCACCGCGACGTCTTCACCCGCCTCGCGAGCACGCCGTCGGTGCGGGTCACGCGGCGCGTGCACGACCAGTACACGCGTCCGCTGGAGGTCACCGACCGCGTCGTGGACGCCCAACAGGACGCGCCGGCCTACGCGTTCGCCCTGCCGAACCGGACGGCGACGCCCGCCACGGCCGGGGCGTCACGGTGAACCGACGGCGTCGCGACCGCTGGGCACAGCCGGCTGATCCGGCAGCCGGGCCATGACCAGCCGCACGCGCGGGCTGCCGTCCGGTCGCCGTCCGAACTCCGGCAGCGCGTGGAGCTCCACCCGGAAACCGGCCCGGGCGAGTTCACGCCGTACGTCCCCGAAGCGGAACGCGCGGTAGTACATGACGAACGGAGGCCGCCACAGCGCGTTGCGCACCCGCATCACCAGGTCGAAGGCGAGCAGCATCCAGTAGCCGAGCGAACCCGGGCGGGGCGGAGCCACCAGCGGAAACGCGAAGCAGCCGCCCGGCCGTAGGACGGCACGGACCTGCGCGAACAGTCCGGGCAGCTCGCGGGGCAGGAAGTGCCCGAAGGCCCCGAAGCTGACCACCAGGTCGAAGGCGGGCCCGAAGGGCAGGGCGCGGGCGTCCGCACGGACGAAGGAGACCGACGGCCCCGCCGGCCGGACCCGTTCCCGGGCCATGTCGAGCATGCCCGCGCTGAAGTCGACACCGACGACCCGCTCCCGGCACACCTCTGCCAGCACGCCGACGCCCGCGCCGGTGCCGCAGCACAGATCGAGCCCGGCGTCGAAGGGTCCCGTCCGCCGCAAGGCCGACTGGACGGCGTCGAGGACCGCGTCGGGCGTCCGGAAGGGGGTGTGGTCGAACTTCGGCGCGAGGAGGTCGTAGCCGCGTTCGACGGACGACAGCGCCTGGACGGCGAGCTCACGCAGGCTGGGGCCTTCGGGGCTGAACATCGGCTCAGCCTAGAGGAGCTCGCTGCTTCAGGATCGTGAGGACGCGTGCGCACCAGCGGAGGTTCTCCTCCTCGAAGGCGATGCCTCCCATCAGCGTGAGGTAGGGGCCGATCCGGTCGGCCTCCCGCAGGTACTCCTCCTCGCTACGGCCGGCCAGGAGGGCTTCGCGGACGCGTTCGTAGCGGGCCAGCTTGCCACGGGCCCACGCCGCGCGCTCCTCGACCAGCGCACGAGTGGCCTCGGGATCCGCCCCGTCCATGGTTATCTGCCCGACCTGGGGCCGCTGGGCGGAGGTCGTCGGCCGGCTCCTGCGCCCCGGCGGCCGGTTGTACGTCGCCGAGTTCCATCCCCTGCTCAACTCGCTCGGGCCGAAACCCGCTCCGGGCGAGGGCCCGGAGCTGCTCCTGCGCCACGACTGTCTGGGCGGCGGCGGTCCCGTGCACCGGGACGCGACCCACGCGTACACGGACGGCCCTGCCGTCGAGGGCGCCACGGACAGTTACGAGTGGACGCACGGAACAGGCGAAGTCGTCAGCGCGTTGACGGAGGCGGGACTGACCGTCCGGCGACTGCGGGAAAGCGACGAACTTCCCTGGCCGCGGTGGCCGCAGATGGCCCGTACGGAGTCCGGCTGGTGGCGGCTGACCACACCGCGGATTCCCCTGCTGCACGGGCTGCTGGCCGCACGCTGACGCACATCCCCTCCCCCGGCGCCTCGTCGGGTGGTAGCCTGTGAACAGCACTCGTGCACGCCCCTGTCTGTGGGCGCCGGTGCGGTTCTCCACTTCTCTTCATCATTTCCAGCACCCTGACGTGCTCTGTCGTACCCGAGGTGCTGTTCCCCGCCGCCGGAGGCGTGCCCCATGTCCCTCCCCTCGCGGCTCTCTCCCCTTCCCTCCGCATGTCCCATGCCTGCCGTCCGTGAAAGGACACACCATCATGACCACCACACTCGAAAACCCGGCCACCCGGCAGCAGCCCCAGGCCCAGACCGTGACCGGCGTCCTCGACATCGACACGGGAGGCAAGGGGCACCTGCGCGCCGAGAACTGCCAGCCCTCGCCCGCCGATCCTTCGGTCTCCCCCGCGCTGATCCGCCGGTACGGCCTGCGCAAGGGCGACCTCGTCGAGGGCGTGCGCGGCGACCGGTCCGGCCTGACCGACGTCGTACGGGTCGAGGGCCGCGAGCCCGGGACACCGCGCGGCCGACGCCACTTCCGGGACCTGACGCCCCTGCACCCGCATGAGCGGCTCCGCCTCGAACATCCGGCCGCCGGGCTGGCCGGTCGGGTCGTCGACCTGATCGCACCGGTCGGCAAGGGCCAGCGCGGGCTTCTCGTGGCCCCGCCCAAGACCGGCAAGACCGTCATCCTCCAGCAGCTCGCGGCCGCCGTCACCGGCAACCATCCCGAGTGCCGGCTGATGATGCTGCTGCTCGACGAGCGGCCCGAGGAGGTCACCGACATGCGGCGCTGCGTGCGGGGCGAGGTGTACGCCTCGACCTTCGACCGGAGCGCCAAGCAGCACATCGCGCTCGCCGAGCTCGTGATCGAGCGGGCCAAGCGGCTCGTCGAGGCGGGCGAGGACGTCGTGATCCTCCTCGACTCCCTCACCCGGCTGTGCCGGGCGCACAACAACGCGGCCGCCTCCGGAGGCCGCATCCTCACCGGGGGCGTCGACGCGTCCGCGCTGACCGGACCCAAGCGGTTCTTCGGTGCCGCCCGGTCGGCCGAGGAGGGCGGTTCCCTCACGATCCTCGCGACGGCGCTGGTGGAGACCGGTTCCCGGGCCGACGACTTCTACTTCGAGGAGCTGAAGAGCACCGGCAACATGGAGCTCCGCCTGAGCCGCGAACCGGCCTCCCAGCGCGTCTTCCCGGCCGTCGACATCATCCCCTCCGGCACCCGCCGCGAGGAACTCCTGCTGCCCTCGGCCGAGTTGGCGGCCGTCCACGGCCTGCGGCGCGTGCTCCAGAACCGGAACGGACAGGGCACCCTGGAGACCCTCCTGGAACGCATGCGCGAGACCCCGGACAACGCGACGTTCCTACGGCGCATCCAGCCGACGCTGCCCTCGGACTGAGGGCACGGCTGTCACGTCAGCCGGGTCTGCCCGTGCCCGCCCGGAGCAGGGACGCCCCCGCAGGCGTGAGGGTGTGCAGTACGGCCGGGCCGTGCCGGACGGTGGTGATGAGCCCCGCGTCGCGCAACGCGGTGGCATGGCGACTGGCCGAGGGCGCCGAGACACCGGCGGCACGGGCCATCTCGGCGGTCGTGGCGCCGGTGGCGGCGGCGCGCAGCGCGACCGCGCGAGCACGGCCGAGGAGGGTGGTCAAGGGCCCGTCGGCGGAGTCGGCACGGCACGGGGTGCCCGGCGAGCCCGGCTCGTGGAGCAGCGAGTACCAGAGCACGGGCGGCAGTTGCGGATCGGCGAAGGCGACCGGCTCGCCCCAGTTGAAGTACGAGGGAACGAGCGTGAGTCCACGGCCCCTCAGGTACAGGTCCCGGTCGGCGGTCTGCCTGGGATAACTGACCTCCAGGACGGGAGGGCGCCAGCGCAGCATGGGCCCGAGTCCGGAGAGCATGCCCTCGACCCCGCCGTCCAGGAGCCCGCGGCAGCGTGCCGCTCGCTCCGCCTCGATCCGGGCCTGTGCCTGTTCCTCGTACGGGGCGACGACCGCGTCGTGGTACGCGCGCAGCATCCTTACGAACTCCTTGCGCGCTTCCAGCCCGGTCAGCTGCCCGGCCCAGGCGGGGGCACCCACCGTCCGGTCGAGGACGGCCATCTCCACCAGGATGCGTCGTGGAGGGGTGGCCACGATCGAATCCATGCCCGCGTCCAGGTCGCCCACCGCGTCGGCCGGGGTCAGGAAGTCCGGGAAGTACGCGGCCCTCGGATACAGGGGCAGCAGGACATTCCGCAGGACCTGCTCCAGCCCTTTCTCGCGCAGTTGCTGCCGGGCCGTGCGGTACCACTCGGCATAGGCCCAGCGCCCTTTGCGGGACTGTAACCGGTGCAGACTCGCGGCGATCTCCCACACCGGATCAGGTGCGGCGGCGACCCTGGTGCGCGCCAGATCCCCGTCGCTGAAGTGGATGCGGAGCATGTCGTCGTCCCCCTCTGACTCGGCTTTCGTACGGTGATACGACAGCCTTGGTTCGGCAGGTCCGGCCCGGCGATCGTAGGCCGGGGACATCAGGACCCGATAAACGCGGGTTTGACGGGCATGACGCGCACGTTCATCTCCGCCTGCGCGAGCGTCGCGATCATCGCCGCCTCCGTCGGCCGCGCGTGCGGCATCCGGGTGCTCGCGCGTGGTGAGCGGCCCGGTCGCCGCGGCGCGGAGCACATCCGTTTCTACGTTGATCGTGTGATCCTCGGATTCTCTTCTCGGGTGGCCGTGTCGGCCTGTGCGCTCTGCGCGGCAGGCCTTCTGGCCGTGATGCCCGCCGCGGCGGCCGGTTCCGGCGGGGCGGAACCCAGTCCGCCGGCCGTGCCGAGGGCGGCTGCCCCGCACCCCTCGCTGCTGTACCGTCCCGGCACCCAGGTCCGGCCGCGCGCCGGGGCACCCCGCTTCCCCGAGACCTCCGCGCTGTCCTGGCTGGTGGCCGACGCCGGCACCGGCGAGGTGCTCGCCGCCCACAACGCGCACCGCAGGCTGCCCCCGGCCAGCACCCTGAAGACCCTGTTCGCGCTCACCGTGCTGCCCACGCTGCCGGCAGGCATCCGGCACACGGTCCGCGAGGAGGAACTCCGGGGCGTCGGGGCCGGCAGCAGCCTGGTCGGGGTCACCGAGGGCCGTACCTACCGGGTCGCCGACCTGTGGCGGGGCGTCTTCCTCAACTCCGGCAACGACGCGGTGCGCGTCCTGGCCGAACTCAACGGCGGCTGGCGGGCCACGGCCGAGCGCATGCAGGCCAAGGCCCGGTCCCTCGGCGCCCGCGACACGCGCGTGGTCTCCCCGGACGGCTACGACGCTCCGGGCCAGGTGTCGTCGGCGTTCGATCTGGCGGTCTTCGGCCGGGCCGGGCTGCGCAACCCCGACTTCGCACGGTACTGCGCCACCGTAGAGGCCAGGTTCCCGGGCGGCGGACGCTGGTCGTACCCGATCCGCAACACCAACCGGCTGCTGAGCGGCGCCCGTGGTGTGAAGCCGTACCGGGGGCTGATCGGCATCAAGAACGGCTACACCAGCAAGGCGGGCAGCACGCTCGTCGCGGCGGCGCGGCGGGACGGGCGCACCCTCGTCGTGACGGTGATGAACCCTCAGAAGGGCGGCGCCTCCGCGGTGTACGAGGAGGCCCGCTCGCTGCTCGACTGGGGGTTCGGGGCGGGCAGCCGGGTCGCTCCGGTGGGTTCGCTCGACGCGTCGAGGCCCGCCGCGCGACCGGCGGCGCCGACTCCGCCCGCCGTCGCGGCCGCCGTGCCGGAGGAAGCCGACTCCGCCTGGACGAACGCGGGGCTGATCGCGGGTGCCGCCGGGCTGGGTGCGGCGGTCGTGGTGCTGGCGCTGCGGCTGCCGGTCCGCCGGTCCGGAGACTGCTGACCGGCCGGCAGCCACAGCAGCAGGCCCAGGGTGATCCAGGCGTAGGAGTTGCCGCCCAGGAACCCGTCGACGCCGGACGCGTCGTCGAACCACAGCCACACCACGCTGGTGCACAGCACCGCGTACAGGGCGCCCGCGATCCGGGCGTGCCCGGTACGGATCAGCACGGCGAAGGACGGCAGCAGCCACACGAGATGGTGCACCCAGGTGATCGGGCTGACGAGACAGGCGGCGAGGCCGGTCAGGGCGAACGCCGCCGTCCAGTCCCCCGCGGCGACCGCCCGGCGGGCCCGCAGCGCCCACACGACGAGGAGCAGCGCAACCGCCGCCGCCCACACCGCCCGGTCCGGTTCGCCCAGCCGGGCCAGGATGCCCTGCACCGACTGGTTCGAGACGTAGCCGAGGCGGCCCACCCGGCTGGTGTCCCAGAGGGCCTCGGTCCAGTAGTAGCGTGAGGCGTCGGGGTCCGCCAGTGCCGCGAGGGCCGTGGCACCGAGGGCGACGACCGTGGCGACCGCCGCCGCGCGCCACCGCCGGGCCACCAGCAGCAGCCCGATGAACAACGCCGGCGTGAGCTTGATCGCGGCCGCCAGCCCGATGCCGGTGCCCGCCCAGCGTGTGCGTCCGCTGGCGAGCAGCGCCGCGTCGGTGAGCACGAGAGCCAGCAGCAGCAGGTTCACCTGGCCGAAGCTGAAGGTGTCGCGGAGCGGTTCGAACAGCGCGAGGACACAGGCGGTGAGCGCCCAGCCGTACCAGCCGTGGCGCCGCCAGTCCGGCCCCGCGAGCAGCCGCAGGACCAGGGCCAGGGCCGCCAGGTTGAGCAGCAGGGCGGCGGCGATCGCGGTGTGGAGGTCCAGCAGGGCCATCGGCAGCATGACGACGGCGGCGAAGGGCGGGTAGGTGAAGCCGTACGGCGTGCCGGGGACGCGGTAGTCGTAGATCCGGCCGCCGTGGTGGACCCAGCTGTCGATGCTTCCGTGGTAGACGCGCAGATCGAACCAGTCGCGCAGCAGGGGCACGGTCGCGGTGAAGACCGTCACCAGCGTGGCGAGGGCGAGCACGAGCAGCAGTCGTCCGCGGTCGGTGCGCGGCGGGGCCGGGGTCATGCCGTGCGTCCCAGCGCCGGGGCCAGCTCGGCCTGGTGGGCCTGCCACAGCACGACGACCGCGAGTGCGCCGCCGGAGACGGCCAGCACGAGTTGCCCGGTGTCGGCCGGGCCGCCGCTGGGCAGGACGCACAGCGCGAGCACGCCGGTCACGGCCGCCATGCGGTGGCGTACGGAGGTACTGGGCGCGGCGGCGGCGATGAGGAACAGGCCCCACAGGGCGTACCAGGGGCGGATCGCCGGGCCGAGCGCGGCCACCGCCGCCAGGCTCAGGCCCAGCGCGTATACCGGCCGTGGGCGCAGCCGGAGCCATATCAGGACGATCGCGACCCCGGCCGCCCCGACGCCCAGCGCGTGCCAGGCGGGGATCGCCAGGGGCGCGAGATCGCTGCCGAGGTGTTCCAGCAGGGCCCGGGTGGCGCGGCCGAGCAGAGTGGTCAGAGCCCAGTTCTGGGGTGAGACGGGGGTGTTGAGGGCGCCGATCCAGCCGTATCCGGTGCCCGCCGCGGCCGTGGCCGCGACGGTCGTCCCCGCGGCCGTGACGGCGGTCGTCACGAGGGCCTTCGCCGTACCGCGGCCCGCGCGGACCTGGAGGACGACGACGGCGGCGAGACCGAGCACGGCGGGCGCCTTGACCAGCGCGGCGAGTGTGACGAGGACGGCGCCGAGGAACGGCCACCGGCCGAGCGCCGCCACCAGGCCGGCGCCGAGCAGGCCCAGCATGACGGCGTCGTTGTGGGCGCCCGCGACCAGGTGCAGCAGGACGAGCGGGTTGAGGGCGCCCAGCCACAGCGCGGCGGCCGGGTCGGCGCCGCTGTGGCGGGCCAGGCGGGGCAGCGCGGCCGCCATCAGTGCCACGCCGGCGAGCGCGACGAGCCGCATGCCCAGCAGCCCGGCGGGCACCTCGCCGCGCGTCAGCGCCGACAGACCCGCCGCGACGGCGAGGAAGACCGGGCCGTACGGGGCGCCGGTGTGCCGCCAGAGCGGGGCGACCTCACCGGCGAGCGGACCACCGAGATGGGACGGCCCGTGCGCGTACACGTCCATGTGCGCGTCGACCATCGCCCCCTGGGCGAGGTAGCTGTACACGTCCCGGCTGAACAGCGGCGGGGCGAGCAGCAGCGGGGCGGCCCAGACGGCGAGGACGAGCAGCAGGGCGCGGGGAGCGGGCGGTCTCGGCCCCCGGACCAGACGGCCCAGCAGCACCCAGGCCGCGATCAGCAGGACGAGTCCGAAGTACACCCCCACCAGTCCGAGGGCGGCGCGTGCGGACGCCGGGTGGAGGAGGTCCCGTACGGGCAGGGCTCCGGCCGTCTCACCGCCTGCCGCGAGGAAGGCGGTACCGGCCAGACCGAGTATCTGGCAGCGGCGGAGATCGACGGGGAAAGCCATGGCCAACACTCGGGCAGCGTGTCAACGCGGGGTGGCTGCACGGCGACGTGGAGCCCTCCGGAGGGGAGCGGGAGTGTGACCGGCCGGTGATCAGGTGAGGGCCAGGAGGTTCTGTCAGAACACCGACAGTCCGGTCAGCGTCGTGAATCTGTCCAGGGCCGCCACGCCCGCCACCGAGTTGCCCCGTTCGTCCAGGCCCGGGCTCCACACGCACAGCGTGCAGCGGCCCGGGACGACCGCGATGATGCCGCCGCCCACGCCGCTCTTGCCCGGCAGGCCCACGCGGTAGGCGAAGTCGCCCGCCGCGTCGTACGTGCCGCAGGTCAGCATGATCGCGTTGATCTGCTTGGCCTGGCTGAGGGTGAGCAGGCGGGTGCCGTCGGCGCGGATGCCGTGCCGGGCGAGGAAGGCGGTGGCGAGGGCGAGGTCGGCGCAGGACGCCGCGATCGAGCACTGCCGGAAGTACTGGTCGAGGAGGACCGGCACGGGGTTGTCGATGTTGCCGTAGGACGCCATGAAGTGCCCGAGCGCGGCGTTGCGGTCGCCGTGCGCGGATTCGGAGGCCGCGACCTCCTTGTCGAAGGTGAGGTCCTGGTTGCCGCTCTCCGCGCGCAGGAACGACAGCAGTTCGCCCGACGCGTCACCGGTACGGGTGTGCAGCCGGTCGGTGACGACGAGGGCGCCCGCGTTGATGAACGGGTTGCGCGGGATGCCGTTCTCGTACTCCAGCTGGACCAGGGAGTTGAAGGGGTTGCCGGAGGGCTCGCGGCCCACGTGTTCCCACAGGGCGTCGCCCTCGCGGGCCAGGACGAGGGCGAGGGTGAAGACCTTGGTGAGGGACTGCGCGGAGAACGGCCGCCGCCACTCCCCCACGCCGTACACCGTGCCGTCCGGCTCGGCGACGGCCATGCCGAAGCTGCGCGGGTCGCAGGCGGCGAGCGCCGGGATGTAGTCGGCGGGCCGGCCACGACCCGGGGTCCGCTCGATCTCCTCGGCGATGCGCTCCAGGACCGGCTGGAAGGTGGTCGACGACGTCATGATCCCGATTGTCCCTCCGCGCCGGTCCCGGTGTGCTCGCGTACGTCAGGCCACCGGAGCCGGACCACTGCCCGCCAGGACCTCCGGGCGCAGCAGCCCGGCGAGCGTCTCGGCGGGCAGCAGGCCCTTCTCCAGCACGAGTTCGGCCACGCCCCGGCCGGTGGCGAGGGCCTCCTTGGCGATGTCGGTGGCGGCCGTGTAGCCGATGTGCGGGTTGAGGGCGGTGACGAGGCTGATGGAGTTCTCGACGGTCGCGCGCAGGGCCTCGGTGTTGGCGGTGATGCCGGCCACGCAGCGGTCGGCGAGGGTGAGGCAGGCCGCGCGGAGGTGCGTGATGGACTCCGACAGGGAGTGCAGGATGATCGGCTCGAAGGCGTTGAGCTGGAGCTGTCCGGCCTCCGCGGCCATGGTGATCGTGACGTCGTTGCCGATCACCTCGAAGGCGACCTGGTTGACGACCTCGGGGATCACCGGGTTGACCTTGCCGGGCATGATGGACGAACCGGCCTGCACCGGCGGCAGGTTGATCTCGCCGAGCCCGGCGCGCGGGCCGGAGGACAGCAGCCGCAGGTCGTTGCAGCTCTTGGAGAGCTTGACCGCGATGCGCTTGAGCACGCCGGACA
Source organism: Streptomyces caelestis (assembly GCF_014205255.1). Lineage (GTDB taxonomy): Bacteria > Actinomycetota > Actinomycetes > Streptomycetales > Streptomycetaceae > Streptomyces > Streptomyces caelestis. Next base: position 8,376,699 of record NZ_JACHNE010000001.1, on the reverse strand, counting down.
TCTGGACGAAGGCGCCGCAGTCCTGGGTCGCCTCGACGAGGTTGGCCGCCGTCACCAGGGGCAGGCCGGTGAGGGCCGCGAGGTGGCGGCGGGCCGACTCGGCGTATCCGGCGGGGGCGTTGAGGCCGGTGCCGATCGCCGTGGCGCCGAGGTTGATCTCATGGATCAGCTCGACGGCCTCGGCAAGACGGGACCGGTCCTCGTCGATCATGACGGCGTACGCCGAGAACTCCTGGCCGAGCGTCATCGGCACCGCGTCCTGCAACTGTGTACGGCCCATCTTGAGCACGTCGCGGAACTCGACGGCCTTGCGGGCGAAGGCGTCCTGGAGGACGGCCATCGCGTCGAGCAACCCGCGTACCGCGAACACCGTCGCGATCTTGACGGCGGTGGGGTAGACGTCGTTGGTCGACTGGCCGAGGTTGACGTCCTCGTTCGGGTGCAGGTACCGGTACTCGCCCTTGGCGTGACCCAGCAGCTCCAGCGCCCGGTTCGCCACGACCTCGTTTGCGTTCATGTTGGTGGACGTGCCCGCGCCGCCCTGGACGACGTCGACCACGAACTGGTCGTGCAGCTCGCCGTCGCGGATCTCCCGGCAGGCGGCGACGATGGCGGCGGCCTTCTTCGGGTCCAGCAGGCCGAGTTCCTCGTTGGCGAGGGCGGCGGCCTCCTTGACGGCGGCCAGTGCGTCGATCAGGTGCGGGTAGGCGGAGATGGGCATGCCCGTGATGGGGAAGTTCTCCGTGGCGCGCAGGGTGTGCACACCCCAGTAGGCCTCGGCGGAAACGTCACGGTCGCCGAGCAGATCGTGTTCGGAGCGGGTGGCGGCGGTCATGAGGGTGAGGGGCCCCTTTTCTGAGGAGTGAGGGTGGATTCACGCCCTGAAGGGGCGCGGGGCTGTATCGATGTGCGGCTGCCGCCGCGCGGGCGCGATCAACCACGGACGGCCCGCAGTCGCCGACGGACAGATCCGGCACGCCGTCAGGTGCGAGCCGATCCGACAACGGGCTCCAGCGAGCGAACGGGCCGCACACGCCCGACCTCCCGGCCGCCTCCGAGAAGCGGCTCGCCTGCGAACTCCGTGAGCAGCCCCGGATCGACACCCGCCCGGGCCAACGCGGCGGCAGCCACCGGCACACGCGCCCGATTCGCACCGTCGGCGATCTTCACCGCAACGGCCCGGCCGTCGGCCAGCGCGGCGACCTGCACGCCCTCGAAGCCGTCCTTGGCGAGCAACCCCGGCACGGCCCGCATCAGCGCGGCGACGTCCCGGCCGGAGCCGGACGCCATCTCGGCGTGCTCGCGCATCGCGTCGGCGACGCGGGCCTCGGGCGTGCCCGGCGCGGCCGTGGCGATCCGGGCGGTGGCCCGGGCGAGGCCGTGCAGGGAGATGGAGAACAGGGGCGCGCCGCAGCCGTCGACGGTCACCCCGGCGATGCGCTGCCCGGTGAGGTCCTCGACGATCTCGGCGATGGCCTGCTGGAGCGGGTGGGCCGGGTCGAGGTAGGTCTCCAGCGGCCAGCCGTTGAGCGTGCAGGTGTAGAGCATGGCCGCGTGCTTGCCGGAGCAGTTCTGGGCGAGCCGGGAGGGCAGCCGCCCCTCGCGCACCCAGGCGTCCCGGACGACCGGGTCGAACGGCAGGTCCGGGACGTTGCGCAGGTGGTCCTCGGTGAGCCCGGCGAGTTCGAGGATGCGCCGGGCACCGGCGAGGTGGCGTTCCTCGCCGGAGTGGCTGGCCGCGGCAAGGGAGAGGAGCTCACCGTCGAGCGGGAGCCCGGCCCGCGCCATGGCCACGGCCTGGACGGGCTTGAGCGCGGAGCGGGGATAGGAAGCGGCCTCGATGTCTCCGATCTGGAACTGGACCTCGCCGTCGGCGCCGAGGACGACGACGGAGCCGTGGTGGATGCCTTCGACGATGCCGCCGCGTATGAGGTGGGCGACGGGGGCGTGGACGGGTTCGCGGACCAGGGGTGCGTCCGCGAGGGAACTGCTGTACATCACTGCCTGCTTCTGGAGCGGCGCGTCTGTCACGCGTCGGCTCCGATCGTGGACGTGCGGGCGACACGGCCGCGGACGGCGAACCATCCGGCGACCAGTGCCCCGACGATCAGCGGCAGGCACAGCACGGTGGTGCGTCCCGCGCCGCCGTCGGCGTACATGAGGACCAGGACGGAGGCGAGGAACGCCAGCGTCACGATCTCGGTCCAGGGGGAGCCCGGCAGCCGGTAGCCCGGGCGGGTCAGCTCGCCCTTCTGGGTCTTCTGCCAGAAGAGGAGGTGGCAGAGCATGATCATGCCCCAGGTGGCGAGGATACCGATCGCCGCGAAGTTCAGCACGATCTCGAACGCCTCGGCGGGCACGACGAAGTTGAGGCCGACACCCAGGACGCAGATGCCGCTGGTGAGCAGGATGCCGCCGTACGGGACCTGGCTGCGGCTCATGACGGAGGTGAACCTGGGCGCGGATCCGGCCATGGCCATGGAGCGCAGGATGCGGCCGGTGGAGTACAGGCCGGAGTTGAGGGAGGACATCGCGGCGGTGAGGACGACGAGGTTCATCACGCCGCCGGCCGCCGGGACGCCGATGTTGGAGAGCACCGTGACGAAGGGGCTCTCCCCCGCCGTGTACTTGTTCCACGGCAGCAGCATCGACAGCAGGACGACCGAGCCGACGTAGAACAGGGCCACGCGCCACATGATCGAGTTGATCGCCTTCGGCATGATCTTCTCGGGGTTCTCGGTCTCGCCGGCCGCGACACCGACCAGCTCGACGGAGGCGTAGGCGAAGACGACGCCCTGGATGATCAGCAGCATGGGCAGCAGGCCGTGCGGGAAGACGCCGCCGTTGTCGCTGATCAGGGACGGGCCCGGCTGGTGGCCGTCGACGGGGTGCTGGGTCACCAGCAGGAAGATGCCGATGCACATGAAGACGACCAGCGCGCCGACCTTGACGATCGCGAACCAGAACTCCAGCTCGCCGAAGATCTTCACCGAGATCAGGTTCACGGTGAGCACGACCGCCAGCGCGATGAGCGCGATCACCCACTGCGGGATGTCGGAGAACATGCCCCAGTAGTGGGTGTAGGTGGCGACGGCGGTGATGTCGGCGATGCCGGTGGTCGCCCAGTTGAGGAAGTACATCCAGCCGGCCGTGTAGGCGCCCTTCTCCCCCATGAACTCGCGGGCATAGGAGACGAAGGCGCCGGAGGAGGGCCGGTACAGCACGAGTTCGCCGAGGGCGCGCACGACGAGGAAGGCGAAGAGGCCGCAGACCGCGTAGGCGATGAAGAGGGACGGGCCGGCGTCGGCGAGGCGGCCGCCGGCGCCGAGGAAGAGGCCGGTGCCGATGGCGCCGCCGATGGCGATCATGTTGACGTGCCGGGACTTCAGGGACTTGCTGTACCCCGCGTCTCCGGCATCGACATGGCCGGAACGTTTCTGCACGCCTTCGTGCAGGGACTGCTCGCTCACGCCTCGGGTCCGCCTTCCGTGGGGGTGTCCGTGCGCGCGGGGCGCACGATGTCGGTGAGAGTCGTCTCGACGCGGTCGAGGTGGTGGGCCATGGCCTCCACCGCGTCGTTCTCGGAACCGTCGATCAGCGCCTCGACGATCGCCCGGTGCTCGCGGTTGGACTGCTCGCGGCGGCCGCCCAGCTCGTTGAGGAAGGCGGACTGGCGGGCCAGCGCGTCCCGGATCTCCTCGATGACCCGGCGGAAGACCGGGTTCTGGGCGGCCTCGGCCACGGCGAGGTGGAACAGCGTGTCCATCGCGACCCAGGCGGTGGTGTCCGTCTCCCGTTCCATCCGGTCCAGGAGGTGGGCCAGGTGGTCGAGGTTCTCCGGGGTGCGGCGCCGCGCCGCGTACCCGGCGACCGGGATCTCGACGTGGCGGCGCACCTCCAGCAGGTCGCTGGCCGAGTAGTCGCCGAAGGTGGGGTCCTCCACGGTGCTGGCGACGACGAAGGTGCCCTTGCCGGTCCTGGAGACGGTCAGGCCCATGGTCTGCAGCGCCCGCAGCGCCTCGCGCAGCACGGGCCGGGAGACCTCCAGGCTTCGGCACAGCTCCGCCTCGGAGGGGAGCTTGTCGCCGATCGCGTAGTCGCCGCGCTCGATGGCGCCGCGCAGATGCGCCAGCACCGCTTCCATGGCGCTGACCCGACGCACGGGCTGTCCGGCTGTCCGGCTGTCTGACAGGTTCACGGAGGCGATCCTGCGGGCCACGGGAGGCACCTGTCAAGAGCCCGCAAGGAAAGGTTCAGCGGGCCGGAAGCCCGCGTTCAGCCTCCCGGCCCCCTGGCCCTCGCAACCGGTCAGCTGTGCAGCACACCGGCTCCGAGCAGGCCGAACAGCAGCCCTCCCACCACGATCCGGTAGATCACGAAGGCGTTGAAGGAGTGCTTGGCGACGAACTTCAGCAGCCAGGCGATGGAGCCGTAGGCCACCACGAAGGACACGATCGTGCCGACGGCGAGCGGGGCCGCGCCCACGCCGGCGCCCAGGGCGTCCTTGAGTTCGTAGAGGCCGGCGCCGGTCAGGGCTGGGATGCCGAGGAAGAAGGAGAGCCGGGTGGCGGCGACGCGGTCCAGGTCGAGGATCAGCGCCGTGGACATGGTGGCGCCGGAGCGGGAGAAGCCGGGGAAGAGCAGGGCGAGGATCTGGGAGCTGCCGACGAGCATGGCGTCCTTGAACGAGGTGTCGTCCTCGCCCCGCTTGTGCCGGCCCATCTGGTCCGCCGCCCACATCACCCCGCTGCCGACGATCAGCGAGCCGGCCACCACCCACAGCGAGGCGAGCGGGCCCTCGATGAGCGGCTTGGCGGCGAGTCCGACGGCGACGATCGGGACGGTCGCGCAGATGACCCACCAGGCGAACTTGTAGTCGTGGTGGTGGCGCTCCTCGCGGTCGACCAGACCCCGCCCCCATGCGGAGACGATCCGCACGATGTCCCCGAAGAAGTACACGAGCACCGCGGCGATCGCGCCGACCTGGATGACGGCCGAGAATCCGATCACGGCATTGTCGTCGACGGGGATGTCCATGAGCCCCTCGACGATCTTCAGATGGCCGGTGGAGGAGACGGGCAGGAACTCGGTCACCCCCTCGACGGCTCCGAGGACGACGGCCTGACCGACGTTGATGACGCTCATGGGATCCAGTTCTGTGCGGGAAGAGGCGGGTCCGGAGGGGGCCAGTCCTACTACACCCGGGCGAGAGCCGGTCTCACCCTCCGGCGAGCGCGACCCCCGCGAACGCCGCCGCCAGCCCGGCCGCCAGGCTCGCCGTCACATTGAGGACGGCATAGCCGCGGGCCCCCGTCTCCACCAGCCGCAACGTCTCGTAGGAGAACGTGGAGTACGTCGTCAGGGCCCCGCACAGGCCGGTGCCCAGCAGAAGCTGGAGGTGGGACCCCGCGGCGCCGGCGGCCGCCGCTCCGGTGAGCAGGCCGAGGACCAGGCAGCCGGCGACGTTCACCGCGAAGGTGCCCCAGGGGAAGACGGAGTCGTGCCGGGACTGCACGGCGCGGTCGGTGAGGTAGCGCAGCGGCGCGCCGACCATCGCGCCCCCGACGACCAGCAGCCAGTTCACAACGACCTCTTACCCTTCGCGTCCGTTTCGCCCGGGGGTGTCCTCCCGGGCGGTGGTGGGGGTACCCCCGGTCGAACGAAGCCGAGACTGGGGGAGGATGGTCTCGCATTCGTCGAGGGTCACCAATCCCTCGGTGACGAGGTCGTCGAGCTGGGGCAGGAAGGCCCGGACCCGTGGCTCGGTGTCGACGATCACGACGGCGACCGGCAGGTCCTCGCTCAGGGACAGCAGCCGCGAGGTGTGGATCAGCGAGGAGGCGCCGAAGCCCTCGACGCCCCGGAAGACGCTGGCGCCCGCGAGGCCCGCCGCGTGGGCCCGGTGGACGATCTCCGAGTAGAGGGGCTTGTGATGCCAGGTGTCGTTCTCCCCGACGAAGACGGTCAGGCGCAGCGCCCTGCCGGTCAGCCGTGTCATGGCTGCCTCCGCTTCAGGGCGCGGCGGGTCGACCAGGCCGCGAGCCACACCGCCGTGAGCGCCGCGAGCGGGGTCGCGGCGAGGTAGGCCAGGCCGGTGCGGAGGTGGCCGCTGCCGGCCAGCTTCTGGATGTCGACGGCGTAGGTCGAGAAGGTCGTGAAACCCCCGAGGACGCCGGTGCCGAAGAAGGGGCGGACCAGCCGGTGGGCGGGCCGGAACTCGGTGATGACCACCATGAACACGCCGATCACGGCACAGCCGGCGACGTTGACCCAGAAGGTCGTCCAGGGAAAGCCGCCCGCCTGCGAAGGCCACCACAGGGACGCCGCGTACCGGGCGGCGGCCCCCGCTCCCCCGCCGAGCGCCACCACCGCGACGACCGGTCCCTGGGCACGCCAGGCGGGCGGATACGGGACGGAGGGCTGGATGCGGAGGCTTTCCGCCTCGGGGGCCGTCATGGTCGTACGTCTCCTACTCGCCGGGGCCCGGGGTCGTGCGGGCGCGTGCCGTCGCAAGTAGGGACCGTTGGCGGCGTCCGTGCCGCGGTTCGGGTACGGCGGGCCCCACCGCCGCGCCGCGAGAGGTGCCGCGGCCGGGGTTCAGGTTAACCCCGGTGACGAGCCGGCGTCATGTCGGGGCGGGCGGCTCGCAGACCGCCACGCCCGGCTCCCAGAGGCTGCCCAGGACCAGGTGCCCGTCCGCTTCGCAGACGCTGGTGACCATGCGGTAGCCGGAGTGGCGGCGGGCGAGGTGGTGGACGACGCGGCCCTCGTCGTCGAAGGCCAGGACGGCGATGGTGCCGGTGGGGCGGAAGGGGGCGCGTACGGCCACGCGGGCGGCGGCGCGGCGGAGCGCGGGTGTGCCGCGGTGGAGCAGGTCGAGGGCGGGGACATGGGGTCCGGTCAGTGCGACCCAGATCGGTCCGCCCGGCGCGCCGCGCCAGAGGTTGTCGGGCATGCCCGGGAGGTTCTCGGCGAAGAGCTCGCTGCGGCCGGCCTCGGGACCGGTGAGCCGGTAGCGGGTGAGGCGGCGGGCGCCGGTCTCGGCGACGACGAGGAACGACTCGTCGGCTGCGGCGGCGAGCCCGTTGGCGAACTGGAGGCCGTCCAGCACCACCTCGGGGGTGCCCGCGCCGGGTGCGAGGCGCAGCAGCCGTCCCGTCCCGGTGTGTTCGACGATGTCGCCGATCCAGTGATCCAGGGGATGGCGGCGGCTGGAGACGGTGACGTACACGCTGCCGTCGGAGAGGGACACGACGTTGCTGGCGAACCGCAGCCGCTCCCCCGCCACCGCGTCGGCGAGGACGCGGACCGTGCCGTCACCGGTGTCGACGCGCAGCAGTCCGCGTTCGGCGTCGCACACCAGCAGGTCGCCGTCCGGGAGGAGTTCGAGTCCGAGCGGCCGGCCGTCGGTTTCGGCGATCACCTCGGTACGTGCGGTCACCGGGTCCCCCGCGCCGTCCACGCGCAGGATGCGGCCGTCCGCCAGGCCGGTCAGCACGCGGCCGCGTGGGTCGGCGACCACGTCCTCGGGGCCGTGGCCCACCGCGAGGTAGTGGCGTGGGACGAGTGCCGTGGGACGGTCCATCGCGCGGGTGTCCTTCACGTGGGGTGGTGATTCCGCTGTACCGGGCCGTACCGGGTCGCCTACCAGCCCTTTGCAAACATCCGTGCGACCTCGGCGATCCGCATCTCGTCGCGGTGGTAGTGCACGCGGCCGGCGGACCGGCTGGTGCTCAGCATGCCGGTGGCCTGGAGCAGCCGGAGGTGGGTGGCGGCGACCGGGCGGGGCATCGAGAACCTCTCGGCGACGGCGTCCGCGGTGACGCCGTGTGCGGCGGGGCCGGGTTCCTTCAGCCAGGCCAGGATGCGCAGGCGCGTCTCGTCCGTGGGAGTCCTCAGCATGTCGTGCCCCTGCCTCGCGGCTCTCGTCCTCTTACCGCGTCTTCCCACTGTCGCGCAGTCGAAGCCCCCGCGTCCGGGACTCTGCATCCTTGACCGATACCGAACTGCCGTAGTGCACCAGTGAGTTCGGAAAGATGCGAGGGCCCGGCCGCGTGCGTGCGGCGGGCCCCCTCCCCCGCGTGGTCAGCGGTGGCGGAACCAGGACATCGACGACAGGGCCCGGTCGTCGTAGCCGAACAGCGCCTGGTTCTCCCAGCCGTTGCCCGAGGACGGGTCGGTCGGGTCCCAGCCGTTGCCGTTCACCGCGGTCCAGGTCGCCTCCCAGTAGAAGATGCCGAGGCCACGGCCGTTCGGGACGGCCTCCACGATGCTCGCCACGTCGTTCATCCACCGGGTCTGGCCGGCCACGCTCGCCGGATAGCCGGAGACCAGCTCGGCACTGGTGTCGATGATGTTCTCGTGGGAGTCCTCGCTGTCCAGGCGGAACGGGTAGGCGGTCTCGGCGACGAAGACCGGCTTGCCGTAGCGGGAGGCCGCGTCGTAGAGGGTCGTCTGGAAGTCGGCCAGCGTGCCGTGCCAGTAGCCGTAGTACGACAGGCCGATCGCGTCGAACTTCACTCCGTTGGAACGCGCGCTGTCGAACCACCAGCGGGTGCCGGCCAGGTCACCGCCCTTGGCGAGGTGCAGGGCGACGGTGGTGGACGAGTTGACCGCCTTGACCGCGTCGTAGCCGGAGTTGAGCAGACCGGCCAGCTGCGTCCAGTTGGAGGTCGATCCCTCGTTCCACAGCATGCCGCCGTTGATCTCGTTGCCGACCTGGACCATGTCGGCGGTGGTGCCCTGCGTCTTCAAGGCGCTCAACACGTCGTACGTGTGGTTGTACACGTCCGTCCTGAGTTGACTGTACGAGTGCCCGGCCCAGGCGGCGGGCTTGTCCTGGCGCCCCGGATCGGCCCAGAAGTCCGAGTAGTGGAAGTCGACCAGCAGCTTCATGCCCTGGGCCTTGACGCGCTTGGCCAGGGCCAGGACGTGCGCCTTGTTGTTGTAGCCGTCGGCCGGGTTCACCCAGACCTTGACGCGCGCGTAGTTCATGCCGGACGACTTGAGGATGGCCAGGGCGTCGCCGGACGTGCCGGAGCTGTTCCGGTAGACGCCGCCCTTGGCCTCGCTCTTGGGCAGGGACGAGATGTCGGCACCCTTGATCGACGTACCGGACGTGCCCGACGTGAAGGTCAGGTCGTCGACGTTGATCCAGTTGCCGGCGTTCGCGTCACTGTTGACACTGATCGTGCATTGGTTGCCGGTCACATTGACCGGCACGACGATCCTGATCCACCCACTGGCCGAGACCGGCAGGTCGGTGCGCTGCTCGGCGCCGCCGCAGTTCTTCAGTGCTATGTACGCGGAGTTCTGCCCCCCGCCGGAGCGCACCCAGGCGGTGAGCTTGTAGGCGCCGTTGGTGAGACCGGACAGGTACTGGTACGTCTCCACCTTGTAGGCGGAGGAGGCCCAGTGGCTCAGGCGGTAGCTCCCGCCGTGGCCGCCGGCCTCCACGAACGAGGCGCCGGTCGAGCCGTACTCGGACCATCCGCTGGGGGCGGCCGCGCCCGCACCGTCGGCCTCGAAGCCGCCGTTGGTGAGGGTGCTCGCGGCGTGTGCGCTCGTGGCGGGCAGGGCGGTGAGGGCGAGGCCCGCCGCGAGCGGGAGCAGCAGGGTTCTGAGTGTGCGTCTGGGATGGAACATCGTCGTCCGTCGTCCCTTCGACGTGGGGGTTGGGGGTGCCCCTCACCGGAAGGCGGGTGAGGGGGCCCCTCCGCCCGCGGCTCGTGCGGCTCACGCGGGCGGAGGGAGTCGGTTCAGCCGTCGAGCCGGACGACCCGGACGGCTCCGGCCGGGATCGCCAGCCGGCCCGCGGCGCGTTCACCGGTCAGCAGTTCGGTGCCCTGGGCCTCCAGCGGCACCTTGACGTCCGAGCCGGTGTGGTTGACGGCGAACACATAGGTGCCCGACTCACCGGTGCGGCGGACCACTTCGACGTCCCGGGGCAGGTCGGCGCGCGGGGCGAGCCGCCCGTCCCCGACCGCCCAGCCGAGCAGCGCGTCGAGGCCGTCGGCGCCGAGCCGGGTGGAGACGTACCAGGCGGTGCCCTCGCCGAGGCGGTGCCGGGTGACGGCGGGCCGCCCGGCGGTCAGCCCGTCGGCGTACGTCAGGACGGTCTCGGCGCCGCGCGGCACCACGAACTCCGTCCACACGTCGGCGCCCAGCTCGGACCCGTCGGGGCCGCTGACGCTCACCCGTTCACCGGGCAGCAGCGGTGAGAACTCCTCGACCGTGAGGCCGAGGACGTCCCGCAGCGGACCCGGGTAGGCGCCCTCGTGGACGGCGTCGTGCTCGTCGACGATGCCGGAGAAGTACGAGACGACCAGTGTGCCGCCGTTCTCGACGTAGGCCGTGAGGTTGTTCCCGGCCGCCCGCGTCATCAGGTACAGGGCCGGTACGACGACAAGGGGATACCTCGACAAGTCGGCTTCCGGGTGGGCGAAGTCGACGGTGAGGTGGCGGTCGTAGAGGGCCTCGTAGAAGGCGTCGGCGCGCTCGCGGGCGTCGTGGTCGACGCTGGGGCGCCATTCGAGGTTCTGCGCCCACCAGGAGTTCCAGTCCCACAGCACGGCCACGTCGGCCTCGGTGCGGGTGCCGCGGATCTCGCTCAACGCGTCGACGGCCGCGCCGAGTCCGACGACCTCGCGCCACACGCGGGTGTCGGTGCCGCCGTGCGGGACCATCGCCGAGTGGAACTTCTCGGCGCCGCGCCGGGACTGGCGCCACTGGAAGAACATGGCGCCGTCGGAGCCGCGCGCCACGTGTGCGAGGGAGTTGCGGGCCATCTGGCCGGGGGCCTTGGCCGGGTTGCGGGGCTGCCAGTTGACGCCCGAGGTGGAGTGTTCCAGCAGCAGCCAGGGGGCGCCGCCCGCGACGGAGCGCGTGAGGTCGGCGGCCATCGCCAGGTTGACGTGGGTGCGGCGGCCGTCGGTGATCAGGTAGTGGTCGTTGGTGACGATGTCGACCTCACGGCCCCAGGCCCAGTAGTCGACGGAGTCGCACTGGCTCAGCGCCGTCATGAAGTTGGTGGTGACCGGGACGCCCGGTGAGAGACGGTGCAGGATGTCCCGCTCCGCCACGAAGTTCTCGCGCATGGTGGCGTCGGCGAACCGCTTGTAGTCCAGCGCCTGGCTCGGGTTGACGGCCGCGGGGGTGAGCCGGGGCGGGTTGATCTGGTCGAGGTCCGCGTAGCGCTGGCCCCAGAAGGCCGTGCCCCAGGCCTCGTTGACCGCGTCGACCGTGCCGTACGTCGTCGCCAGCCAGCGGCGGAAGTGGGCGGCGCAGGAGTCGCAGTAGCAGGCCGAGACGGGGACGCCGTACTCGTTGTGCACGTGCCACATCGCCAGGGCCGGGTGGTGGCCGTAGCGCTCGGCGAGCTTGGTGGTGATGGCCGCGGCGGCCGCACGGTAGTCCGCGTTGCTGTGGCAGATCGCGGCGCGGGAGCCGAACTCGTAGCGCACGCCCTCGCGGGTGACCGGCAGGGCGTCGGGGTGCGCCCGGTAGAACCAGGCGGGCGGTACGACGGTGGGGGTGCCGAGGTCGGCGCGGACGCCGTTCTCCTGCAGCAGGTCCAGGAGCCGGTCGAGCCAGCCGAAGTCGTACGTTCCGGGTGAGGGCTCCAGCAGTGCCCAGGAGAAGATCCCGACGCTCATCATGGTGACGCCGGCCTCCCGCATCAGCCGGACGTCCTCCTGCCAAACGCTCTCCGGCCACTGCTCGGGGTTGTAGTCCCCACCGAAGGCGAGCCTGGTGAGGCCCCTGGGGGTGGTCTCCGGCATGGATGGTCTCCCGGTCGGTCGATCAATTGGGAACGTGCACACACAGCGGCGCAGTGCGGAGCCCAACATAACCGCACAGCAACAACCATTGACAAGTGTCCGGGATGTTTCTCTACTGTGAACGCTCACAGAAGCATGGCAGGTTCTCGCAGCAGGCGAGGACCCCAGGTCAGGGGAGAGATCCATGCCGTACACGACGCGCCGTCGCCTCGTGACATCCGCCGTCGCCGTAGCGCTCGGCGCCACCGCCCTCACCGCCTGCGGCTCGGGGTCCGGGGACAGCGAGACCGAGTCGGGGCCGGTCTCGCTGACGTACTGGACCTGGACGCCCGGCATGGACAAGGTCGTGGACCTGTGGAACAAGGGGCCGGGCAAGAAGGACCAGATCACCGTCACGGTGAAGAAGCAGGCGTCCGGCGACACCCTCGTCACCAAGATCCTCACCTCGCACAAGGCGGGCAAGGCGCCCGACCTGGTGCAGGCGGAGTACCAGGCGCTGCCCACGCTGGTCAGCAACGACGCTCTGGCGGACATATCGAAGAACGTCGGCGACGCGAAGGACCGGTTCGCCGACGGCGTCTGGCAGCAGACGACGCTGGGTACGGACGCGGTCTACGCGGTCCCGCAGGACATCGGGCCGATGATGTTCTACTACCGCGAGGACCTGTTCAAGGAGTACGGCCTGACGGTGCCGACGACCTGGGACGAGTTCGCGCAGACCGCCCGCAAGCTGAAGAAGGCCGCCCCCGACAAGGACCTCACCACCTTCTCCGCCAATGACTCCGGCCTCTTCGCGGGCCTCGCCCAGCAGGCGGGCGCCAAGTGGTGGACGACCTCCGGCGACCAGTGGAAGGTCTCCATCAACGACGCGGCGACGCAGAAGGTCGCCAAGTTCTGGGGCGGCCTGGTCGAGGAGGGCGCCATCGACAACCAGCCGATGTACACCCCGGCCTGGAACAAGGCGCTCAACACCGGCAAGCAGATCGCCTGGGTCAGCGCCGTGTGGGCCCCGGGCACGCTGACCACGGCCGCTCCCGACGCCAAGGGCAAGTGGGCCATGGCCCCGCTCCCCCAGTGGTCCGCCAACGAGAACCGCACCGGCAGCTGGGGCGGCTCCTCCACCGCCGTCACCACGGACTCCGGGCACCAGGAGGCCGCCGCCAAGTTCGCCGCCTGGCTGAACACCGACAGCGACGCCCTCAACGCGCTGGCCAAGGAGAGCGGCATCTACCCGGCCGCCAAGAACGCCCAGACCAGCGGCGCCTTCCTCAAGCCGCCGGCCTACTTCTCCAACCAGGCCGACTTCTACTCCAAGGCCGCCGAGATCGCGGAGACCACCGCGCCGTCCGCCTGGGGCCCCAACGTGAACGTCGCCTACACCACCTTCAAGGACGCCTTCGGCGCCGCCGCGAAGAGCAAGTCGGACTTCGGCGGCGCGCTCGACAAGATGCAGGACGACACCGTCGCCGACATGAAGAAGCAGGGCTTCGAGGTCGCGGAGTGAAAAGCACGGCACGCCGGCAGTCGCACGGGGTCAAGGGGGCCCCGTACGGCTTCCTCCTCCCCGCGACGATCCTGTTCGCACTGTTCTTCGCCCTGCCGATCGGCTACGCGTTCTGGCTCAGCCTCCGCAAGGTGAAGGTCTCCGGCCTCGGCCTCGGCTCCGGCGCCCGCAAGGAGGTCTGGGCCGGCCTGGAGAACTACACCGACGCCCTCACCGACAGCGAGCTGGTGAACGGCGCGCTGCGCGTGCTGGGCTACGGCTGCATCGTCGTCCCGGTCATGCTCGGGCTCGCCCTGCTGTTCGCGCTGATGCTGGACTCCGAGAAGGTGCGGCTCGCCCCCTTCACGCGGCTCGCGATCTTCCTGCCGTACGCCATCCCCGGTGTGGTGGCGGCGCTGCTCTGGGGCTTCCTGTACCTGCCGGACGTGAGCCCCTTCTACTTCGTGCTGGACAAGCTGGGCCTGCCGCAGCCGGACCTGCTGGACGGCGGGCCGCTGTACCTGGCCCTGTCGAACATCGCGGTCTGGGGCGGCACCGGGTTCAACATGATCGTCATCTACACCTCGCTCCAGTCGATCCCGGCGGAGGTGTACGAGGCGGCGAAGCTGGACGGCGCCACCCCGGCGCAGATCGCGCTGCGGATCAAGATCCCGATGGTGGCGCCCTCGCTGGTGCTGACCTTCTTCTTCTCGATCATCGCGACGCTCCAGGTGTTCAGCGAACCGACCACCCTCAAGCCGCTCACCAACTCGGTGTCCACGACGTGGAGTCCGCTGATGAAGGTGCACCGGGACGCGTTCGGCGAGGGTGACATCCACGGCGCCGCGGCGCAGGCCGTGATCATCGCGTTCGCCACCCTCCTGCTGTCCTTCGGCTTCCTGCGAGCCGCGAACCGTCGTCAGAAGCAGGAGGCAGCTCGATGAGTTCCCTTGCCGTGTCCCAGGCCGAGCCGGTGGCGGGCACCGCACCCGGCACCGCGCCCGGCACCGCCCAGGGCCGTCCGCCGCTGCGCCGCCGGATCGCCCTGATCCCGACGGCCTCGCTGCTCCTGGGGGCGATCTACTGCCTGCTGCCGGTGGCCTGGGTGGTCATCGCCGCCACCAAGTCGGGCCGTGAGCTGTTCTCCACGTTCACGTTCCTGCCGGGCACGGGCTTCGCCGACAACTTCCAGGACCTGAGCGCCTACCGCGACGGCGTCTACTGGTCGTGGATGGGCAACTCCGCCCTGTACGCCGGTCTGGGCGCACTGTTGTCGACGTGCGTGTCCGCGTTCAGCGGCTACGCGCTGGCGATCTACCGCTTCCGGGGCCGCGAGACGATCTTCAACGTGCTGCTCGCGGGTGTGCTGATGCCGCCGGTGATCCTGGCGATCCCGCAGTACCTGCTGCTGGCGAAGGCCGACCTCACGGACTCCTACCTGTCCGTCCTGCTGCCGCAGATCCTGTCACCGTACGGCGTCTACCTCGCGCGGATCTACGCCGCCGCCGCGGTGCCCGCCGACGTGGTCGAGGCCGGCCGGATGGACGGGGCGAGCGAGTGGCGGATCTTCACCCGGGTCGCGCTGCCGATGATGATCCCCGGCATGGTGACGGTGTTCCTGTTCCAGTTCGTGGCGATCTGGAACAACTTCCTGCTCCCGTACATCATGCTGAGCGACGACGAGAAGTTCCCGATCACCCTCGGCCTGTTCACGTTGCTGGAACAGGGCGCCAACACCCCGGCGCTGTACACGCTGGTGATCACGGGCGCGTTCCTCGCGGTGCTCCCGCTGGTCGCGCTGTTCCTGGTCATCCAGCGGTTCTGGAGTCTGGATCTGCTCTCCGGAGCCGTAAAGTCATGACCATGAACGCTGCGGGGGGCAGGCGCAGGCCGCCCACGATCCACGACGTGGCGCGCGAGGCGGGGGTCTCGCGCGGCACCGTCTCACGTGTGCTCAACGGTGGCCACTACGTCAGCCCCGCCGCCCAGGAGGCGGTCAACGCGGCCATCCGCAGGACGGGTTACGTCGTGAACCGGCACGCCCGCTCGCTGATCACGGGCCGCTCCGACTCGATCGGCTTCCTGTTGACCGAACCGCAGGAGAAGCTGTTCGAGGACCCCAACTTCAACGTCCTGCTGCGCTGCTGCACCCAGGCGCTGGCCGCGCACGACATTCCCCTGCTGCTGATGCTGGCCGGCACGCAGGACGAGCGGCGCCGGATCACACGGTACATCACCGCGGGCCACGTCGACGGCGTGCTGCTCGTCTCCAGCCACTCCGCCGACCCGGTCGCCGAGCAACTGCACGAGGCGGGGGTGCCCCTCGTGCAGTGCGGCAAGCCCATGGGGCGCGGCTCCAAGGTGAGCTACGTGGCGGCGGACGACCGGGACGGCGCCCGCGACATGATGCGCCACCTGTTGTCGCTGGGCCGCCGCCGTATCGGCGTGGTGAACGGCCCGATGGACACCCCGGGCGGTGTCGATCGCCTCGCCGGCTACAAGGAGATGCTCACGGAAGCGGGCCTCGAGATCGACGAGCGGCTCATCGTCTCCGGCGACTGGGGCCGGGCAAGCGGCGAGGCGGGCGCCGAGCGGCTGCTGGCCCAGGCCCCGGACATGGACGCGGTGTTCGTCGCCTCGGACCTCATGGCACAGGGCGTGCTGGCGGCCCTCCAGCGGGCGGGGCGGCGGGTGCCGCAGGACGTCGCGGTGGGCGGCTTCGACGACTCCCCGGCCGCCCTGGCCTCCAGCCCCGAGCTCACCACCATCCGGCAGCCGTGGGACCGCATCAGTGCCGAGATGGTACGGGTGCTGCTCGCGCAGATCGGGGGCGAGGATCCGGCGGCGGTGATCCTGCCGACGGAGCTGGTCAAACGGGAGTCGACGTAGGCTCCCGCTCCGGCGAGGGACGTGCACTTCATGCACGGTCATGGAACGCAGCGCCGGTGTTACCGTTCGTATATGGCGTCGAAAACGGCTGGTGCGCGGCTTGAGGAACGGTGGCGGGACATCCTGTCGGCGCACGCGCGCACGATGTGCGAGATCGACCGCGTGCTGCATCCGCACGGCCTGGGCGCGTCCGACTTCGAGGTCCTGGACATCCTCGCGACCGCGGCGCCCGAGGAGGGCGAGCAGTGCCGCGTGCAGAACCTGGTCGGGCGGGTCCATCTCAGCCAGAGCGCGCTGTCCCGGCTCATCGCCCGGCTGGAGAAGGACGGGCTGGTGACGCGTTCGGTGTGCATGGAGGACCGGCGCGGCGTGTGGGTGGCCCTGACCTCCAAGGGGCGTGACCTGCACGCGGAGGTGCTGCCGCTGCAGCGGGCCGCGCTGGCCCGGACACTGGGCGCGTGAACCGCCCCGGGCCCGGGCCCCGGCGCACTCGGTCCTACGGGCGTGCCAGCAGGGTGCGTACTCCCTCCGAGGTGAGCGTCAGGCGGTGTTCCGAGCTGCCGTCTATGGTGAGCGACAGGTCGTCGGCCGGCCACTGGGCGGCCAGGGCGCCGAGCGGCACCAGGCGGTAGCGGGAGACGAACGGCAGCAGCCCGGCCATCTCCACCTCGGAGGTGAACACGGGCACCACCGGTTCGCCGCCCGGCTGCTCCAGCACCGGCAGCGCCACCGCCGAGGGGTTGGCGGCGTCGGCGTCGTTCGCGTCGTCGGGCACGGGGATGAGCACGTCGCTGTTGGCGAGCGCGTCCAGAGCCGCCGCGTCCTCGGTGTTCTCGGTGAGGACGTCCAGTGCCCGCTGGGCGGGCGTGGGCGTGGGGTCGTTTGCAGGTGTCTCCATGGCAGATTCCCTGGTAGCGGCGGTCGTGCGGCCCACCCGGGACAAGATCCGCCCCGGGCGCGGTCCTGCTCGCGTACCCGATCGTGCCCGGGCCAATCCTGTTGATTGCCGGGGATCAGGGGATCAGGGGGATGTCCGGAGGGCAGTCCGAGGCGGTCGCGGCCGACCCGTCGGGCCGGCGAGGACGTCCCAGGCCATGCGGACGGCGTTCAGGAGCGCCTACGGGGCCACCCCGAGCAACCGGCACGGCAGGGCACGCTCGCTCACGCCACCGCCCGCGACCGGTTCCACCCGGTACACCCCGGTTCCCCGCGTCCGGGTGACCGCCTCCGTCGGCACACCGTCCGTGAACAGCACCGCGGCCCCGTCCTCCACCGCCCAGCCCGACGGAAGCTGTCCCGCTGCCACAGCCGCGCGGTAGGAGGGCCGACGACCCGGTTCACTGTCGTAGTGCGGGCAGACGGAGCCGGGCAGCAGCCCCAGGCCGTCGGAGAGGTACGTCAACGGCCCGAAGGAGTCGGTGTGCGAGCCCTTGGCCCAGCAGTTGGCACCGGCGCTGATACCGCACAGCAGCGTGCCCTGGTCGTAGGCCTCCCACAGCAGCCGGTCCACGCCGTGGGTGCGCCATACCGCGAGGAGGTTGGCCGTGTTGCCACCGCCCACGTAGACGACGTCCTGGGCGAGCAGAAAAGAGCGCAGTGCGTCGTCGTCCAGCTCGCGGCGGAACAGGTGCAGGACGGAGGGTTCGCAGGCGGGGCGGCTCCGGAACGCCGTGTGGAACTGTTCGATGTAGGCCGGTGCGTCTCCGCTGGCCGTGGGCACGAAGCACACCTTGGGGCGGGAGGCGCGGGCCCGGGCCAGTAACCAGTCGTCGAGGAGGCCGTCGTCGTCGGTGGAGAAGCCGCCGCCGAGGAGGGCGAGGCGCTGCGGGGATGCGATGGCCACGGTGGTGCCTTTCTTCACGGGTGCGTGTGCCGTCGTAGGCCGTGCGCCGCCCGAGCACGCCGTGCTCCAGTGCCATGACCTCGCCCTGCGGGTCGTCCAGCCGGAACCCGCCGGCTTGGGCCGTCCGCGGTTCGGCCGCGCCACCGCGGTACCACGGACGGGACGGCGGCCAGGAGGTGAGCGGTTCCGGCTTGGCCGGTCTGAGCGAGGTGCGGTGGATGACGGCCATGCCGAAGGTTCTCTTCCGTCACGCCGGCCCGAACACACGGTTGCGACGCAGCTGCTCGGCACACCACCGGAAGTGTCCGTCGCGCTCGTCCGGGCCGAACAGGTCGTAGGTGGTGAGGGCGTAGGCGGCTTGACAGACGGTGAGGGCGGCGGGCGAGTAGCCGAGCTCCTGCGCGAAGAACCGGGTCAGTTCGGCAGTGTGCTCCTGGGCGTGCGGGCCGTACATGTCATAGACGGCGGCGGCGACGGCCGCCTCGAACGCCGGGTCGCCCGCGGTCGTGCAGAAGCCGAAGTCGAGTACGGCGGCAGGTCTCCCGGCCGTGTCGACGTGGATGTTGGGCGGCACGAGGTCACCGTGGATCGCCGTGACCGGGGCGTCGGGCAGCGACCGCAGGGCGTTCAGCGTGCGTCGGACCCCGGCGTCGAAGTCGGGCACCCTGGCGGCGAGGACAGCGCCGTTCCGGGCCACGGCCCGGGCGACCAGAGCGGCGAGCGCGTCCTGGAAGCGGTCGTGACCCTGCCAGAGGGGCCGGTCGTCGCCCTGGACGGTCAGCCGGCGCATCGCGTCCGTGCCCGGCACCGAGGCCAGACCACGCAGGACGGCAAGCAGCGTGTTCTTGTGCCGGACGGGCAGTTCGCGCTCGTACTCCTCGTGCGCGGAGTCGCCCCGCATCGGGACACCGGGCAGCTCACGCTCGTACGTCACCACGACACCCTGGTGCTCTTGGACGTCGAGGATCTCGGGGGTGGCGAAGGGCAGGCCGTGTGCTGCGATGTCCGCGTAGACCTGGCGGATGAGTTCGCTCGGCGGCCGGCCGGCCCACACCTTGGCGACCCGGCCGGCGCCCAGCGCGTAGACGACCCCCTCGACGCCGGCGCCGACACGGCGGGCCTGCGCGTGTCCGCGGTCGGCGAAGTAGTCGGGCCAGGGGTCGGCGGCGGGGCGCGTTTCGTCGCTCCTGGAGGTCTCCACGCGCGCAATTAGACCAGCCGCTGCACCGGCTTGACCACGCGATTGCGGAAGTGGTCGCGGCGGCGCGGAGCTTGCGCGGGGCCTCTCATTCGTTTCGTCAAAGGGTGTTGGCGGACGCGATGTTACCGGTAACATCACCATCACCCGCCCCTGCTCCAAGCCGTACGCGATGTGTCCTCCGCCCGCCCCACACGGCTGGCCGTCCCCCGGAGTCCCCGTGACCGACCAGCCCACCGCACAGCGCGCCGCCACCCTCTCCCCCGCTCCGTCCGCCCCGGTGTTCAGCGGGGCCGCCGTGGTCGCGTCCTGTGCGGGGTTCGTTCTCATCGGTGCGTTGCAGGCCCTGTACGGGCCCGCGATCCCCGGGTTCCGTGCGGAGTTCGGACTCTCGCCGGCCGCCGCGGGGTTGGGGCTCAGTGCCCACTTCGTCGGTGGCGTGGCCGGTGTGCTGCTGTTCGACCGGCTCTACGGGCGGGTCGGCAACCAGCGCGTCCTCGGCAGCTCCTACCTGCTGATGGCGGTCGGCGCGGCCGGCTTCGCGCTGGCGCCCGGCTGGCCCACCGCCCTCGCGGCGGCCCTGCTCGCCGGGGTGGGTTTCGGCGGCATCGACTACGGGCTCAACCAGCTGTTCGCCGTGGGCTTCGGCGACCGTTCGACCGCGATGCTGAACATCCTCAACGCCCACTTCGGCATCGGCGCCATCCTCGGCCCCGTCCTGATCGGCGTGGTCGGCTCCGAGCACTACCCGGCCGTCTTTCTCGGCTTCGCCCTCGCCAACCTGCCGTTGCTGCTGTGCCTGAGGGGCGTACGGAACGACGCGCCCGTCCCGGCCGGGAGCGAGACGAGCGGTGGCGGGGCCCTCCGGCGGAGCCTCGGCTCGGTGCTCGCCGTCTTCGTCGCGCTCTACGTCCTGCACGTCGGCATCGAGGCCGGTGTCGGCGGCTGGGAACCGACGCATCTGGAGACCGTCGGCTACGGCGCGGGCGTCGCCGCCACCGCCACCTCCGTGTACTGGCTGATGATGACCGTCGGCCGCTTCCTGGTCGCGCCGCTCGCGCTGCGCTTCTCCGCCCAGGCCATCATCGCCGTGTCCTGCGCGGGTATGACGGTGTGTCTGCTGGCCGCGTCCGTACCGGCGCTGGCGCCGTACGCCTACGCCGGTGTCGGTCTGTTCATCGCGCCGATCTTCCCCACCGGGCTGCCCTGGCTGAACCGGGCCGCCCCGCGGGCCCGGAGTGCCGGTGCCCTGGTCATCGCCGCGTCCATGGCCGGCGGTGTCGCTGCCGGGCCGGCGCTGGGCAAGGCCATCGAGTGGTCGGGGGTCCGCGCGGTGCCCCTCCTGCTGTGCGGTGTCTCGGCGCTGTGCCTGGCCGCCACGCTCTGGCTGATCCGCGTCACCCGCTCTCACTGAGACATTCATCGACTCCCATCGACTTCCGCCCGCACCCCGAAGGGAAGCCTCCGCATGCCCGCCCTGACGACGACGTCCGACGGATTCCTGCTGCACGGCGAGCCGTTCCGGATCATCTCCGGTGCGCTGCACTACTTCCGTGTCCACCCCGGCCTGTGGTCCGACCGGCTGCGCAAGGCGCGGCTGATGGGCCTCAACACGGTGGAGACGTACATCCCGTGGAACCACCACCAACCCGATCCCGACGGGCCTCTCGTGCTCGACGGCTTCCTCGACCTGCCCCGGTTCCTCCGACTCGCCCAGGACGAGGGGCTGCATGTGCTGCTGCGTCCCGGTCCGTTCATCTGTGCCGAGTGGGACGGCGGCGGCCTGCCCGACTGGCTGACCTCGGACCCGGACATCCGGCTGCGGTCCAGCGATCCGCGTTTCACCACCGCCGTCGACCGCTACCTGGATGTGCTGCTGCCCGCGCTCCGGCCGCACCTGGCCGCGGCGGGCGGTCCGGTGATCGCCGTGCAGGTGGAGAACGAGTACGGGGCCTACGGTGACGACAGCGCGTATCTGAAGCACCTGGCCGACGCGTTCCGCTCCCGGGGCGTCGAGGAACTGCTGTTCACCTGCGACCAGGCCGATTCCGAGCACCTGGCCGCCGGAAGCCTGCCGGGCGTGCTGACCGCCAGCACCTTCGGCAGCCGGGTCGAGCAGAGCCTCGGGCGGCTGCGCGAGCACCGACGTGAAGGCCCTCTGTTCTGCGCGGAGTTCTGGATCGGCTGGTTCGACCACTGGGGCGGGCCGCACCACGTACGGGACGCGGCCGACGCCGCCGCCGATCTGGACCGGCTGCTGTCCGCCGGGGCGTCCGTCAACCTCTACATGTTCCACGGCGGCACCAACTTCGGCTTCACCAACGGCGCCAACCACAAGCACGCCTACGAACCCACCGTCACGTCGTACGACTACGACGCCGCGCTCACCGAGTGCGGCGACCCGGGCCCGAAGTACCACGCCTTCCGCGAGGTCATCGCCCGCCACGCCGGTGCCCCCGACGAGCCTGTCCCCGCTCCCGGGCCCAAACTTCCGCCGACCGACGTCCAGTTGGACCGCCGGGCGGCTCTGTTTCCCCTCGCCGACGCGCTCGCCACGCCCGTGCGCTCCGACGACCCGGTGACCATGGGCGAGCTCGGGCAGCAGACCGGCTACGCGCTCTACCGCACCGTCCTTCCCTCCTCCGGTGACGGCCTGCTGCACTTCGCCGGCGGTGTGGGCGACCGTGCCCAGGTCTTCGTGGACGGCGCACCCGCCGGTGTCCTGGAGCGCGAACGCCACGACGAGACGCTGCCGGTGCGTGTCCCGCACCCCGGCGCGACGCTCGAGGTGCTCGTCGAGAACATGGGCGGCGTCAACTACGGGCCCCGCATCGGCGCCCCGAAGGGCCTGCTCGGGCCCGTCTCCTTCAACGGCACCCCCTTGCGCGGCTGGGACTGCCACGCGCTGCCACTGGACGACCTGGACGCGGTGAAGTTCACCCCGGCCGACGGGGCGGCGGTCACCGTGCCGGGCTTCCACCGCGGCACCTTCGAGGTGGACACGCCCGCCGACGCCTTCCTCTCCCTGCCCGGCTGGACGAAGGGGCAGGCCTGGGTCAACGGCTTCCACCTGGGCCGCTACTGGAACCGCGGCCCGCAGCACACGCTCTACGTCCCCGCGCCGGTACTGCGGCCGGGCGGCAACGAGCTGGTCCTGCTGGAACTGCACGGCACCACCGCCACCGGCGCCCAGCTCACCGACACGCCCGACCTCGGCCCGGAGAACACCTGGTGACCCCGCACCGGCTGCGCGTTCCCGCGCCCTCCGCTCCCCCGCTGACCGGCCACCTGCCCTTCGCCGACGCGCCGCGCGTGCCCGACCCGATCGAGGTCACCGGCCGCTGGCTCACCCGTGGCGGCCACCCCTGGTTCCCGGTCTCCGGCGAGTTCCACTACACCCGCTACCCGAGTGGAGAGTGGGAGGAGGAGCTGCTGAAGATGAAGGCGGGCGGGGTGACCGCCCTCGCCTCCTACGTCATCTGGATCCACCACGAGGAGATCGAGGGGCGGATCCGCTTCGACGGCGACCGCGACCTGCGTCGCTTCGCCGAGCTGTGCGCCCGCCACGGCCTGGACTTCGTCCCGCGCATCGGCCCGTGGTGCCACGCGGAGGTACGCAACGGCGGCCTGCCCGACTGGCTGCTGGCCCGCGCCCGCACGCCGCGCACCGACGATCCCGCCTATCTGGAGCCCGTGCGCGCCTGGTTCGCGGCCGTCGCGGAACAACTGCGCGGCCTGGACCGGGCACACGGCGGGCCGATCGTCGCGATCCAGATCGAGAACGAGCTCTACGACCAGCCCGGCCACCTGCGCACGCTGAAGCGCCTGGCACGGGAGGCCGGACTGAGCGCGCCACTGTGGACGTCGACCGCCTGGGGCGGGGTCCAGCTCCCGGGCGAAGAACTGCTCCCGCTGTACGGCGGCTATCCGGAGGCGTTCTGGACCGAGGCGGACGGCGGCTGGCCCGACACCTGCCGCAAGCACTTCTTCTTCACCCACGAGCGCGACGACGAGGGCATCGGCGCCGACCTGCGGCCCACGACCGTGCGCGGCACCGACCCGGCTCCGACGGACCGGTTTCCCTGGGCCACTTGTGAGCTGGGCGGCGGCATGGCGGTGGCCTACCACCGGCGGCCCCGGGTGGAGGCCGCCGACGTGGGCGCCCTGGGGCTCACCAAGATCGGGTGCGGTTCGGTGTGGCAGGGCTACTACATGTTCCACGGCGGCACGAACCCGCCCGGTGAGCTGACGCCCCTTCAGGAGTCGCACGCCACCGGCTACCCCAACGACCTGCCGGTCCTGACCTACGACTTCCAGGCCCCGCTCGGCGAGTACGGCCAGGTGCGGCCCTCGTACCACGAACTGCGGCTCCAGCACCTGCTGCTGGCCGACTTCGGGCACCGGATCGCACCCATGGAGTCCGTGCTGCCCGAGCGGAGGCCGACCGGGCAGCACGATCGGGACACGCTGCGCTGGGCCGTCCGCACCGACGGCACCTCGGGCCTCCTGTTCGTGACCAACCACCAGCCGCACGAACCGCTGCCCGACCACCCGGACACGGCCTTCACGGTCGACTTCCCGGACACACCGCCGCTGACGCTGCCGAGCACTCCCGTCACCGTGCCCTCCGGCGCCTTCTTCTGCTGGCCACTGCGGCTGGACGTGGCCGGGCTGCGGCTGGAGTGGGCGACCGCGCAGCCGGTGTGCACCGTCGAGGCCGGCGGGCGTACGGTCCTGGTGCTGGCCGCGACCGACGGCATCGCGCCCGAACTCGCCCTGGACGCCGACACGGTGGCATCCGTCGCGACACCGTCCGGGGAGGTCACGCCGGTCGCCGGCCGGATCCTGGTCAGCGGAGTGCGGCCCGGCACCGACGCCCTGATCGAGGTCGACGCGGCCGACGGTTCACGCGTCGGGCTGCTGGTCCTGGACGCGGCGATGGCCCGTACCGCCTACCGGGGTGTGGCGTGGGGAGCCGAACGGCTGCTGCTGTGCGGGGACGGTGTCGTCTTCGACGGTGACGAGGTACGGCTGCACAGCCCGGCCGCCGAGCCGCAGTTCGCGGTGCTGCCCGCGCCGGATTCCGCCCCGCTGGTGGCGGGGACAGGGGTGCGGGAGGCGGCGGACGGCGTGTTCACCCGCTACACGATCGAGGCCGCGCCCCTCGGGGACACCGCGGTGCCGGTCACCCTGGTCAGGCCCGCCGGTCCGGCGCCCGAGCCGGTGACCGGCGTCCAGGGCCGGGCGAGCGTGCCGGCGGACAAGTACGTCGAGACGCTGGCCGCCGAGTACCGGGTCGACGTACCGGAGGACCTGCTTCGGGCGCCCGCCGGTGTGCTGCTGCGGCTGCGCTGGACGGGTGACCTGGCCCGGGCCTACGTGGGGGACGTCCTGGTCGCCGACCAGTTCTACTCGGGGCGGGTCTGGGACATCGGGTTGGACCGGCTGCCGGTCGAGGCGCTGAGAACGGAGGGCCTGCGGCTGAAGGTGCTGCCGCTGGCGGCGGATGCCCGGGTTCATGTGCCGGGTCAGGTGGGCGAAGCGTGGCGTGCGGCGGATGTGCGGGACGCCGAGTGGGTGGTCTCGCGCTCGTGGGCGGTGCGGGCCGGCTGAGAAAACCCGCGGGCCCCGCCCGGCCTATGCTGTGCTCCTGCCGGGCGGGGTCAGGACCGCCGTAACCGACGTCGAGGAATCACCCGTCATGACACCGAGCGCCACCGACAGCCCTGTGCCCAAGGGCCGCAGCAGGCGCAACTTCGCGGGGGCGCGGCCGGTGATGGCCGACGTGGCCCGGCTGGCCGGCGTCTCCAAGCAGACGGTCTCCCGGGTGCTCAACGACCATCCGGCCGTCCGCCCCGAGACACGCGAGGCGGTCCTGGACGCCATGCGCACGCTCGGCTACCGGCCCAGCCGCAGCGCGCGGTCGCTGGCCAGCGGCCGGACCCGGATGCTCGGCGTCATCTCCTTCGACGCCGCCCGGTACGGGCCCGCGTCCATTCTGACCGCCATCAACACCGCTGCCCAGGAGGCCGGTTACCTGGTGAGCTCCATCGCGCTCGACACGGCCGACCACGACACCGTCGTCGAGGCCGTGAACCGGCTGTCGGCCGAGGGCGCCGACGGCGTCATCGCGATCGCCCCGCAGCAGTGGGTGGGCCGGGCCCTGGCGCAGGCCGACCTCGGGACTCCCCTGGTGGTGCTGGAGAACGCCCTAGACGCCAGCACGCCCCTGGTCACCGGCGACTCCCGGACCGGCGCCCGCAAGGCCACCGAGCACCTCCTCGGCCTCGGGCACACCACGGTCTGGCACATCGCGGGCCCCGCCGGCTGGACCTCCGCCGACCACCGGCTGGAGAGCTGGCGGTCGACGCTCCAGGCGGCCGGTGCCGATGTCCCGGCCCCGCTGGCCGGGGACTGGAGCGCCGACTCCGGCTACGACCTGGGCCGTCGGCTGGCCCGGCGCCCGGAGGTGACGGCGGTGTTCGCCTCGAACGACCAGATGGCCCTGGGCCTGCTGCACGCGCTGCACGAGTCAGGGCGGTCCGTCCCCGGGGACGTCAGCGTCGTCGGCTACGACGACATCCCCGAGGCCGCGCATCTCCTGCCGCCGCTGACCACCGTCCGTACCGACTTCGCCGAGATCGGCACCCGTTCCCTGCGGCTCCTCCTGGACCGCATCGACGGTCCCGGGGAGATGTCCCTCGTCGACACGCTCGTCCCCGTGGACCTCGTGGTGCGTGCCAGCAGCGGCCCTCCGACGGTGAACTGACGGCGTTCGTCAGTCGCTTCCCTCGGCGGAGGCCCGCTGCCAGGCCGTCTCCCGCAGCAGCCGCAGGCCGTTCAGGCCGACCAGGACCGTGGAGCCCTCGTGGCCGGCGACGCCCAGCGGCAGCGGCAGGTTCCCGGCCAGGTCCCAGACGACGAGGCCGGTGATGAACACCCCGGCGATGACGAGGTTCTGGACGACCAGCCTGCGCGCGCGGCGCGAGAGGGCGACGGTGGTGGGGACCGCCGCGAGTTCGTCGCGCACGATCACGGCGTCGGCGGTCTCCAGGGCGAGGTCGGAGCCGGCCCGGCCCATGGCGATCCCGGTGTGGGCGGCGGCCAGGGCGGGTGCGTCGTTGACGCCGTCCCCGACGACCAGCACCTTGCGGCCCGCGCGCTCCATCTCCTGGACGGCCGTCAGTTTGTCCTGCGGCAGCAGCCCGGCGCGCACGTCGTCGATGCCGGCCTCGGCGGCGAGGTGTGCGGCGGCCCGGGGGTTGTCGCCGGTGAGGAGCGTCGGGGCGGTGCCGGTGAGCGTGGTGAGCGCGGCGACGGTGGCGGCGGCGTCCGGGCGCAGCCGGTCGGCGATGCCGAGCAGCCCGGCGGGGGCGCCGTCGACGAGGACCAGGACGGCGGTACGGCCGGACTCCTCCAGTTCCTCGGCGACGGCGGTGACCGTGCCGTCCGCGCCGTCCAGCAGGCGGGCCGGGGCGCCGACGGCGACCCCTCGGCCGTTCACGACGGCGGTCACTCCGATTCCGGGCGCGGAGGTGAAGTCCTCGGCGCCGGGCAGGTCGAGACCGCGCTCGCGGGCCGCGTCCACGACCGCCCGGGCCAGCGGATGCTCGCTGGGCCGCTCGGCCGCCGCCGCCAGCGTCAGCAACTCGGCTTCGGCCAGGCCGGATCCGGGCAGCGGCCGGACATCGGTGACGCGCGGGCTGCCCTCGGTCAGCGTGCCGGTCTTGTCCAGCGCGACCGCGTCCACCTGGCCGAGCCGCTCCATCACCACGGCCGACTTCACCAGCACGCCGTGCCGTCCGGCGTTGGCGATGGCCGACAGCAGGGGCGGCATGGTGGCCAGCACGACCGCGCACGGAGAGGCCACGATCATGAAGGTCATGGCGCGCAGCAGCGCGTCGGTGAGCTGCTCGCCGAAGGCGAGCGGCACCAGGAAGACGGCCAGGGTCGCGGCCACCATGCCCAGCGAGTAACGCTGTTCGACCTTCTCGATGAACAGCTGCGTGGGCGCCTTGGTCTCGGACGCTTCCTCCACCATCCGGACGATCCGGGCGATCACCGAGTCGGAGGCGTCGCGCTCGACCCGGACCCGCAGGGCGCCGGTGCCGTTGAGGGTGCCCGCGAAGACCTCGTCGCCCGGCTCCTTCGCCGCGGGGAGCGGCTCGCCGGTGATGGTGGCCTGGTCCACGTCGCTCGCCCCGTCCAGCACGCGGCCGTCGGCGCCGACGCGCTCACCGGGGCGGACGAGGACGGTGTCGCCGACCGCCAGCTCCTCCACGGGCACGGTCTGTTCGCCGCCGTCAGGGGTCAGCCGGGTGGCCGTGGCGGGGGCGAGATCGAGCAGGCCGCGGACGGAGTCGGCGGTGCGGGCGGTGGCCAGCGCCTCCAGGGCGCCGGAGGTGGCGAAGATGACGATGAGCAGGGCGCCGTCCATGACCTGCCCGATCGCCGCCGCGCCCAGTGCGGCGACGACCATCAGCAGGTCGACGTCGAGGGTGCGCTCCTTCAGTGCCTTGAGGCCTTCCCAGCCCGGCTCCCAGCCGCCCGTGACGTACGACAGGGCGTAGAGCGGGCCCCACGTCCAGGCGGGGGCGCCGGTCAGCTGCAGGGGCAGGGCGAGCAGGAAGAAGACGGTGGAGGCAGCGGCCCAGCGCGCCTCGGGGAGCGCGAGGACACGGGTACGCCGCCGGGGCGCGGCCCCGGTGCGGGCGGGTTTCGCCCGTTCGACCGGCTGCGGCGTGAGCGTGGAGGTCATCGGGGGTCCTTCAGGCGGGAACGCATGACTTCCTCACCATACAGGAACACATGAAGACTGATTCATGTCTTCATTCAGTTGTCGGGCGGCCGGGGGGCTTCCGCGAGCCGTCACGAAAGGACCCCCGGCGCCGGGACGGCTCAGCGCAGCTTGTCCTTCACCTTGTAGTAGGCGCCGCCGAACGGCAGGAACCAGGGGGTCCCGCTGTAGAAGGGGACGGGGACCTTGGGGAAGCCGAGGCCGCGCAGGGGGTTGGCCTCCGGCCTGCCGTCCATCATCTCGGCGACCGCGCGGCCCATGTAGGTGGCCATCTGGACGCCGTGGCCGCAGTAGCCCATCGAGTAGTACAGGCCGTTGGCCTCGCCCGCGTGCGGGAGGCGGTCCCAGGAGAAGCCGACCATGCCGCCCCACACGTAGTCGACCCGCGCACCCGCCAACTGCGGGAAGATCTCCGTCATCTCCCGCTTGAGGATGTCGCCGCTCTTGACGTCGGAGGCCGGGTCGGAGGGGGCGAAGCGGGCCCGGCCGCCGAAGGCGAGACGGTTGTCGGGGGTGAGGCGGATGTAGTGGCCGATGTTCTTGGAGTCGACCACCAGACGGGCGTTCGGGATCAATTCCTTGGCGCGTGCCTCACCGAGGGGCTCGGTGACGATGATGAAGCTGCCGACGTTGATCAGCCGCTTGCGGAACCATGGCAGCGCCTTGTCGGTGTAGGCGTCGGTGGCGGCCATGACCTGCTGGGCACGGATCGTGCCGTTCAGGGTCTCGACCACGAAACCGCCGCCGGGCAGACGGGTCAGGCCGGTGGCCGCGTTGCGCTCGTGGATCTCCGCACCGGCCCGCTCGGCGGCCTCCGCGAGGCCGTGGACGTACTTGCCCACGTGCAGGGCGGCGCTGAGCGGATCGAGCAGGGCGCCGTGGTAGTAGTCCGAGCCCAGCTCCGCCTTCAGCTCGCCGCGGGTCAGGAGCTGGGTCTCGTGGCCGAAGTTGTCGGCCAGGTCGCGCTGGGTGGCCCGCATCGACTCGAAGTGCTGGGGCTTGAAGGCCACACCGAGCCGGCCCGCCCGGTGGAAGTCGCAGTCGATCTGCTCCGTCCGCGTGAGCTCCTCGACCACGTCGACCGCCTCGCGGAAGGAGTCGTACAGCTCGCGGGCGCGCTCCTGACCGTAGCGCTTGCGGGCCTCACCGGGGCTGATGGTGAGGCCCTGGGTGCACATGCTGCCGTTGCGGCCGGAGGCGCCCGAGCCGACCTTGTCCTTCTCGACGAGGACGACCCGGGCTCCCTTGCGGGCGGTGTGGTAGGCGGTGGACAGGCCGGTGAGGCCGCCGCCGATGACCACCACGTCCGCCTCGGCGGGCAGGTCCTTCCCGGAGCGGTCGGGCAGGGCGGGAGCGGTGTCGAGCCAGTAGGGGATCTGTTTCATGGCGTGCGTCCTGTCGTGTTCTCGGTCCTGTGTCGCCGGGCTGTCAGCAGCCGAGCAGCTTCGGCAGGCCCGACAGGTCGGGCAGCATGTCGTAGGGCTGGTAGTCGGCGCTGCCGGGGCGGCCGAAGCGGTTGATCCACACCCGGCGCTTCAGGCCCAGGTCACGGGTGGGGATGTGGTCGTACTCCCAGCCCTGGGCGGTGTGGATGACCTGCGAGGGCTCGACGCCGATGGTCTTGAAGGCGTGCTCGAAGGTCTGCCGGTCGGGCTTGTAGGCGCCGGCCTGCTGGGCGGTGATGACGTGGTCGAACTCCACGCCGATGTTCTCCACGTTACGCGCGATCAGGTTGTCGTCGGTGTTGGAGATGATGGCGATCTCGTACCTGGTCTTGAGCTGGCGCAGTGCCTCCGGGACCTCCGGGAACGGGCCGAAGGTGGGAACGGCGTCGACCAGGGCGTCACCGTCGGACTCGCGGTACTCCAGGCCGTGCAGGCGCATGGCGTTGCGCAGGCTGGAGTGCAGGATCTCGCGGTACGGGCGGTAGGCCTCCAGGACGGCCTGGAAGCGCATGACGCGGAAGTCGTCGAGGAACTCGTCGACGTCCAGGTTGTCCAGGTCCAGCCGGTCCTCCAGGACCTTCAGGGTGGTGGGGCCGAGCTGGAAGTCGACCAGGGTGCCGTAGGCGTCGAAGGTGACGATCTCTCGCATGGTGTCTAGCCTCAATTCAGGGAATCAGGAAGGGACTTCGGGTTTTCAGACGACTTGTTCGCCGGGGGCGACGATCGCGTCGAGTCCGGTGAGGTCGGCCGCGTCGGGGAGCCAGTCGGCCGCCGCCGCGTTGGCGGTGACCTGCGCCGGGGTCATGGCGCCGCAGATGACCGAGCCGACCGCGGGCAGTGCGGCCAGTCCGCCCACGGCGACCTGGAGGAGGGTCAGGCCGCGCTCGGCGGCGTACGCGGTGAGCGCCTCGACACGGTCGAGGGCCGCGTCGGTGAGCCAGCCCTGCCGCCAGGACAGCCGGCTGCCGGGCGGGGGCTCCTGGCCACGCCGGTACTTGCCGCTGAGCAGGCCGTTGGCCAGCGGGTAGTACGGCAGCAGGCCGATGCCGTGGCGCAGGCATGCGGGGATCAGGTCGTTCTCCACGCTGCGGTCGAGCAGGTGGTAGCGGGCCTGGGTGGACACGAAGGCGTCGGTGAGCCGCTCGGCCGGCAGGTTGGAGCAGCCGATGTACCCGATCTTTCCCTCGTCCACGAGCTCGGTCAGGGCGGCGACCGTCTCCTCCAGCGGGGTGACGCCGTCCGGCTCGTGGTACTGGTACAGGTCGATGCGGTCGGTGCCGAGGCGGCGAAGCGAGGCTTCGACGGCGTACCGGATGTAGGGGCGGGCACCCCGTCGGCCGTACAGGTCGGCCTCCGGCCCCATCTCCATGCCGAACTTGGTGGCCAGGACGACGTCGTCGCGATGCCCCTTCAGGGCGGCGCCGAGAAGGCGTTCGCCGTCACCGCGCATGCCACCCTGTTCGCCGAACCCGCCGTACATGTCGGCGGTGTCGAACAGGGTGATCCCGGCGTCGAGGGCGGCGTGGACGACGGCCTTCGTGCCGTCCTCGTCGAGGCGGGAGCCGAAGTTGTTGCCGCCGACGCCGACGACGGAGACGGCCGGGCCGCGTTCGCCCAGCGTGCGATACCTCATGACCGATCCCCGAATCCGATGCAGACGTTCTTCGTCTGCGTGTAGCTCGCCAGCGCTTCGAGGCCCTTCTCCCGGCCCCAGCCGCTGTGCTTGTAGCCGCCGAAGGGCAACTCGACGCCGGTGCCGACGCCGGTGGCGTTGACGTGGACCTGGCCGGCCCGGATGCCTTCGGCCAGACGCATCGCCTTGTCGATGTCGCGGGTCCAGACGTAGGAGGACAGGCCGTACGGGCTGTCATTGGCGATCTGCAGGGCCTCGTCCGCGTCGTCGAACTCGATGACGGTGACGACGGGGCCGAAGATCTCCTCGCGGGCGCACCGGGCCTGGTTGGTCAGGCCGGTGAGGACGGTCGGCTCGACGTAGTAGCCGTCGGCGAGTTCGGGGGCGGCCGGGGCGCCTCCCCCGACCCGCGCCACAGCGCCTTCCTGCCGGGCCAGTTCCAGATACTCGAGGACCCGGTCGCGCTGGCGGGCGGCGACCAGCGGGCCGATGTCCGGGTCCGTGAGACCCGGTCCGACGCGCAGGCCCGCGATCTTCTCGGCCAGGCGGTCCAGGAACTCCTCGGCGCCGCGCTGGAGCAGCAGCCGGGTGCCCGCCGAGCACATCTGCCCGGCGTTGCTGAACGACGCGCCCAGGATCGCCTGCAAGGCCAGGTCGAAGTCGGCGTCCGCGAAGACGACGAACGGCGATTTGCCGCCCAGCTCGGTCACGGAGGGCACCACGTTGGCGGCGGCCGCCTGGGCGACCTTGATGCCGGTCGGCACCGAGCCGGTGAAGGTGACCTGGTCGATGCCGGGGTGCCCGGCGAGGGCGGCGCCGGTCTCGCCGTCGCCGGGTACGACGTTGAGGACGCCGGGTGGCAGCCCGCACTCCAGTGCGATACGACCGATCTCCAGCGGGGTCAGCGGCGCCTCGGGAGAGGGTTTGAGCACGACCGCGCAGCCCGCGGCCAGCGCCGGGGCGGAGCCCCTCGCGGTGTTCTGCAGCGGGTAGTTGAACGGGATGATCTGGCCGGAGACCCCGATCGGCTCGCGCACGGTGTAGTCGATCAGCCCCGGGCCCAGCGGAATCGTGGAACCGCCGAGCTTGTCGGCGAAGCCCGCGTAGAACTCGAAGTAGCGGGCGGCGGCCTCGACATCGGCCTTGGCCTGGCTGAGCGGCTTGCCGACGTCCTGGCACTCCAGGCGCGCCAGCCACTCGCCCTCGCGCCGGATCGCCTCCGCGATGCGCAGGAGGAGCCTGCCCCGGTCCGCGGCGCGCATCCGGGCCCACTCGGGCGAGGTGAACGCCGCGCGCGCCGCCGCCACCGCCTGGTCGACGTCAGCCGGGCCGGCGTGGGCGACCTCGGCGAGAGCCGTGCCGTCCGACGGGTCGAGAACCGTGAAGCTCCGGCCGTCGGCGGCAGAGACCTGCTTTCCGTCGATCAACAGCAGCTCGGTCAGCGGGAGTTCGCCGCTCATGGCTGAATCTCTCCCTGCACCTCGCCGAAGATGACGACCTCGTCGCCCGGACGGACGGTGCGGATCCGGCGCACCCAGAGCACGATGCCGTCCTGTGGGGCGCGCACCTCTTCCAGCGTGTTGCCGTAGTGGTCGACGATCTGGGCGATCAGATCGCCTTCCTTGCAGGTCTCGCCGGGCTCGGCGTGGCCGAGGAAGAAGCCGCCGGCGGCGGACCGGGCGAAGGTGCCCGAGACGGTCGTGTAACTGTCGCGTAGCTCCGCCTCGCCGTCGATCATGCCGAGTTGGCGCATGATGTTGCGGATCGAGTGGACGTGCAGGGCGACGTTCTGTTCGCGGTAGGTGCCGCCGCCCGCCTCGATGGTGACGGCGGGCTTGCCCGCCGCCAGGGTGGGGTGGCGGACCGTGCCGCCCCACTTGCCGCCCTTCCAGACCAGCTCGTGCCCGGCCGCGAGAGCCAGGTCCGTGGCGAGCTCCTCATAGCCGCCCTGGAGGATGACGAGCGGGGCGATCTCACCGAACGTGCCGCCCGTGTGCAGGTCGACGAGGGCATCGATGGCGGGCACGACCTGCTCGACGAAGGTAGCGGCCAGGCGCAGCGAATACGAGCCCTCCGCGTCGCCGGGGAAGATGCGGTTGAGGTTGAGGTAGTCCAGGCCGCTGGTGCGGGCCGCCGCCTCGAAGGCGGGGGTGTTCATGCAGGGGATGCCGACGAGGGTGCCGCGCAGGGTGGCCGGGTCGATGTCGGCGAGGACGCGGCGGATGGCCTCCTGCCCGTCGTACTCGTCACCGTGCACGCCCGCGTCCACACACAGCACCGGGCCGTCCTCGGTGCCGTTGACGACGATGAGCGGGATGCCCAGCTCCACGCCGTAGCTGCTGGTGCCGACCGGGATCAGACCCTGGGCGCGCTCGCCCGGGGCGACGGTCAGGGAACCGATGGAGTACATGTCGTTCCTTTCAATACGCGAATGCTGGATCACAGGCGGGCGGAGGCCTCGTCGAGGGTGTCCGCGATGATGTCGGCGATACGGTCGAGGAGTGGACGGTCGCTGATCAGCGGGGGCGCGATCTGGACCAGCGGGGCGGCACGGTTGTAGACGCGGGCGAGCAGCCCGGCCTCGCGCAGCCGGCGCGGGATCAGGTCGGCGACGAGCGCGGCGCGCGCGGTGTCGCTGAAGCCGCCGCCGTCGAGGTCGCCGACGAGTTCGAGGGCGTAGAAGTATCCGGCACCGCGGACGTCGCCGACGATCGGCAGGTCCCCGAGGGAGGTCATGCGCTGGGCGAGGTGGTCCTGGTGGCCGCGGACGTTGTCCAGGATGCGGTCCCGCTCCATGATCTCCAGGCTGCGCAGGGCGATGGCCGCGCTCAGCGGGTGGCCACTGAAGGTGTAGCCGTGGTTGAGGACCTCGCCCGGCCGGTTGATCACCTCCGCGACGCGGCCCGAGACCAGGGTCGCGCCCATCGGGGCATAGCCGGCGGTGATGCCCTTGGCGACGGTGACGATGTCCGGACGAGCCCCGTAGCACTCGCCGCCGAACCACTCCCCCAGCCGGCCGAAGGCGGTGATGACCTCGTCGGCGACCAGCAGGAAGCCGTACCGGTCGGCCAGTCGGCGCAGGCCCTCCCAGTAGCCGGCGGGCGGGGTGATGCAGCCGCCCCGGTTCTGCACCGGCTCGGCGATGAGCATCCCGACCGACTCCGGTCCCGCCGCGAGGACCGTGGCCTCCACGTCCGCGAGCAGGTACGCGGTGAAGGCCCCCTCATCGAGGGGCTGTTCCAGGGCGGTCCGGTTGGTGTTGGCGACGAAGTGGGTCTCCACCGCGGGCGGCCCGTACGGCTCGGTGAGTCCGGGGTCGTCCGTGAAGGACAGTGCCCCGAGGGTCAGGCCGTGGTAGGCGCCGCGCCGGGAGATGGCCTTGGTCCGGCCCGTCTCGCCGCGCAGGGTGTGGTACCTGCGGGCGATCTTCCATGCGGTCTCCACCGCCTCGGCGCCGCCGCCGCTGAAGAAGACGTGCTCGATGCCGTCGGGGGCCAGAGCGGCCAGACGCTCCGCGAGAGCCAGGCCGGTGGGGTGCGCGGAATCCGACCACAGCGGGCTGTAGCACAGTTCGCGCAGTTGCTTCTGGGCCGCCTCGGCGATCTCGTCGGCGTAGGAGTAGCCGATCTGGCAGCAGTACAGCCCGGACAGGCCGTCGATGTAGCGGTTGCCGGCCGTGTCGTCGACGTAGGGGCCCTCGCCGTGGCGCACGACGAAGAGGTCCTTGCCGGGCTTCGCGAGCGATCCGTTCGCGGTCATGTTCAGCAGCAGGTGCCGCTGAGCGGTGGCGGTCATACGGCCTCACCTCCGGGGGCTGCGATCCCTGCCGTGTTCTCGACCGACAGTGGGGAGTCCTGCCGTCCCGAGCCGAGCCAGCGCACCAGCGCCACCAGGACGAGGGCGAGGATCGCGAAGGCGATCAGAATCGCGCTGATCGCGGTCACACTGGGGTCGATGTCGAAGGTCAGGGAGTTGTAGATCTGCACCGGCAGCGTGACGGTGTCGACCGAGGACAGGAACTGCGAGATGTAGAACTCGTCGAAGCTGGTGATGAAGGAGAAGATCGCCGCGGCGATCATGCCGGGGGCGGCGAGGGGGAAGGTGATCCGCCGGGCGATGGTCAGCCGGCCGGCGCCCATGCTGGCGGCGGCGTCCTCCAGCCGCTCGTCGATCCCGCGCAGGGTCGCCACCAGGATCAGCACCGCGATCGGCGAGGCCAGCACGGTGTGCCCGAGGGCGATCGCGAGCGGACTGCCCAGCATCGAGGCCGGTTCGAAGAGCAGGAACAGGCCCAGGGCGGTGACGATCTGCGGGATGAGCAGCGGTCCGAGGACCAGGGCGTAGACCGCGGAGCGAAGCGGCAGTTCGCTGCGGGTCAGGGCGGTCGCCGCGGTCACGCCGATGATCAGTGAGAACACGGTGCTCAGGCAGGCCACCAGTGCGCTCAGCGACAGTGCGGCCGGCCACTTGCTGCCGTCGGCGAACAGCGACGTGTACCAGTGCAGCGTCCAGGCGTTGGGCGGGAACGCCGCGAAGGCGTTGTCGCTGAAGGAGGTGACGAGGATGACGATGATCGGCAGGGCCAGGAACAGCAGGATGACGGTGGCGACCGCGGTCAGGGCGATCCGCCCGGCGAGGGTTCTGCGCAGTTCCATCATGACGCGCTCCTCTTCTTCCGGCTGGCGCCGAGCGAGGTGATGAGCCTGACCAGCAGCAGTCCGGCGAAGGTGAGCAGCAGCAGGATGACACCCTCAGCCGCCGCGCCGTTCCACTGGTTCTGTTTCATCACTTGCTGGTTGATGAGGGAGGCGATCATCGTCTGGTTGGGGCCACCCATCAGGGCGGGGGTGATGTAGTAGCCCAGGGACAGGATGAAGCTGAGCAGTCCGGCACTGGCCAGGCCAGGGGCGACCAGCGGCAGGTAGACCCGGCGGAAAATGGTCACGCGCCCGGCGCCCATGCTCGCCGCCGCCGCCAGCAGGCGGCGGTCCACGCCGCGCATCACTCCGTACAGCAGCAGCACGGTGTACGGCAGCATCACCGAGGTGGTGCCGATGACCACGCCGATCTCGTTGTAGAGCAGCTGGAAGGGCGCTCCTGGCACCCACCCCAGGGTCTCGTTCACCAGGCCCTTGTCACCGAGCAGGATGATCCAGCCGTAGGTGCGCACCAGGGCGCTGATGAAGTGCGGCACGACCACGATCAGCATGGCCACGCCGGCCCACAGGGGCTTGAGCCGGGAGATCGCGTTGGCCAGGATGAACCCGAAGAGCAGGCTGAACAGCGCCGTCTCCGCGGAGATCCGCAGCGTGGTGAACAGCACCGAGAGGTTGATGCCGGTCAGCGCGTCGGCGTACCAGTGCAGCGTCAGCGATCCGTCGGTGTTCTTCAGGCTGAGGAACAGCGTGCTGAAGATCGGGTAGACGAACAGCACCAGCAGATAGACGACGACCGGCAGTGCGTAGAGGATGCCGACCCTCGTTCTGCGGGAGGCCAGCAGCTTGCGCGAGCGGGCTGGGGTGGGGGCGGTGGCGGTCAGGGTGGCGGCCATGGCTCACCCGCCCTGTTCGACGGGGAAGAGGTTGACGTCGTCGGGGTCGACGGTGATGCCGACCCGCTCGCCGGTGACGGGGCCGCGGCCGGCCGGTACTTCCAGGCGCAGCAGCGGCGCGTCACCGCCGTCGATCCGCACGCCGGCGCGTACCAGCGTGCCCACATACGTGGCGGT
Organism: Streptomyces caelestis; assembly: GCF_014205255.1. Taxonomy (GTDB): domain Bacteria; phylum Actinomycetota; class Actinomycetes; order Streptomycetales; family Streptomycetaceae; genus Streptomyces; species Streptomyces caelestis. Next base: position 8,339,903 of record NZ_JACHNE010000001.1, on the reverse strand, counting down.
CTCGACCGTGCCGGTACAGAAACCGTCGTCCGGGGCGCAGGCCCGCAGCCGGCCCGGCTGCACGGCGACCTCGACCGGGGTACCGGAGGCCAGCTCGTGGCGTCGTGCCTTCAGCAGGCCGCCGGACGCATCGAGGCGGACCACGGTGTGCTCGTCGGTGTTCTGCAGCACGCGGCCGGGCAGGAAGTTGGCCGCGCCGAGGAAGTCCGCCACGAACGGGGTTCTCGGGCGCTCGAACAGCTCCCGCGGCGTGTCGAACTGCTCGATCAGGCCGTTGCGCATCACCGCGATGCGGTCCGACAAGACCAGCGCCTCCTCCTGATCATGTGTCACATAGATGACGGTCAGGCCGAGTTCCTGCTGGATCGCCTTGATCTCGATCTGCAGTTGGTCGCGGAGCTTCTTGTCCAGGGCGCCCAGCGGCTCGTCCATGAGAATCACCGGCGGGCGGTAGACCAGCGCCCGGCACAGGGCGACACGCTGCTGCTGGCCACCGGACAGCTCCCGGGGACGACGACCGCCGAACCCGGACAGGCCCGCGATCTCCAGGGTCTCCCCCACCCGGCGGCGGATCTCGTCCTTCGGCACCCCGCGCAGGGTGAGCGGGAAGGCGACGTTCTCGCTCACCGTCATGTGCGGGAAGAGCAGGTACTGCTGGAAGACGAAGCCGAGGTTGCGCTTCTGCGGAGCGAGCCGGGTGACGTCGCGGTCCCCGACGGTGATGGTGCCGGAGTCGGGTTCGCAGAAGCCCGCGATCATCATCAGCGTCGTGGTCTTGCCCGACCCCGAGGCCCCGAGGAAGGTGACGAACTCCCCCGCCGCGATCTCCATGGACGCCTCGTCGACGGCGACGACGTCCCCGTACGTCTTGCGCAGGGCCACCACCGACAGCGGTTTGCCGGTCGCGGTGGGCAGCTTGCCACCGGCCACCTCGACGGACGGTGTGACTACACCGAATTCAGCCACGAGCCCACTCCAACCAGCGCTTGGTGACGGTCGCTTCGTTCTTGATCCACCAGTTGATGTCCGCGTCGAAGCCCTTGTCGTAGTACTGCGGCGCACCGGCGAGAGTGTTGCGCTCCTCCTTGGTGAGCTTCTCGTAGGCCACCGGGGAAGACGGGTTCGACGGGAAGGTCTTCGCCAGGCGGGCCTGGACCTCGGGACGCAGCGAGTAGTCCATGAGCTGGTAGGCGGCGTCCACATGGGCCGCGCCCTTGGCGATGCCGTAGCCCTGGAACTGGCGGCGCATGCCGTTGAGCTGCCGTGCGACGGGGACGCCCTGCTTCTGCAGGTCGGCGATCCGGCCGTCCCAGACGGTGGACATCGTCACTTCCTGGCGGCTGAGGAGCACGCCGGGGAGCGGGCCGCTGTCCCAGAACTTCTTGATGTCGGACCGGAGCCGGGTCAGCACCTTGAAGGCGCGGTCCAGGTCGAGCGGGTACAGCTTGTCCATGGGGACGCCGTCGGCCAGCAGTGCGAACTCCAGCTCGGGCAGGTCGGCGTCCGGGTTGCACATCGAGCGGCTGCCCTTGAACGCCTTGGTGTCCCAGAAGTCCGCCCATGACTCCGGCTTGCGGCCGCCGAAGGCGTCGGTGCGGTACGCCATGCACTGGCCGTAGAAGCTGTTGCCGACGGCATGGTCGGTGATCTGGTTCTGAGGGATCTTGGCGCTCTTGAGGCTCTTGATCCGGTCGGTGTCCAGCCGCTCCAGTGCGTCCTGGGCCGCGAACTTGATGTGGTCCATCATCGAGTTGTTGATGAGGTCGAACTGGGGGCGGCCCTGCTTGATCTGGGCCAGCATCTGGGTGCCCTGGAGGTTGACCACCTGGACGGTGATGCCGGTCTCCTGGGTGAACGGCGTGTAGACCGCCTTCTGGAGGGCCTCCCCGAAGGTGCCTCCGCTGTCGCGGACGACCACCGACTTGCCGCCGCCCTTGGCGCTGCCGGACGAGGCCCGGCTGGTGCCGGTGCCGCAGGCAGCGAGGGAGGGCACGGCGGCGAGGGCGGCGAGGCCGCCTGCTCCGCGCAGGAGCGCTCTGCGGCCGATCACGGGATCACTCATGACAAATCTCCTGAAATGGCGCGTGGGGACCAGCTGTTCGAGGTGAGTGGTGGTTCGGGGGGCGGGTCTGTGGGCGGTGCCGGTCAGTCGTGCGGCACCGCGATGGCGGCGAGTTCGGCGCCGGGGGCGACGGTGAGCCCGTTCATGCCGTAGAGGATCTGTCCGGTGGCGGTGGCGGTGACCTTGTGTTCGCTGCCGTCGGCCGGGTCGATGACGCGGCCGACGGGCTGACCCGCGGTCACCTCGTCGCCGGTCGCGGCGTCCGGGTACCACAGGCCGGTGGCCGGTGAGACGACGGAGCCGGTCCAGACCCAGTCGCGCGGCGGCGCGGTCACCGGTGCGACGTGCTGCGGCGCCTCGACGACACCGAGGTGGTGCAGCAGCCGGTACAGGCCGTCGAGCAGGGCCCGTGCCTGGGCGGGGTCGCGTTCGCCGAGCTGACCGGTCTCGATGAGGAGGGCGGGGATGCCCTGCCGGGCGGCCGCGGCGTGGCTGTTGCCGCCTTCGGCGTTGCGGCCGAACAGGACTCGTTCGTAGCCGACGGCGTGGGCCATGGCCCGCGTCCTGGCGTCCAGTTCCGCGTCGGAGGTCAGACGGTAGCCGACGAAGTCGAGCAGGGTCTCGTCGATACCGCCGCTGTGCAGGTCCGCGTAGGCGTCGGCACCGGAGATGACGTGCTCGAACAGCCAGGCCGCCAGCCGCTCGGTGGGCCCTGCGGCGGGGTCGCCGGGGAAGACGCGGTTGATGTTGACGTCGTCCAGCGGGGACTTGCCCAGGCGGCCGTCGTACACGGCCGGCGGGTTGGCCACGGGGCAGATCAGCACCTGGCCGGTGACGTCGTCCGGCTCCAGGAACCCGGCCAGGCGGGTGGCCGCGTCGATGCCGACGAACTCGCCGCCGTGGACGCCGCCGGTGATGACGACCCGGGGTCCGGGGCGGGAGCCGTTGACCAGGACGAGGGGGATCTCGACGGTCGTGGGTCCGAGGTCCACGGGGAGCACCCCGCGGGTCTTGCGGCCCGGCTCGGCCCGCAGCGGGCCTACGGTGAGTGTCATGTCGTTCCTCATTCAGGCGGTGGTGCGGCCGAGCGTGCTGATGAAGTCGATCGGCTGGGAGGTGCGGCCTTCCAGGGCGAGGTCGGCGGCGATGTCCCCGAAGGCGGGTGAGAGTTTGAAGCCGTGGCCGGAGAAGCCCGCGAGCAGGACGACGTTGTCGGCGCCGGGCAGCGGACCGATCAGCGGGCGGCTGCTCTCGGTGTAGCCCTCCATGTAGACGGCCAGGCGGGTCGGGTCCGGGTGCAGATCCGGCAGGTGGTGGCGGATCTGCTCGGTGAAGATGTCCAGCTCCTCCGGCTGGACGGTGCGGTCCAGCGCGTCGGGGTCGCCGGCGGGCTTGTGCAACGCGCGGGACAGGCCGAGCTTGACGGAGACGCCGTCCGGGGAGGGCAGTCCGTAGCAGTGCGTGGGGGTCGTGCGGATGAACGCGGGGCGCTCCTCACCGAACCAGGCGTCGGTGGTGGGGACGTACCAGGCGCTGATCAGGCGGCGGATGTCCACCTCCCACGGCAGGTCGGGAAGCAGGTCGTTCACCCAGGGGCCGACGGTGACGACGACCGCGTCGAAGCGCTCGCTGCCGGCGTCGGTGCGTACCTCCACCCCGCCGCCGGCCGGGGTGATCTCGCGCACCGGCGTGTAGCGCTCGATACGGGCACCCAGTTGCTCGGCGCGCCGGGCCGCGGTCTGGACGGTCAGCTCGGGCCGGATGAAGCCGGCACGGCGGTCGAGCACGGCCGCGTCGCCGTCCTCCAGCCGGTACTGCGGGAAGCGCTTGGCCATGGCCTCGGCGTCGAGCACCTCGTGATCGAGGCCGTGCTCGGCGATGGACTCCAGGACCGTGGCCATCTGCTGGTGCTCGGTGGACCCCATCAGCAGGCATCCGGTCAGGCGGCGCAGCTCGCGGCCGGTCTCCTGCTGGAGCTGCTCCCACAGGATGTCGGCGTGCTTGAGGAGCGGGACGTACCGGGAGTCCTCGAAGTGCGCGCTGCGGAAGATGCGGGTCTCGCCGCCGGCGGCGCTGCGGTCGTGGCCGGGGGCGAAGCGGTCGTAGGCGACGACCTCCGCACCACGGGCCGCGAGGCGCCAGGCGGCCTGGCTGCCCATGGTTCCCACGCCGACGACGGCGACTCGCTTCCTGGCAGCTGACACGGGGCTTTCCTTTCGTATCGCCGGGGCGCATGCTGAGCCCCCTGCGTGAGGCTGTTCGATTCGAGGTGGTTTCGGGCGGAGGGGGCGGGTCCTTCGGGGGGACCTCGGCTCGTGAGCGCCCTGTCTCGGAGTTCCGGCTGCGGCCTCGGGGCCTCCCGGAGGCCGTGCCACATTGTGGAACGCTGTGCTAGTATCTGGCACAGAGAATGACAGTGGCTCCCAGGGGAGTCAAGAGGTGTCCGCGAGAGATTCTGAGGATTAACAGGGGGAAACCGGATGGAAATGAAGAGCGTCACCAGGTCGCTGCGCATCCTGGAGGCGGTCGCCCAGCATCAGCCGGTCACCGTGGGGGAACTGACGAAGCTCTTCGGCCTTCCGAAGTCGACCGTGCAGCGCACCCTGGTCACACTGGCCGAGGCCGGCTGGCTGCGGGCCAACCGCAAGGACACCACCCGCTGGGAGATCGGCGCTCGTGTCCTGGCCGTACGGCCCGCCGCGCTCCAGGGGTCCAGCCTGTTCGCCGCAGCGCGCGAGCCCATGGTCCGCTTGAGGGACGCGGTGAACGAGACGATCCACCTGTCGGTGCCGGACGCCCTGCAGTGCATGGTCGTGGTGGACCGCGTGGACTGCAGTCACGCCGTCCGGACGTTCCACACCGTCGGCGACACCTCGCCGCTGCACGCCACCGCGACCGGGCGCGCCGTCCTGGCCCACCTGCCGAAGCAGGACGTCGAGGAGCTCATCGCGCAGGGGCTGGAGCGCTACAGCGACACGACGCTCACCGACTCGGACGAGCTGCGCGCCGAGCTGGACCGGATCCGCATCGACGGATACGCGGTCAACCGCAACCAGTACCGGCCGGACGTCTGCGCGATCGCCGCACCCGTCCTGGACGAGGAGGGCACACCACTGGCCACCGTGGCCATCTCCATGCCCGACTCGCGCTACGACGCGGACCGGCTACCCGAGTGGGGCCGCCTGGTCGCCGACGCCGCCGCGGAGATCACGGGGCGCCGCATGGGCGTTTGAACGAGCACCGACAAGAGGCCGGCCCTCACGCATCAGCGTGGAGGCCGGCCCTTTTCTCACGTTCGGACGGCAGCCGCCGCCCTGTGCCCGGCCGGAGGACGGCCGGGCACAGGGGGCCGCCCCGCGGGGGCAGGCGCAGTCAGGGCGCCACCACCGTCCATCACCGCGGGAGGATCCTGCACGCGTGCCGCATTGTGGAACGACATGCTAGAATCCGGCACGATCATGCCTGCGGCTCCGGGAGGGAGTCAAGAGGTCGAGACCGGCGAACGAAGACTGACGGGGCCCCGATGGAAATGAAGAGCGTGACCAGGTCGCTGCGCATCCTGGAGGCGGTCGCCCACCACCAGCCGGTGACGGTGGGCGAGTTGACGAAGCTCTTCGGTCTGCCCAAGTCGACGGTGCAGCGCACGCTGGTCAGCCTGAACGAGGCGGGATGGCTACGGGCGAACCGCCAGGACACCACCCGCTGGGAGATCGGCGCCCGGGTGCTCGCCGTTCGTCCGGCGGCGCTTCAGGGATCGAGCCTGTTCGCGGCGGCGAGGGAGCCCATGATCCGGCTGCGGGACGCGCTGAACGAGACGATTCACCTGTCGGTACCGGACGCCTTGCAGTGCATGGTCGTCGTCGACCGGGTGGACTGCGCGCACGCGGTGCGGACGTACTACGCGATCGGCGACACCTCTCCCCTGCACGCAACCGCCACCGGGCGCGCGATCCTGGCCCATCTGCCGCCCGCCGACGTGGACGAACTGGTCGCCCAGAGGCTGGAGCGCTACAGCGACGCGACGACGGTCGACCCGGCCGAGCTGCGCGCCGAGCTGAAGCGGGTGCGCACGGACGGCTACGCCGTCAACCGCAACCAGTACCGCCCCGATGTCTGCGCGATCGCCGCACCCGTCCTCGACGAGAACGGCACACCGCTCGCCTCCGTGGCCGTCTCCATGCCGGACTCCCGCTATGACGCCGACCGGCTGCCCGAGTGGGGCCGCCTGGTCGCCGACACGGCGTCCGGCATCAGCGGCCGCCGACTGGGCGCGTGACAGCCCGGCACGCGTGACAGCGGTCGAGCTCGCCCTCGCCCATGTAGACGTGGGGTGATGAAGAAGTCGCAGTCCAGGTCACGGAAGCTCACCGGCGCCTGCGCGAAGGTCTGGGCGTCCACCACGGTGAGCGTCCCGTTGTCCTTCGCCAGCCGGCACAGCCGCCTCGCCGGCACGACCCGACACGTCCCGTCCCGTCCCGTCCCGTCCCGTGGGACATGTGGGTGATCCGAAGGACACGGGTGCGCGGTGTCAGGGCCGCCGCGTACGCCTCGACGATCTCGTCGTCGCTGTCCACGAGGTCGTAGTCGGCGGTGACGACCTCGACGTCCTCACGTTCCTGCCGCTGGACCAGGCGGCGCGCACGCTCGGGTGGTCTCAGCGGCGCCCGGGCGTGTCGGCTGTGTGCCCCGTGCCCGGGCCGGGGGGAGGCCCGGGCACGGGGCGACCCGCGTGCGGCCCGGGGGGAGTGGGCCGGGCACGCGGGGGCTCTTCCCGCGCGGTGCGCGATGGGGCGTGCGTCAGGGCGGAAACGCCGTCATCGCACGGGCACCGCGAGGTACTGGTACTCCAGGAACTCGTCGATCCCGACCCGGCCGCCCTCGCGGCCCAGGCCGGACTGCTTGACCCCGCCGAACGGCGCGGCCGGGTTGGAGACGAGGCCGGTGTTCAGGCCCACCATGCCCACCTCCAGACCCTCGCTGACGCGCAGGCCGCGGTCCAGCCCCTGGGTGAAGACGTAACCGACCAGACCCCACGGCGTGTCGTTGGCGCGGCGCAGTACCTCGTCCTCGTCGTCGAAGGTGAGGATCGCCGCGACGGGGCCGAAGATCTCCGTGTCCATCAGGCGGCTGCCGGGGTCGACGTCGGCGAGCACGGTCGGCGGGTAGAAGCAGCCCGGCCCTTCCGGCGTACGGCCGCCGACGAGCACGCGGGCGCCGCGCTCCACGGCGTCGGCGACGAGCTCCGCGACCTTGGCGCGTCCGGTGGCGTCGATCAGCGGGCCGACGTCGACACCGTCCCGGGTGCCGGGGCCCACCACGAGCGCGCCCATCCGCTCGGCGAGCCGCCGGCCGAACTCCTCGGCCACCGACCGGTGCACGAAGAAACGGTTCGCGGCGGTGCATGCCTCGCCCATGTTGCGCATCTTGGCGACCATCGCTCCGTCCACGGCCACGTCCAGATCGGCGTCGTCGAAGACGATGAACGGGGCGTTGCCGCCCAGCTCCATCGAGGTGCGTACGACCGTGTCGGCGCACTGGGCGAGCAGCAGCCGGCCGACGCCCGTGGAACCGGTGAAGGACAGCTTGCGGATCCGGCCGCCGCGCAGGAGGGGTTCGCAGACCTCTCCTGCGCGGGAGGTGGTGACGACGTTCAGCACACCGTCCGGCAGCCCGGCCTCCTTGAGGATCCCGGCCAGGGCGAGGCTGGACAGCGGGGTCTGCGGGGCCGGCTTGAGGATCATCGTGCAGCCCGCCGCGATCGCCGGGCCGATCTTGCGGGTGCCCATGGCCAGCGGGAAGTTCCACGGCGTGATCAGCAGGCAGGGGCCGACCGGGCGGCGGGAGAGCAGCATGCGGTTGCGGCCGTCGGGCAGGGTGCCGCAGCCGCCGTCGATGCGGACGGCTTCCTCGGAGAACCAGCGGAAGAACTCGGCGGCGTAGGCCACCTCTCCCCTGGCCTCGGCGAGCGGCTTGCCCATCTCGGCCGTCATCAGGTGGGCGAGTTCGTCGGTGCGCTCGATGATGAGTTCGTAGGCGCGGCGCAGGATCTCGCTGCGGGCCCGGGGCGCGGTACGTCCCCACTCGGCCTGGGCCTGGACGGCGGCCTCCTCGGCGAGCCGGGCGTCCTTGGGGCCCGCGTCGGCGACGTGGCAGAGGATCTCGCCGGTCGCGGGGTCGTCGACGGGCATGGTGGCGCCGTCCGCGGCGTCCACCCAGGCACCGCCGATGAACAACTGGTTCAGTACCTCGGTCATGATGTCTCTCCTGTTTGATCGGCGGCGGGGTCGAGGAGTTCCGCGAGGTGCAGAGCGCGGATGTCCCGGCCGTCGGCGAGGTGGTCGATCTGGGTGGCGCAGCTGAAGCCGTCGGCCACGACGGTGCGTCCGTCGAGGTGGTCGATGCGGGGTTTCAGGGCGAGCTCGGCAACGGCCATGGAGGTGTCGTAGTGCTCTGCCTCGAATCCGAAGTTGCCGGCGAGTCCGCAGCAGCCCTCGGCCTCGTCGACGCCGCGCACGCCGAGCCGGCGCAGCAGGTCGGCCGGACGGCGGCCCTTGAAGGTGGCGTACTCGTGGCAGTGGGTCTGGAGTACGACGTTCTCGGGCAGCGGCGGCGGGCTCCAGTCCTGGTCGGCGAGGTCGGTGAGGGCCCCGGTGAAGGTGTGGACGCGGCTCGCTACGCGCTGGGCGGCCTCGGTGCCGAGCAGTTCGGGGACGTCACGCTTCAACGCGGCGGCGCAGCTCGGCTCGGCCACGATGATCGGCCGGTCGTCACCGTCGTCGAGCGCGGTGACCGTGCGGGCCATGATCTTGCGGGCGACGTTCAGCTGTCCGGTGCTGACCCAGGTCAGCCCGCAGCACAGTCCGTCCTGCGGCGCGCAGGGGATACCGGCGTCGGCCAGCACACGGCTCGCCGCTCCCGCGACCTCGGGACGGAAGGCGCGGGTGAAGCTGTCGACGAAGAGCACGGCCTTCGCCGGCTCGGCGGTTCTGGCGGCGCGCAGGGTCCTGCGCAGGGTGCGGCGCGAGGCGAAGGCGGGGATGGTGCGCTTCGTCGTGACGCCGCCGAGACGGGCGAGCAGCCGCCCGACCGGCCCGCGCAGCAGTGCGTTGACCGGCCGTGCGGCGTATCCGGCCAGGGCGGAGGTCCTGGGCAGCCAGCCGAGTGAGTAGTGGGAACGGGGGCGCAGACGGCCCTTGTAGTGCTGGTGGAGGAACTCCGCCTTGTACGTGGCCATGTCGACGCCGACCGGGCAGTCACTGGAGCAGGCCTTGCACGACAGACACAGATCCAACGCCTCACGCACCTCGGTGGAGCGCCAGCCGTCCTGGACGGCCTCGCCGCGCACCATCTCCTGGAGCATGCGGGCCCGGCCGCGGGTGGAGTCGTTCTCCTCACCCGTGGCCCGGTAGCTCGGGCACATCACCCCGCCCGCGTCACTGCGGCAACGGCCCACACCGACACAGCGGCGTACGGCGCCGGCGAATCCGTCCTCGTCGTGGGGGAAGCCGAACGTCGTGTCCAGCAGCGGGAGTTCCCGCAGCGCGAGGTCGGCGTCCAAGGGCGCCGGGTCGACGATCACGCCGGGGTTGAGCAGCCCGTCGGGGTCGAAGGTCTGCTTGAACGCGGCGAAGGCCGTGATCATGCGGTGGCTGTACATGACCTCCAGCAGCTCGCTGCGCGCCCGCCCGTCACCGTGCTCACCCGACAGCGTGCCGCCGTGCCCGACGACCAGCGCGGCCGCCTCGGTCAGGAAGCGGCGCATGACCGCCCGCCCGGACTCGGTGGCCGGGTCGAAGTCGATGCGTACGTGGACACATCCCGCGCCGAAGTGCCCGTAGAGCACACCGGTCAGGTCGTGGATGGTCAGCAGTTTACGGAAGTCGCGCAGGTAGGCGGCGAGGTTCTCGGGGGCGACGGCGGCGTCCTCCCAGCCGGGCCAGGACTCCCCGCCGTCCACGAGCCGGGCGGCCAGGCCGGCCCCGTCCTCGCGTACCCGCCACAGCGAACGCCGCTCGGCCGGGCTCTCGACGACCCGGCCGCCGGTCATCCGCCCCCGGGCCTTGAGAGCCTCGAGCAGCTCAGCGGCGCGGGCGTTGACCGCGGTCTGGTCGTCGCCTTCGAGCTCGACGTACAGCCAGGCGCTCCCCTCGGGCAGACCGGTGACGGAGTCCGGGCCGCGGCGGGCGCGCATGGTGGCGACGATCGCCTCGTCCATGCCTTCCACCGCGCTGGGCGAGAAGCGCAGGATCTCCGGCACGTCCTCGGCCGCCTCGACCACATCCGCGTAGCCGAGCGTCAGCAGTGTGGATGCCTGTGCGGTCGCCACCAGGCGGACCGTCGCGGCGGTGACGACCGCACAGGTGCCTTCGGTGCCCACGAGCGCGCGGGCCATGTCGAAGCCGTTCTCGGGCAGCAGGTGCTGCAGCTGGAAGCCGGAGACCTGACGCGGGATGCGGCCCAGCTCGGTCCGGATCAGCGCCAGGTTGTCCTCGACCAGCCGCCTGAGGTCGGCTTCGAGCCGGGCGACGCGCCGCACAGCCTCCGCGTCGCCCGGCTCTGCGGCACGCAGCCCGGAGTGGTCGGCGACGGCCCGCACGCCGTCCGCCGTCACGATCTCCAGGGCCTCTACGTGGCCGCTGGTCCGCCCGTCGCGCACCGACCGGTTGCCGCACGCGTCGTTGCCGATCATGCCGCCGAGGGTGCAGCGGCTGTGCGAGGAGGGGTCGGGGCCGAAGTCCAGCCCGTGCAGCGCGGTCGCCCCGCGCAGCGCGTCGAGGACCACACCGGCCTCGACGCGCGCGGTACGCGCCTCGACGTCGATGTCCAGGATCCGGTTCATGTACCGGGAGAAGTCGAGGACCACACCGACCCCGACCGCGTTGCCCGCCATGCTCGTGCCACCACCCCGGGCCGTGACCGGGACGCCCGCCTCCCGGCAGGCCCGCAGCACCGCGACCACGTCGTCGGCGGTGCGCGGGAAAGCCACAGCCCGCGGCAGCACACGGTAGTTCGAGGCGTCGTAGGCGTAAGGGCCCGTCGCCCCCGGACCGGTCTCCACCCGCAGGCCGGGCGCGATCTCGGCGATGCGGTCCGTCAGACCCGCCAGGTCGCGGGTGGCTGTCGTCATCGCTCCGCCGCTCCCGACGTACCGGCCTCCACGGCGTTCGCCCAGGCCTGGAGACCCTCGTCCACGCCCGCCTCGTCGATGACGAGCGCCGGGATCATGCGGACCACCTGGTTCCAGGCGCCGCACAGCAGCAGGAGCAGGCCCTCGTCGATGGCGGCGCGCTGCACGCGGGCGGCGGTCTCGGAGTCGGGGCTGCCGTCCTCGGTGACGAACTCGGTGGCGAGCATGAGTCCGAGACCGCGGACGTCGCCGATGCCGGGGGTCCGGTCGGCCACCGCCTCCAGGCCGTGACGCAGCCGCTTGCCCATCGCCTCGGCGTTCTCGACGAGCTTCTCGTCGCGTACGACGTCGAGGGTCGCGCAGGCGGCGGCGCAGGCGACGGCGTTGGCGCCGTACGTGCCGCCCTGCGAGCCTGGCCATGCCTTGGCCATCAGCTCCTCGGAGGCGGCGATGCCGGAGATGGGGAAGCCGCTGGCCAGGCCCTTGGCCGTGACGAGGATGTCGGGCGTGACGCCGAAGTGGTCGTGGCCCCAGAAGCGTCCGGTGCGGCCGACGCCGGTCTGCACCTCGTCGAAGATCAGCAGGACGCCGTGCCGGTCCGCGCGCTCGCGCAGCCCTTCCATGAAGGCGCGGTTCGCGGGCACGTAGCCGCCCTCGCCGAGCACCGGCTCGACGATGATCGCGGCCGTGTCGGCGGGCGACGAGATCGTCTGGAGGGTGTAGTCGAGCTCCCGCAGGGCGAAGCGGGTGGCGGTCTCCTCGTCCCAGCCGTACCGGTAGGCCGTCGGGAACGGGGTGACGACCACGCCGCTCATCAGCGGGGAGAACCCGGACCGGAAGCGGATGCCGGAGGTGGTCATGGATGCGGCGGCGACGGTACGGCCGTGGAAACCGCCGTGACAGACGATGACGTTGGGCCTGCCGGTGGCCTGGCGGGCGAGCCGCAGTGCGGCCTCGACGGCCTCGCTGCCGGAGTTGGTGAAGAACAGGCTGTCGAGGCCGGCCGGCAGCACCTCGCCCAGCTTGTCGACGAGACGGCGGAGCGGCTGGTGCATGACGGTGGTGTACTGGCCGTGGATCAGCGTGCCCACCTGCTCCTGCGCCGCCGCCACGACCTTGGGGTGACAGTGCCCGGTACTGGTGACGCCGATGCCGGCGGTGAAGTCGAGGTAGCGGCGGCCGTCCTCACCGTAGAGGTGGACGCCCTCGCCCCGGGCCGCCACCACGGGTGTGGCCTGGCGAAGGTGCGGCGACAGTGCGGTCATGTTGTCTCCCGGCCATACGTCGAGGTGTGGTTGCTTGGCTCAGCTCCGGTAACCGAGCATCCAAGCCCCCGCGAAGGGCGACAACGCGTGATCTGTCCAGCCGGAACGCGTTGTTCGGACGTTGTGTCAACCGCCGAACCCCTCGGGTCCCGCCCGCCCCTGCCGTGGACAGCTCTTGCGCAGGTCAGTGCCGCTTGTCAGAGTGACCGGGCGAGCAGGGAGTCGCCGTGAACGAGAACCACCCGAAGGCCCCGGCCGGTCGCGCGCCGACCGTCGCCGACGTGCTGGCCCTGCCCGTCCTGGCCGCCGGACAGCCCCAGGTCGTCACCGGGCTGGCCCAGCTGGACCGGCCGGTGCGCTGGGTGCACATCACCGAGCTGACGGATCCGGCGTCCTTCCTCAAGGGCGGGGAGCTGGTCCTGACGACGGGCATGCCCCTGCCCGAGGACGCCGCGGGGGTCCGCCGGTACGTCGACGAACTCACCGAGGTGGGTGCGGCCGCCCTGGTCATCGAGCTGGTGCGGCGCTACCACCGCCCGCCCGAGGCCCTCGTCCAGGCCTGCCGCGCCCGGGGGCTGCCCCTGGTGACTCTCGCCCGGGACGTCAACTTCCTGGAGGTCACCCAGGTCGTCCACGCGCTCATCCTCGGCAACCAGGCCGACGCGATGCGCCGGACGCAGCGGATCCACGAGGCGTTCACCGCGCTGACGCTGCGCGGCGCGGGGCCGGAGGACGTGGTGCGCGCGGCGGCGGAGATGAGCGGGCGGACGGTCGTCCTGGAGAACCGGGTGCACCAGGCGCTGATCTGCGAGCCGTCGGGAAGCACGGTGGAGGAGGCGCTCACCGGCTGGGAACAGCGCTCCCGGGCCACCGCACCCGGCGACCACACGGGGGTGGGCGGCCCGGAGAGCTGGCTCACGGGGCCCGTCTCCTACCAGGGCGAACGCTGGGGCCGTCTGGCCATGCTCCCGTCCCCCGGCGATGAGCCCGGTTTCGGGCCGGAGCACGTCACCGTCCTGGAGAGAACGGCGATGGCGCTGACCGTCGCCCGCCTCATCCACGCCACGCCGTGGGAACACACGGCCCACCGCAACGCCCTGCGGGAACTGGCGGAGCAGCGCCACCACTCCCCCGCGGACGCCCGTGCCCGCTGCGCCGCGCTGGGCCTGCCCACCGAGGACAGCCTGTTCCTGGCCCTGCTGGTCGACCTGGGCCCGGGTGCCGCGGGGACCGAGCCGGAGTCCCGACTGCACCGGGAGCTCAGGTCGGCGGGTGTCCCGGCGCTCGTCGGCGAGCTCTCCCCCGGCCGCCTCGGTGTCCTGCTGGCCCTGCGCGCCACCCAGCCCTGGCGTCCGGTGGCCGAGCGTCTGAGCCGCACCGCGCTGGGTCTGTCCCCGGAGGCGCTCGTGAGCGCCGGCTCGGAGGTGGCGGACCTCGCCGACATCGCCCGCTCCTTCCGGGAGGCGGCCCGCGTCATAGAGGCCACCCCGCCCGGCCAGCCCCTTCCCCCGGACCGCTCCTTCCACGAGCTGCCGGACATCGACCTGCGCCGCCTGCTGTACGCCCTGCGCGAGGACACCCGGATCCAGGACTTCACCGAACGGCGGCTCGGCCGGCTCATCGACCACGACACCCGGCACGGCGCCGACCTGCTGACGACGCTCGGCCACTACCTGGACGCCGCCGGCAACAAGACCACCGCGGCCCGCCGCGGCGGCCTGTCGAGGGAGACCATGTACCAGCGTCTGCGCACCATCGAACGCCTCCTCGACACCGACCTCGAATCCGGTGAACGCCGCACCGAACTCCACGTGGCGCTCACCGCGTTGCGCGTGCTGCGCGATGGGTGAGCCTCACGGAGGACGGGTGAACATCAGTCCGGGCGCGGCCCCGCCTGCCGCACCAGCCGCCACTCCTGTGAGCCGTCCGCGGCCTCGTTCTGAAGGGTCAGCGGCGCCCCTGGGGACGCGCCGGTCAGGTACAGGTCCGGGTTCTTCGCCGCCTGGAACCTGGAGGAGCCGTCGTCGGTCCTGACGACGTTCCAGGTCCCGGTGGCGTTGTCGTCGACCCACGGGCCGATGCGCTGCCCGGCGGAGGCGGTCCCGGTCCGGATCGCCGCCGCCCGGCCGCCCGACTTGTTCAGCAGGGTCGTACCGCCCTGCGTCCGGGACACCACGTGCCCGTACTGGGTGTCCTCGTCCGTGGCCGGTCCGACGCCCTCCGGACGGACGTCGGGGACGTCCCCGTTGCCGATGTTCGCGTCGTCGGTCTTGCCTCCGGTGCCGATGACCTGGCCGGTCCGGCGGTTGCCAGTCGCTCATCGTCGGGGACGTGGCCGTGCCGGAGGAGTGCGCGGAGGACCTCGGCGCGGTAACGCCCTGACGCGGACTCAGGTGTCGAAGTCCACCGTCAGGGCGTCGGAGACCGGGAACGACTGGCAGGTGAGGACGTAGCCCGCGTCGACCTCGGCGGGTTCGAGGGCGAAGTTGCGGCGCATGTCGGCCTTGCCGTCGGCGACCAGGGCGCGGCAGGTGCCGCAGACGCCGCCCTTGCAGGCGAACGGCAGGTCGGGGCGGGTCTGCTGGGCGCCTTCCAGGATGGTCCGCCCGCGGGGCAGGGCGGAGGTGGTGGAGCGGCCGTCGAGGATGACGGTGACCTGGCTGACCGGGCCGGACGGGCCGGCCTCGGCGTGGTGGACCTCGCGTACGGGTTCGTCGTCGGCGTAGAACAGCTCCTGGTGGACACGGTCGCCGGGCACGCCGAGGCCGGCCAGGACCTCTTGGGCGGCGCGGACCATGCCGTGCGGGCCGCACAGCCACCAGTGGTCGGCGGACTCCACGTCGACCAGCGCTTCGATGAGCGCCGACAGCCGGTCGGCGTCGAGGCGGCCGGACAGCACCTCGGCCTCGCGTGGCTCACGGGAGAGGACGTGGGAGACCTGGAACCGCGTCGGGTAGAGGTCCTTCAGGTCGGCCAGCTCGTCGGCGAACATCACGGTGCCGGTGCGGCGGTTGCCGTAGAAGAGGGTGACCGTCGAGCGGGAGTCGGCGGCCAGGACGGACTCGGCGATGGACACCATGGGCGTGATGCCGGAGCCGGCCGCGATGAGGACGTGGTGGCCGGGGGTGGTGAGGTCGGGTGTGAAGGCGCCGGTGGGGGCCATCACCTCGATGGTGTCACCGGGGCGTACCTCGTGCACCAGCCAGGAGGAGAACAGGCCGCCTGGCACGACCCGGACGCCGATGCGCGGTGCCGCGCCGGTGGGCGAGCAGATCGAGTAGGAGCGGCGCTCGTCCCGGCCGTCGATCTCGCGCCGCAGGGTGAGCGACTGGCCGGGCGCGAAGGCGAACTCCTCGGCCAGCTCGGCCGGGACGTCGAAGCCGACGGCCACCGCGTCCTCGCACAGCGATTGCACGGCGGCCACCCGCAGGGGGTGGAAGACCGGACGTCGGCGGGCACGCGCGCGCGGCGCCGGGGCGGGGGCCGGCTCGATCAGGTCCTCCATCAGATCTCCTTGACGTACTCGAACGGCTCGCGGCAGGCGAGGCAGCGCCACAGTGCCTTGCAGGACGTGGCGGCGAAGCGGGAGGTCTCCTCCGTGTCCGCGCTGCCGCAGCGCGGGCAGGGCACCGAGCGGCGGATCGGCGACAGCACGAGCGGCACCGGTCCGGTGGCGCGCGCGGGTGCGGCCCCGGGCGGGGCGATGCCGTGTTCGGCGAGCTTGCGGCGGCCTTCCGGGGTGATCCAGTCGCTGGTCCACGGCGGGTCGAGGACGGTACGGATCTCCACGCGCGCGTAGCCCGCGGCCTTGAGCCGGGCGGCCACGCCGGCGCGCATCTCGGCCATGGCCGGGCAGCCCGAGTAGGTCGGGGTCAGGCTCGCGACCACCGTCCCGTCCGGCTCCATGGACACCTCGCGCAGCACTCCGAGGTCGGCCAGGGTGAGCATGGGCAGCTCCGGGTCGGGCACCTGCTCGGCGATGCGCCGGGCCCGTCGCGCGGCCGGCAGCGTGATCACCATGTCGCCTCCGGGTGGGCGCGGGCCACGCCCTGCAACTCGGCCAGCAGCGGGGCGAGATGCTCGGTGTGCTCCCCGGTGCGGCCCGAGCCGGGCAGCGGCCGGTAGACGGGCATGGGCAGCCCGGCCGCCTCGGTGACCTGCCGCAGGACGGCGACGACCTCGTCCCGGACGTCGTACGCCGTGAACAACTCGCCCAGGTAGGGCGCCACCTGCTCCAGAGCCCTGCGCGTCCGGCGGTGCGACTCCTCGGTGCCGTCGCCCAGCCGCACCGCCCACTCGGCCGCGTACTGCCGGTGGTAGGTCAGCTCCTTCACACCCTTGGCGGCGATCGCCGCGAGCACCGGGTCGCGGTGGGCGGTGAGCCGCTCGAAGTGCGCGAGGCGCCAGCTGGAGAACACCAGCAGCCGCACGATCGAGAACGCGAAGTCTCCGCCCGGGAGTTCGGCCAGGCGTACGTTGCGGAACTCGCCGGCGTCGCGGAAGTAGGCGTAGGCGTCCTCGCCGCGCCCGGTCCCGTCGACCTGCCCCGCCCGGGAGTACAGCAGGCGGGCCTGGCCGAGCAGATCGAGTCCGATGTTGGCCAGCGCCACCTCCTCCTCCAGCTCGGGCGCCCGGGTGGTCCACTCGGCCAGCCGCTGGGCCGAGACCAGGGCGTCGTCGGCCAGGGTGACGCACAGGGCGGCCAGCTCCCCGGCGTCCACGCCGTCGGGTACGGCGGTGTCGACGCCGTGCAGCGGGTCCTCGAAGCCGGTGCCGTAGGCCCAGCGGGTGTCGTCCTCGTGCCCCTCGGCGAGGGTCATGTAGACGTGGTCGTCGCTCATACCCTCTCCTTCAGATGTGCGGGACGTCGTCGGGGATGTCGTAGAAGGTCGGGTGCCGGTAGACCTTGTCGGCGCTGGGCTCGAAGAACGGGTCCTTCTCGTCGCGGGTCGAGGCGGCGATGTGCTCCGAGCGCACCACCCAGATGCTCACGCCCTCGTTGCGCCGGGTGTACAGGTCCCGGGCGTGCGTGAGGGCCATACGGTCGTCGGCGGCGTGCAGCGAGCCCACGTGGACGTGGTTCAGCCCGCGCTTGCCGCGCACGAACACCTCGTACAGCGGCCAGTTCCGCTTCTCGGCGGTCATGCCACCGCTCCCTTCTCCGCGCGGGCGGCCTGCTTGGCCGCGTGGGCGCTCGCCGCCGCACGCACCCAGGCGCCCTCCTCGTGAGCGGTCCTGCGCCGCTCCATCCGCTGGGCGTTGCACGGGCCGTCGCCCTTGATGACCCGCATCAGCTCGTCCCAGTCCGGGGTGCCGAAGTCGTGGTGCCCGCGCTCCTCGTTCCAGCGCAGCTCCGGGTCGGGCAGCGTCACGCCGAGCTTCTCGGCCTGCGGGACGGTCATGTCGACGAAGCGCTGACGCAGTTCGTCGTTGCTGTGCCGCTTGATCTTCCAGGCCATGGACTGCGCGGAGTTGGGCGAGGCGTCGTCGGGCGGGCCGAACATCATCAGCGACGGCCACCACCAGCGGTTCACCGCGTCCCGCACCATCTCCCGCTGTGCCTCGGTGCCCCGCATCATCGTCATCAGCAGCTCATAGCCCTGCCGCTGATGGAACGACTCCTCCTTGCAGATCCGCACCATCGCACGCGCGTAGGGGCCGTAGGAGCTGCGGCACAGCGGCACCTGGTTGCAGATCGCCGCCCCGTCCACGAACCAGCCGATCACCCCGACGTCCGCGAAGCTCAGCGTGGGGTAGTTGAAGATCGAGGAGTACTTCTGGCGGCCCTCGATCAGCCGCTCGGTCAGATCCGCGCGGTCGGCGCCCAGCGTCTCCGCCGCCGAGTACAGATACAACCCGTGCCCGGCCTCGTCCTGCACCTTCGCGAACAGAATGGCCTTGCGGCGCAGCGAGGGCGCACGCGTGATCCACTCGCCCTCCGGCTGCATGCCGATGATCTCCGAGTGCGCGTGCTGCGCGATCTGCCGGACGAGCGTCTTCCGGTAGCCCTCCGGCATCCAGTCGCGCGGCTCGATCCGCTGGTCCCGCGCGATCGTCGCGTCGAAGTGCTGCTGGAGAACCGGCTCGGCGCCGTCCGCCCCCCGGGGGCTGGAGTGTGTCGTGTCCATCCGTCCCACTTCCCAACCGACCATTCGTTCGGTCCATCATAGAACGACCCCGTGCGCCTTGGTAAGACCCTGATCCTTGACAGTCCTCGAGGCGACTGGATTACTGGTCAGCGCCGAAGCTAACCGAATGGTCGGTCGGGTGACAAGGTGGTGCGTGAAGTGGGCCGTACAGCTGACACGGCGACAGGACAGCGGCGGGGCGAACCCCTCCCCCACGACCTGCTGGACGACGGTGAGCGCCTGACGCGCGAGGAACTGCGCCATCTCCAGCTCGACCGTCTGCGCCGGAGCCTGCGCCACGCCTACGACGACGTGGAGACGTACCGGAAGAAGTTCGACCGGGCCGGCGTCACGCCCGACGACTGCCGGACCCTGGAGGACCTGCCCCGCTTCCCCTTCACGACCAAGGCGGATCTGCGCGACACCTACCCGTTCGGCATGTTCGCCGTCCCCATGGACCAGGTCCGGCGCGTCCACGCCTCCAGCGGCACCACCGGGCGCCCGACGGTCGTCGGCTACACGGAGAACGACCTGTCGACGTGGGCGGACCTGGTCGCCCGCTCGATCCGCGCCGCGGGCGGCCGCCCCGGGCACAAGGTGCACATCTCCTACGGCTACGGCCTGTTCACCGGCGGCCTCGGCGCCCACTACGGCGCCGAGCGGGCCGGGTGCACCGTGATCCCCGCCTCGGGAGGCATGACCGCACGCCAGGTGCAGATCATCCAGGACTTCCAGCCCGAGATCCTCATGGTCACCCCCTCCTACATGCTCACGCTCCTCGACGAGTTCGAGCGGCAGGGGGTCGACCCGCGCGGCAGCAGCCTGCGGGTGGGCATCTTCGGTGCCGAGCCGTGGACGGAGGAGATGCGCCGCGAGATCGAGGA
Organism: Streptomyces caelestis; assembly: GCF_014205255.1. GTDB lineage: Bacteria > Actinomycetota > Actinomycetes > Streptomycetales > Streptomycetaceae > Streptomyces > Streptomyces caelestis. The sequence goes on along the minus strand of NZ_JACHNE010000001.1, from coordinate 8,320,437 downwards.
GCGGCTGGACATCCATGCCGTCGACATATACGGCCTGTCCGAGGTCATCGGCCCGGGTGTCGCCCAGGAGTGCGTGGAGACCAAGGACGGCCTGCACGTGTGGGAGGACCACTTCTACCCCGAGGTCGTCGATCCGATCACGGGCGAGGTGCTGCCCGAGGGCGAGGAGGGCGAGCTGGTCTTCACGTCCCTGACCAAGGAGGCCCTGCCGGTCGTCCGCTACCGCACCCGGGACCTGACCCGGCTGCTGCCCGGCACGGCCCGGCCCGCGTTCCGCCGCATCCAGAAGATCACCGGCCGCTGCGACGACATGATCATCCTGCGTGGGGTGAACGTCTTCCCCAGCCAGATCGAGGAGATCGTGCTGCGCACGCCCGGCGTCGCCCCGCACTTCCAGATCCAGCTGTCCCGGCGCGGCCGCACGGACCACATGACCGTCCGCGTCGAAACCCGCCCCGGCACGCCCGCCGGCCTGCGCGAGGCCGCCGCCCGTGCGATCGCGAAGGACGTCAAGGACGGAGTCGGCGTCACGGTCGACGTGACGATCGTCGAACCGGAGACCCTGGAGCGCTCCGTCGGCAAACTACGCCGGGTCAAGGACCTGCGCGAAGCGAGGTGACACCGCTCTCCGCCGGGTCATGGGCCGGCGCGAGGCGCGGTGACACGCCCTCACAGGCCGCACCGCGCCTCGGGAGCCGCGCCGGGAGCGGTCACCTCGGGCACCCCTGCTTCGGATGCGGCCGGTTTGCGGATCAGGAGCAGGGCCGCGTCGTCGTGCAGTCTGCCGCCCACATGGGCGAGCAGCTCGTCGTGGAGGGCGCCGAGGGTGCGGGCCGGCTCGTGGGACACGTGTCGCTCCAGTCCTTCGGCGAGCGGATAGAAGGCACGCCCGTTGTCGCGGGCTTCGGTGACGCCGTCGGTGTAGAGCAGCAGCTGGTCGCCGTCGGCGAAGGGGAGCGCGTGGAGGCTGGGCGCGTGACCGGTGAGGGCGCGCAGCCCGAGAGGCGGGGACGGATGGGCGGGCTCCACCGGCGAGACGCTCCCGGAGGCGCGCACCAGCAGCGGTGGCGTGTGCCCGCAGTTCACCACCTCCAGATGCCCGGCGGCCTGCGGGTATCCGGCGACCACGGCGGTGACGAAGTCGTCGTGACCGAGGTTGCGCGCCAGGCTCCGCTCGATCCTGTCGACCACGGCGAGGAGGTCGGGTTCGTCGTGGGCGGCCTCGCGGAAGACCCCGAGCACCAGCGCGGCGGTCCCCACGGCGGGAAGCCCCTTGCCGCGCACATCGCCGACGATCAGCCGCACGCCGTGCGGGGTGGGTATCAGGGCGTAGAGATCCCCGCCGATACGGGCCTCGGCCGCGGCGGCGCTGTAACGGACGGCCACCTGGAACGGCCCGACAGTCGACGGCACGGGCTTGAGCAGCGCGTGCTGGGCGGTCTCCGCGACCGAGCGGACCGCCGCGAGCACCCGCTCCCGGCGCCCCCGCAGGACGCCGGCCAGGCCGCTCGCGAGGGTGACGGCCACCAGGGCCGACAGGATGGCGGCCAGTTCGCGGCCCGGGATGCCGTCCCGGATGCCGAGCGTGGCGCCGAGTGCGACGGCGAGGAAGCCGACCGAGAGGACTCCGCGCGGCCCGTTGGTCGTGGCCGCGAGGGCAGGCCCGGCCGCGAGCAGGGGCAGCCAGATCATCCCGCCTCCGCCGGCGAGGTCGACGAGCACGATGACGGTGACGATCAGTACGGGCAGGACGGGCGTGCCGGCGGCCAGCTGCGCGAATGCGCGTCTGCGGGCCGAGGCCCGGGCACCGGCCACTCGGTTCCTGAACGGCCGTACGGCCCAGTGGTCGTCACCAAGGTCTCGGGGGTGGCTCATGTCGGTATCCGTGCTCCTCACCTGTGAGCGGGGCGCCGAGCTGGGGCGCGCCTCCCTGAAATGCCTGTTTCATCCAGAAAACGGGGTGAACCGGGACACCGGCAAGGAGCGGATTTTCAGATAGTGAGCGAGAGGCTCCTCGTCACGCGGCTCGCGGTCGGGAGCAGCCGCGCGCTGATCTCCGGCAACCGGGAGAGCCGGTTCGCCGGCAGGGACACGCCGAGGGAGCCGAGTGTGTCCCCGCTGTAGACCGGGACGGCGACGCAGACCGTGCCGAGGGCGTACTCCTCCAGGTCCGTGACGGCCGGGGCCATGGGTGAGGTGTCCAGCCGCCGGAGCAGTTCCGGCAGGCTGGTGATGGTCCGCGGGGTGAGGTCGGCGAGGTGGTGGCGGGAGAGGTAGTCCTTGCGGGCCTCCTCGTCCAGTTCCCTGAGCACGGACTTGCCCAGTGCGGTCGCGTGTCCCGCGTCCTCGAAGCCCACCCAGAGATCGACGCGCGGCGTCCCGGGGCCGTCGACGATCTCGGCGACCCGGATCTCGCCCTCCTCGTAGAAGGTGAGATAGGCGGGGGTCGTCAGCTCGTCCCGCAGTGCGGCGAGCGTGGGCCGGACGCGGCTGAGCAGCGCCTGCCCGCGCCCGGTGGTCCGCAGGCTCTGCAACTTGTCACCGAGGACGAACCCGCCGTCGTCCAGTTTCCGCACATAGCCGTCGTGCACCAGCGTGCGCAGCAGGTGGTAGGCGGTGGCCAGAGGCAGCCCGGTCTCACGCGCCAGCTGCTTCGCCGGCGCACCGTTCTGGTGCGCGCTCACCGCCTCCAGCAGCCGCATGGCCCGCTGGACGGAGGTGATGAGCGTAGGGCCCTCTTGCGCACCCATAGAACCAGCGTGCGTCAGCGATACGGCACGGGCAAGGCCGGGGGCGTCCATCGGGACGGCGGAGGTGCGGTCGAGGCGCGGACCACGAGTTCGACCGGGGGGCGTTCGCCGGGGACAGCTCCGCGTCCGGCTGCTCGATGGCCCGCCCCAGGAGCCGGAGTCCCTCGCGCGCCACGGCGTCGAACGGCTGGCGCACCGTGGTCAGCGGTGGGGTCACGTACGCGGCGACGGGGGTGTCGTCGAAGCCGACCACGCTGACGTCGTCCGGTGCGCGCAGTCCGGCTTCCGTCAGGGCGCGGATCACGCCGATGGCCATGTCGTCGTTGGCGGCGAACACCGCGGTGACGGTCGGGGTGCCGCCGAACGTCCGCCGGCGCGCCGAGGACGAGGACCGGCACGTCGACGCTGAGGGAGACGGCTCCCTCGTCGATGGGTTCACGGACGACGATGCCGTCACGCCCTGCTCCAGCAGCGACTCCACGGCGCCGACGGCACCTCCCGGGTCGCCTTCCAGCGTGTTGACCACCCGCCTATCCCGCGTCCCGCGCGGCCCGTTCGACGCCGATCGGGAGCGACGCGGGCCCGTGGAGATCGGTCCCGAGCGTGACGACGCCGATGGAGCGGGTCCGCCCGGAGGCCAGTGCCCCGGCGGCGCTGTTCAGCCGGTAGCCGAGTACCTCGCGAGCAACGCCGGCCTGAATGGTTCCCGGCACTACCACCTCACCACCACGACCTGGAACTCGACGATCACCATGCGCACGGAGCGCCGTCGGGTGAGCAGCTGGACCGTGCACGCGGTCCGGATGGCGGAAGAGGCCGATGGACACCGGCGAAACGCCGCCGTGGTCCTTCTCGGGTCTCCCCCGACCGGCGACCATCTCATGTCATGGACATCTTGCTTGTCGCCAGCGCGTTCAACAGCCTGTCCCAACGCGTGTACGCGGAACTGTCGGACCAAGGGCACCACGTGGACGTCGTCCTCGCCTCGCACGGCGCCGACGCGGTCCGGGCCGCCGTCAGCGAGGTGCGCCCGGAACTGATCGTCGCGCCGATGCTGAAGTCGGCCCTGCCGGAGGACGTGTGGCAGGAGCACACCTGCCTGATCGTGCACCCGGGACCACCCGGCGACCGGGGCCCGTCGTCGCTGGACTGGGCGATCGCCGACGAGGCACCCGAGTGGGGCGTGACGGTGCTCCAGGCCGAGGCGGCGATGGACGCGGGGGACATCTGGGCGGACGGGTCCTTCCGGGTGCCGCCGGCCGGCAAGAGCGACGTGTATCGCAACGAGGCGTCCGACGCCGCCGCGGCCGCTGTGCTGCTGGCCGTACGGCGGTTCGCCGACGGATCGTTCAAGCCGCGGCCGCAGAGCGATCCCGGGATCCGTGTGGTGTGGCGGGACTTCTTCCGCCAGGAGCAGCGGCGGATCGACTGGGAGGACGACAGCACGGAAACGGTACTGCGCAAACTCCGCGGGGCCGACTCCCAGCCCGGCGTCCTGGACGAGGTGTGCGGCCGGGAGGTGTTCCTGCACGGCGGGCACCCCGAGGACCGACTGCGCGGACGCCCTGGCGAGCTGCTCGCCACCCGGTCCGGCGCGGTCTGCCGGGCCACCCGCGACGGCGCGGTGTGGATCCCGGAACTGCGCCCCCGCAAGAGCTCCGGCGACCCGGCGCCGTTCCGCCGTCCGGCGGCCTCGGTCCTCTCCGCCTTCCCGGCCCCGCCCGGCAGCGGCCCGGGCATGCCGAGTTCGAGCGAGCGCCCCTACTGGCTGCCGGAGATCGCCGCCCCGCTCGAACTGCCACCGAACCGCACCACCTGGAGCGACATCCGCTACCGGCAGCGGGATGGCATCGGCTTCCTGTCCTTCTCGTTCCCGGGCGGGGCGATGAGCACCAACCACTGTCGCAGGCTGCTCGCCGCCTATCGGTACGCGCTCACCCGCCCCACTTCGGTGCTGGTGCTCGGCGGCGCCCGCGACTTCTTCTCCAACGGCATTCACCTCAATGTCATCGAGGCGTCGAGCGACCCGGCGGGCGAGTCCTGGGCCAACCTCATCGCCATGAACGACCTGGTCGAGGCCGTGCTGCGCACCACGGACCGGCTGGTGGTGGCGGCGCTCGGCGGCAACGCGGCGGCCGGCGGTGTCATGCTCGCCCTTGCCGCCGACGAGGTGTGGTGCCGCACCGGCAGCGTCCTCAACCCGCACTACCGGAACATGGGCCTGTACGGGTCGGAGTACTGGACGTACTCGCTGCCGCGCCGCGTGGGCGCCGAGACGGCCGAGCGGCTGACGAGCGAGGCGTTGCCGGTGAGCGCCGCGACAGCCGCGCGGATCGGGCTGGTGGACCGTCTGGTGCCGGTTCCCGCCCGGGAGTTCGCCACGGAGGTCGAGCGTCTGGCTGTCGATGTGGCCGGCGATCCGGATATCGCCCGCCGGATCACCGCCAAGGCCACGGCGCGTCACGCGGACGAGCTCCAGCGCCCCCTCACCGAATACCGGCGGACCGAACTCGCCCGCATGCGCGCCATCTTCTTCGACCCGCAGGCCCCGTACCACGCGCTGCGGTCCGCCTTCGTCCGCAAGGTCCCGAGCGGCTCCGCCCGGCCTCCGGCGACCGACGGTGCGCGATGAGGGGCCGGTTGCTCGTCGCGGGCGTCGGCAACATCTTCCTCGCGGACGACGCCTTCGGCCCCGAGGTGATCCGCGCCCTGGACCGGCACCCGCTGCCGCCCGAGGTGCGGGTACGGGACTTCGGCATCCGCGGCATGGACCTCGCGTACGCACTGCTCGACGGCTATGACACGGCCCTCCTGGTCGACGCGGCCGTACGGGGACAGGAGCCGGGCACCCTGTCGCTGGTCGAGCCGGACCTGCCCGACCGCGCCACGGTCGGCGCCCCGCCCGAGGCGCACGGCATGGACCCGGCGAAGGTCCTCGCCCTGGCCGCCCACCTCGGCGACGAGCCGCTCCCGCGCGTCCTCGTCCTGGCCTGCGAGCCCGAGCTGCGGGCACCCGCCGACGAGGACATCGCCCCGGGCGTCAGCGCGACGGTACGCGAAGCGGTGGGGCGGGCCGTCGCGGCCCTGCACGCCATGGTTCCGGTGCTGCTGGCCGACCCGGCGGCCACGCCCCCGTTGAGCCGCCCGGACGAATCCCCCGCCCTGTCCCCGCCGGGCTGCCGGACACCGTGAGAGGCGGCGCCGAAGATCGGTGGCGGACCGATTTCCCTGCCGACCGCGAGGAGCGGCGCCCATGTGCGATTCCGTGGACGAGGTCACTCAGGCCGTCCTGGCGAAGAACGACGGTCTGGCCGCGAGCCTGCGCGACGAGCTGACCCGGCGCGGAGTGAGCGTGGTCAATCTGCTGTCCAGCCCGGGCAGCGGCAAGACGGAGCTGCTCGGGCGGGTGCTCGCCAGGGCGGTGGAGCGGGGTCTCCCGGTGGCCGCGCTCACCGCCGACCTGGCGACCGAGAACGACGCCCACCGGCTCGCCCGTTCAGGAGCCCCGGTGAAGCAACTGCTGACGGACGGGCTGTGCCATCTGGAGGCGCGGCAGCTGCGCGGCCACCTGGAGAGCTGGCTGCCCGAGGACGCCTCGCTGCTGTTCGTGGAGAACGTCGGAAACCTCGTCTGCCCGGCGTCCTACGACCTCGGCGAGAGTCTGCGGATCGTGCTCATGGCGGTGACGGAGGGCGAGGACAAGCCGCTGAAGTACCCGACGGCCTTCGGGTCCGCCCATCTGGTGGTGCTGACCAAGACCGACCTGGCCGGGCCCGCCGGGTTCGACGGGACCGCCTTCGACACCCATGTCCAGCGGGTCAACCCCGGGGTGGAGGTGCTGCGGACCTGCGCCCGCACCGGCGCCGGCGTCGACGCTCTTCTGGAGCGGGTGCTCGCCGTACGGGACGGGGCCCCGGCGCACCGGCCTCCGCTGGCGCCCCGCCCGCACACCCACACCCATGAGGGCGGCGAAACCGGCCTCGTCCCGTGACAGCGCCCGCCACACAGGCGGTGCGCCGCCGCGTCACCGTGCGCGGCACCGTGCAGGGCGTGGGGTTCCGGCCCTTCGTGCACCGCCTGGCCACCGATCTCTCGCTCGCGGGCTTCGTGAGCAACACGGCGAGCGGAGTCCTCATCGAGGTGGAGGGCCCGCCGGACCGCGTCGCCGGCTTCTGCGACCGGCTGGCCACCCAGCCACCGCCGTTGGCCACCGTCACCGGCGTGGGGTTCGAGGACCTGCCCGTCAGCGGCGCCGACGGCACCTTCACCATCCGCTCCACCGACCGCTCCCCCGGCCGCACCCTCCTCCCGCCCGACACGGCGACCTGCGCCGATTGCCTGCGGGACCTGACCGATCCGGCGGACCGCCGGCACCGGCACGCGTTCGTCACCTGCACCCACTGCGGGCCCCGCTTCACCATCGCCACGGGCATGCCGTACGACCGGGCGGTCACCACCATGGCCGGCTTCCCGATGTGCGCCGACTGCGCCCGGGAGTACGGCGATCCCCTCGACCGGCGCTTTCACGCCCAGCCCGTGGCGTGCCCCGGTTGCGGTCCCCGGTTGCGCTTGGCGCCCGCCGCCGGCAGCGAGGTCCGCCCGGCACGGGACGCCGATGCACTCGCGACGGCGCGGGCTTTGCTGGCCGCCGGGCGGATCGTCGCCGTCAAGGGCCTCGGCGGCTACCACCTGGCGTGCGACGCGACCGACGCGCGGGCCGTCGAGACGCTGCGCACCCGCAAGGCGCGCGGCGGCAAGCCGTTCGCGGTGATGTGCGCGGACCTGGACGCCGTACGGCGGATCGCCGTGCTCTCCACTCCCGAGTCGGCCGCCCTCACCAGCCCCCGGCGCCCCATCGTCCTGCTCCGCCGGCGGGCGGAGCAGGCGGGCCTCGCGCCCGGCGTCTGCCCCGGCAGCCCTCACCTCGGCGTCATGCTGCCCTACACGCCCGTGCACACCCTGCTGTTCGGCCTGCCCGGCGATCCGCCGGGACCGCGTGTGCTGGTCATGACGAGCGGCAACCGCTCCGGCGAACCGATCGTCACGGACGACGACGAGGCACTGACCCGGCTCGCCGGGCTGGCCGACGCGTGGCTCGCCCACGACCGGCCCATCGCCTCGCCCTGCGACGATTCACTGCTGCGGGTGCGCCCCGACGGCACCGAGCAGGTGCTGCGCCGGTCGCGAGGGTACGTGCCCCGCCCGCTGCGGCTGCCGGTCCCGGTGCGGCCCGCGCTCGCCGTGGGCGGCGATCTGAAGAACGCCCTGTGCCTGGGCGAGGGCGACCATGCCTGGTTCGGCCCGCACATCGGCGACATGGGCGACCTGACCACCCTGGAGACGGCCCGGCGGGCGGAGGAGCACATGCGGTGCCTGACCGGCGTCGCCCCCGAAGTCGTCGCTGCGGACCGGCATCCTGGATACCACTCGGCGAGGTGGGCCTCCCGGCTGGCCGAGCACCCTCCTGTGCTGGTCCAGCACCACCACGCGCACATCGCCTCCGCGATGGCCGAGCACGGTCTCGACGGCACCGCACCCGTGATCGGCGTCGCCTTCGACGGCACGGGCTACGGTGACGACGGCACCGTCTGGGGCGGCGAGATCCTGCTCGCCGGCTACACCGGCCACCGGCGCCTGGCCCATCTGACCCCCGCCCCGCTGCCCGGTGGCGACGCGGGCGTGGCCAATCCATGCCGCCTGGCGCTCGCCCGGCTGTGGGCGGCGGGCCTGCCGTGGGACGCGGACCTGCCGAGCGTGACCGCCTGCGGAGACGATGAACTGGCCGTTCTGCGGCAGCAGTTGGCGCGCGGTGTGGCGTGTGTGGTGACCTCCAGCATGGGCCGGCTCTTCGACGCCGTGTCGTCGCTCGCCGGCGTGTGCCATCGCGCGGGGTACGAGGCGCAGGCCGCCCTGGAGCTGGAGGCCGCCGCCGCTGCGGCCTGGGGCGCCGATTCGTCGGCGTACGCCTTCGGCTTCGCGGCCGGCGCGTACGACCCGGCGCCGGTGCTGAGGACGCTGATCGCCGACCTGCGGCGCGGTGTCCCGGCCGCCGTGCTCGCCGCCCGCTTCCACCGCGGGGTGGCGCGGGCCGTCGCCGAGATCTGCCGGCGTACGCGCCGGGACACCGGCCTGGCCACCGTCGCCCTCAGCGGCGGGGTCTTCGCCAACGCTCTGCTGGAGGAGGAGTGCGCGCGGCTGCTGACCGACGACGGCTTCGTGGTGCTCCGGCACGGCGAAGTCCCTCCGAACGACGGCGGATTGGCCCTCGGCCAGCTGGTGGTCGCGGCGCACCTACGACAGAAGGAGTGACCCATGTGTTTGGCAGTGCCCGGCAAGGTCGTGGCCATCGACGACAGCGCGGATCCGCTCACCGGGCTGATCGACTTCGGCGGAGTGCAGAAACAGGCGTGTCTGGAGTACGTGCCCGATGTGCGGGTGGGCGAGTACGTCATCGTGCATGTCGGCTTCGCGCTCCAGCGCCTGGACGAGGAGTCGGCCCTGGCCTCGCTGAAGCTGTTCGAGGAACTGGGCCTGCTGGAGGAGGAGTTCGGCGACGCCTGGGAGCAGGCGGCGAAGGAGGCGGGAACGGCGTGAAGTACATCGACGAGTTCAACGACCCGGATCTGGCCCGGCGGCTGCTGGACGAGATCCGGGCCACCGCGACCCGGCCGTGGGCCCTGATGGAGGTGTGCGGCGGGCAGACCCACTCGATCATCCGGCACGGTATCGACCAACTGCTGCCCGAGCGGGTCGAGTTGATCCACGGGCCCGGCTGCCCCGTCTGCGTCACACCGCTGGAGGTCATCGACAAGGCGCTGGAGATCGCCTCGCGGCCCGGGGTGATCTTCTGTTCCTTCGGCGACATGCTCCGGGTGCCGGGCACCGGCCGCGACCTGTTCCGGGTCAAGGGCGAGGGCGGCGACGTACGCGTGGTCTACTCGCCGCTCGACGCCCTGGAGCTGGCCCGCCGCCACCCGGACCGGGAGGTGGTGTTCTTCGCGATCGGCTTCGAGACCACGGCCCCGGCCAACGCGATGGCCGTGCACCAGGCGCGCAGGCTGGGTCTGAACAACTTCAGCCTGCTGGTGTCGCATGTGCGGGTGCCTCCGGCCGTCGAGGCGATCATGACGGCTCCGGCCTGCCGGGTGCAGGGTTTCCTGGCCGCCGGACACGTGTGCAGCGTGATGGGCACGGCGGAGTACCCGGAGCTGGCCGAGCGGTTCGGTGTGCCGATGGTGGTGACCGGGTTCGAGCCGCTGGACATCCTGGAGGGCATCCGCCGGGCGGTCCGCCAGCTGGAGCGCGGCGAGCACCGGGTGGAGAACGCGTATCCGCGTGCCGTGCGCGAGGAGGGCAATCCGGCCGCCGTGCGCATGATCGAGGAGGTGTTCGAGGTCACCGACCGGTCCTGGCGCGGTATCGGGCGGATCCCGGCCAGTGGCTGGCGGCTGCGTGACGCCTTCCGCGCGTACGACGCCGAGCACCGCTTCGAGGTCACCGGGATCCGCACCGAGGAGCCCGCGGAGTGCCGCAGCGGTGAGGTGCTCCAGGGGCTGATCAAGCCGACCGAGTGCGCCGCGTTCGGCACCATCTGCACCCCGCGCACACCGCTCGGCGCCACCATGGTCTCCAGTGAGGGCGCCTGCGCGGCCTACTACCTGTACCGCCGGATGAACGCCCCGACGCCGCAAGCCGGCCGGGCCACACAGGAAGGAGTGGCTCCCGTTGCCTGAACAACGCGCCGGTGTGGTCGACCCGGCCGACTGGACCTGCCCCGCCCCACTGCGTGACCAGGGAGTGGTGGTAATGGGGCACGGCGGAGGCGGAGCACTGTCGGCGGAGCTGATGGAGCAGGTCTTCACGCCCGCCTACGGCAACGCCACGCTCGCCGGTCTCGCCGACTCCGCCGTCCTCGAACTGGGCGGTGCGCGGCTGGCCTTCTCCACCGACTCCTACGTGGTCCGTCCGCTGTTCTTCCCCGGCGGCAGCCTGGGCGACCTCGCGGTCAACGGCACCGTCAACGACCTGGCGATGAGCGGTGCGCGGCCCGCGTTTCTCTCCGCCGCGTTCGTCCTGGAGGAGGGCGTGGAGCTGACGGTCGTCGAACGGATCGCGTGCTCCATGGGCGCGGCGGCCGAGGCGGCCGGGGTCACCATCGCCACGGGTGACACCAAGGTGGTGGAGTCCGGGCACGGCGACGGTGTGTACGTCACCACCGCCGGTGTCGGGCTCGTCCCGGACGGGGTGGACATCCGGCCCCAGCGTGCGCGGCCCGGGGACGCCGTGATCGTCAGCGGGCCGATCGGTCTGCACGGGGTGGCGATCATGAGCGTGCGGGAGGGGCTGGAATTCGGGGTCGAGGTCACCAGCGACACCGTGCCGCTGGCGGATCTGGTGACGGCGATGCTGGCCGTCACCCCGGACATCCATGTGCTGCGCGACCCCACCAGGGGTGGCCTGGCGGCGTCCCTCAACGAGATCGCCCGCGCCTCGGGGACCGGGGTCCGGCTTCAGGAGCGCGCCATTCCGGTGCCGGACGCGGTGGCGAACGCCTGCGGGTTCCTCGGCCTCGACCCCCTCTACGTCGCCAACGAGGGCCGGCTCGTCGCCTTCGTGCCCCCCTCGGCGGTGGACGAGGTCCTCGCGGCGATGCGAGCCCACCCCCAGGGTGCCGGGGCCACGCTGATCGGCGAGTGCGTCGCCGACCATCCCGGCATGGTCGTGGCCGCCACCGGCCTCGGCGGCACACGGGTGGTGGATCTGCCGCTCGGCGAGCAGTTGCCGCGTATCTGCTGATCCGGTCCGGACGTGAGCGGGCCCCGCCGGACACGTCGGCGGGGCCCGCTCACACTATGCCGGGGCCGGTGACGGCTCGATCCCGGTGATCTCCAGTTCCCGGCCGCTGCGCAGGTCGCTGGAGGGGCGGTCGCAGCGCGGGCACCAGAAGAACGGGGGCATGCCCACCGGGAACTCCTCGGCGCACGGGCCGCACCAGGCCTGCGCGGGGACCGGCTCGACCACGAGCCGGGCCCCGGCGAGGGCGGTGCCGTCGCGGGCCACCTCGAAGGCGAAGTCCAGGGCGTCGGGGACGACGCCCGCCAGCTCGCCGACCCGGACGGTCACCGCCGAGACCGCCTCGGTCCCGTCCGCCCGGGCCAGCTCGCCGGCCCGCTCGATGATCGCGGTCGCGATCGACAGCTCGTGCACGGCCGGCTCACGGATACCGGCGGCCCGCGCGGAACCCGCCCGCCATCCGCCAGATCCGCATCTCCCGCCTCAGGCTGGGAAACTCCCAGCACAACAGGGCCAGGGCCACACCGCCCGCCAGGGCGGCCTCGGCCTTCAGCACCCGCTGTCCGCTCATCCCGCCTCGCCTGCGTGCGACGGGTCTGCGTACTCGTTGGAGCTTCATCGCGGCGACTCCCTGTCCTCTCCTCACGGCTGTCATCCCGGCGAGATGTTCGGCATGGTCTTCACGAGGGCGTCATGCCGCTTCCAGTGGATCCCCGTGGAGCGGCGCGCGTCGGCGGTGCCGTCCTCGTGGTGCCCGATCTGCTTGTCGTACCGGCCCTTGTTGCCCTGGTGCAGGCCGGCGACGTGGCCGGGCGTGTCGGGCCTGGCCTGGGCCCTGCCCACTCTGATGCTGCCCATGGGGTGCTCTCCTTCCTCGCCTCCGACCTGCGGAGTGCGTGCTGTGCGTGCTCATGGCCGCTCGGTGAGGTCCTCGAAGAACCGCTCGACGGCCGGCCAGACCTGGCCTCCGCCGGACAGGCCACGCCACTGGCCGCGTACGACGGCGACCATCCGGTAGCAGTCGTCGATCGGCACGATCCAGTGGTGGTCGAGGCCGTGGACGGTGTTCACCAGCAGGGCCTCCACCTCGGGTTCCACGGTGGCGAGCTGCGGACACGTCCCGGCCAGCTCCTGCCAGGCCGCCGCGTCCACCTCCCACCGCATGGCTCCCGCCGGGCTCGGGCCCTGCGCGGTGACCGTGCCGTCCGCCCGGGGCACGAAGAAGACCAGGCCGACCGGTACGCCCAGCACCGCCGTGTCGACGCGGGGCAGCCGGACCCGGCGCCGGGGCACGAGCCGGTAGTGGCCGTCGCCCGCCCCGGCCCCGGCGAACAGCACCGAGCAGGGGCCGCAGACGCAGCGCACCTCCTCCTGCCCGGTGTCGTAGAGGTGGGCGTGCTCGTCGGCGACGGGCGCGGCGCACAGGTCGCACACCTCCGCCCCGGCCGCCGCCGTGCGGTCGGCCGAGGAGCGGATGAGGCGGGCCAGCGCCCCGTCGATGGTCACCGTGCGCCTCGGTGCGTCAGCGTGGTCAGCGGTACGAACGCGGGAGCGGGCGTGCTCGGCAGCGGCTCCACCGCCGTCAGCTCGGGAGCGACGGCGAGCACCGCCTCCCGGACCGCGTCGGTGACGTCGGAACCTCCACCGCCGCAGCCGGAGCCGCAGCCGCCGCCCGTCTTCAGACGCACCCGGCCGACCTGCCCCTCCACACCGGCCCACTCCACGTCGCCGCCCCGCTCCCGTACCGCCGGCCGCAGCCGTTCGACCGCGCGGGCCGCCCGGCGCTCGGGGGGCTCGGGGTGGATGTCGTGCAGTACCAGCAGGTGCCCGAGCAGCTCGTCCTCGGCCAGGCGCTCGGCCAGCTGCCCGTCGGCGTGGTCGAGGACGCGGGCCAGGGCCTCGCCATAGACCTCGGTCAGGAGCGCGACCGCCTCGGTCGCGGAGCGTGTGGTGGGGCCAGGTGCGGACTCAAGGGTGTTCAGCAGCTCGTCGAGCCGGGCGAGCCGGGCCTCGACGTCCGGGTCCGCCAGGCGTGCGGTGGCGGCCTCAGCCATGGTTCGCCCCGTAGGTCGGCGAGTGCAGGGTGGTGAGCGTCTTGCCCTTGCCGACGTACATGTGCACACCGCACGGCAGGCAGGGGTCGAAGCTGCGGACGGTGCGCATGATGTCGACGCCCTTGAAGTCGTCCGGCCCGTTCTCCTCGAAGATGGGCTGGCCCTGGACGGCGTCCTCGTACGGGCCCGGCGTGCCGTACATGTCGCGGGGGCTGGCGTTCCACGGGGTGGGCGGGTACGGGTGGTAGTTGGCGATCTTCTTGTCCTTGATCACCAGGTGGTGGGAGAGGACGCCGCGCACCGCCTCGTGGAAGCCGCAGCCGATCGCCTCGTCGGGCACCTCGTAGTTCTCGAACACCTTGGTCTCGCCCGCGCGCACCAGGCCCATGGCCTCCTCCACGAACTGGAGGGCCATGGCGGCCGCGTAGGCAACGAAGTACGGGCGGGCGCGGTCGCGTTCGATGGTGTTGCTCCACTGCGGGATGCGCCACTCCAGGGTGGTCTCCGGCAGGGTCTCGCCCTTGGGCAGCGAGATGCGCACGCTGTTGCCGGTGGCCTTGACGTACGGCGTGTCGACCAGGCCGCTCAGCGCGGTCGACCAGAGCCGGGCGAGCGGGCCGCCGCCGGTGTCGAGGGCGAGGTGCTGGTCGGTCCTCATGTCGTACCATCGCGGGCTCATCACCCAGCTGTACTTGCCGTCGAATTCGCGTTTCTGCGGCACCGGGACGGTCGTCTGGTTCCAGGGGTGGCGCATGTCGACGGGGTTGCCGAGCGGGTCGTGCGTCACGAAGGGCTGTTCGCCCACCCAGTCCTCGTAGTACGAGCTGCCGAGCAGGATGCGCAGGCCGAGGTTGATGTCGACGAGGTTGTTGGTGACCAGTTCGCCGTCGACGATGATGCCCGGGGTGACGTACATGTCCTTGCCCCAGGAGTTCATCGTCTCGTACCGGTAGTCGACCGTCCTGGGGTCCTGGAAGGCGCCCCAGCAGCCCAGCAGGACGCGGCGGCGGCCGACCTCCTCGTAGCCGGGCAGCGCCTCGTAGAAGAAGTCGAAGACGTCGTCGTTCAGGGCGACGGCCTTCTTCACGAAGTCGATGACCCGCATGAGGCGGCTGAGGTAGTCGGTGAAGGCGGTCGGCTGCGGCATCGTGCCGACGCCGCCAGGGTACAGCGTGGACGGGTGGACGTGCCGCCCCTCCATGAGGCAGAACATCTCCCGGGTGATCCGGCTGACCTTCAGGGCCTCCTTGTAGACCTCGCCCTCGAAGGGGTTGAAGGCCCTCATGATGTCGGCGATCGTGCGGTAGCCGTGGATCTCGCCGCGGGGAGCGTCGGTGCGTTCGGCGCGGGCCAGCACACTCGGATTGGTGGCCTTGACCATCGCCTCGCAGAAGTCCACGAACACCAGGTTGTCCTGGAAGATCGTGTGGTCGAAGAGGTACTCGGCCGCTTCACCCAGGTTGACGATGTAGTCGGCCAGCGGGGGCGGCTTGACGCCGTAGGCCATCTGCTGGGCGTAGTCGGAGCAGGTGGTGTGGTTGTCGCCGCAGATGCCGCAGATCCGGGACGTGATGAAGCCCGCGTCACGCGGGTCCTTGCCCTTCATGAACACCGAGTAGCCGCGGAACAGCGACGAGGTGCTGTGGCATTCGACGACTTCCCGGTTGGCGAAGTCGATCTTCGTGTAGATGCCCAGGTTCCCGATGATCCGGGTGATGGGATCCCAGGACATGTCCACGAGCTGTGGTGGTTTGCGCTCGGTGGGCCGGGCCTCGGTGGTGGTCATCTGCGGTACTGCCCCTCGCTGTCGGTGTTCCGTGGTCGGGTGGTGGGGTGTGCCTGACGCGGCATCAGGGCCGCCAGCGCGGGTCGTAGCCGCTGGTCAGCTTGCGCTTGTTGTGGCGCCACCTGGGCTCGTGGTTGACCAGCTCGTTGGTCATGCCCCGCAGGCGGCGGATGACGGCCCCGTACGGCTTGATGGCCAGGGACGACAGGGTTCCGCCGGGGGGCTCGTCCATGAACGGCATGAACGCGTCGGGGAAGCCGGGCATGGTGCATCCGATGCAGATGCCGCCGACGTTCGGGCAGCCGCCGATGCCGGCCATCCAGCCGCGTTTGGGCACATTGCAGTTGACGACCGGACCCCAGCAGCCCGTCTTGACGAGGCACTTGGGCGAGTTGTAGTCCTTGGCGAAGCTGGCCTGCTCGTAGTAGGCGCCGCGGTCGCAGCCCTCGTGGACCGTCTTGCCGAACAGCCACTGCGGGCGCAGCATGTGGTCCAGCGGGGGCGGGGGTGCGGAGCCGGCCGCGTGGTAGAGGACCCAGACCAGGGTCTCCATGAAGTTCTCGGGCTGGATCGGGCAGCCGGGCACGTTGACGATCGGCAGGCCGCCCCGTGAGGTGAAGTCCCAGCCCAGGTAGTCGGCGAGGCCCATGCAGCCCGTGGGGTTGCCGGCCATGGCGTGGATGCCGCCGAAGGTGGCGCAGGTGCCGGCGGCCACCACCGCCCAGGCCTTGGGGGCCAGTTGGTCGATCCACCAGTTCAGGGTCTGCGGCTCGCCGGTCTCCGGGTCGTTGCCGAAGGACGTCCAGTAGCCGTCGCCCTCGATGATGTTCTGGTTGGGGACCGAACCCTCGATGACGAGGATGAACGGCTCCAGCTCGCCGCGTACGGCCGCCCGGTAGGGAGCGAGGAAGTCCTCGCCGCCCAGGCTCGGTGAGAGGACCTTGTTGACCAGGTTCACCTTCGGCAGGCCCGGGATCAGTCCGAGCACCAGGTCCTCGATGGAGGGCTGGCCGGCTGCGGTCAGGGAGACGGTGTCGCCGTCGCAGCTCATGCCTTCGGAGATCCAGAGGATGGTGATCTCGTCGAAGCCCTGCCGGTCCTCGGCCCGTTCGGGTTCCTTGCTGACTTCGGTGGTGCTGCTGTGCGTTGTCATGTCACTCGGCCTCCGCTGCGGGGGTCTCGGAGTCGGTCGCGTGCCGCGCCTTCGCTGCGGCGGGAGCCGGTGCCGACGGCTCGTCCGGGGATCCGGCGGGCTCGAGGGGTTCGAGCTCGTCGGGCCGGAAGTAGTGGAAGCGGCCGTACCAGGTGTGCAGTTCGGACGCGGGGTCGTCGTCGAGGGTGACGGCGAGGTGCACGCTGCCGTCCACGTCGTGGAAGACGGCCGCGACCTCTGCGGTACGGCCGGCCAGGAACATGTCCTGGGCGTCGGCGCCGCGTCCCCGGGGGCGAAGCCGGACGCGGCTGCCGCCGCCGAGCGGGACGCCGTCGACGAGCACGGTGTCGGTGGCCGGGGCGAGGCCGTCGTCGGCGCCCTCCTGCCACCAGGCGGGGCGTTCGGCGGGCGCCGGAGCAACCGGGGCGGCCGGTGCCAGGGAGCGGACGGCGCCGTGCAGCCGCTCGAAGACCTCCTGCGGCATGGTGTCGACCCGGTCGAGGATCGCGGCCGCCCGCGGGTCGGTGGCCCGCGCTTCGCGCTTCTCCTCGTCGGTCAGCAGCATCGTACGCAGCGTGAGGATCTCGTCGATCTCCGCCGCGTCGTGCAGGTCGCCCGGGCTCTCGGGGGCCACCTGGGGATGGTCGGGCAGGATGATCGGCGCGGAGAGCAGGACGTGTCCGTCGCCGCCGGCATCGCCACCGAGGACGGGGAAGGTGAACTCGTTCCGGCACGACCGGGCGAGTGTGCGCAGGTGCGTCGGCGGATCGGTCAGCGAGACGAAGTCCACGCCGTCGCCGCCGATGACGGTGTGGGTGGCGATGAGGGCCCGGCGCAGTGCCTCGTCACGAGCGGTCCGCGGTTCCGGTGCGGGCCCGGTGTTCGTGGTGCGCACGCGGAGCCGGCAGAGGTCGTCCGAGAGTCGCTCGGCGGTGACGGTGGTGTCGGCCCGTACCTCGTCGCGGTGCCGCACCACCCGCCCGGCGCGACCGGGCAGCGGCTCGACGTCCACGCCGGCCGGCGCGACCACGGGGACGGTGCGTCCGCCCTGAAGGAGCTCGTCGAGCGGGATCTCGACCTCGCGTTCACGCGGGACGGCCTCGTCGAAGGTGAGATGCGTCGTGCCGTCGGCGGTGCGCAGCGACTCGACGGCACGATGACGGCCGCCGCGGGTCTCCTCCACCTGCTTGCGCTGCATCTGGAGGTGACGGACCCGCACACGCACGGACGCGCTGCCGGGCTGCCGGATCCGCACCAGGCACTCGGTCTGCTGGTACCAGGAGTCGGCGGAGCCGGAGACACCGGGGACCACGGGGCCGTCCGCCTCCACCCAGTCCCGCGGGAACAGGACCCCGAACTGCCATCGGACGCGGTTCTTGGCCGAGGACCGGCGGTAGGGGTAGAGGAGGTAGCCCTCGTAGAGGACGGCGTCGGCGACGGCGCTCACCTGCTCGAAGGCGTCCGGGGACCGGTCCGGCGGCAGATCCTCGCCACCTCTCGTCACAGCGCACGCCGTGCCGCCCTCGGCCAGTCCCTCCGCCATCGCGCCTCCTCGTCCGGGTGTGCACACGCATCCAGGGGTGCACGCGCATCCCTTCCACCACGGTCACACCGCTCATCCACGCTCGCCTCCTCCGGCGCAGTGTTATTGGGCCGTTCGGGGCTGTTACGTGCTGCACGACGACGGCCCGTCGGCGGTGAGCGCGACGGGCCGGTGTCGGGATCGTGGGAGTGGAGGGCGTCACTTCTGCACGTGGGACAGCCGCCGTGCCAGCAGGGGGACGATCACCGCGGCGGCCACCACATGCGACGCGGCGAGGACGATCTGGGTGGACGTGGCCGTGTGCGGGGCGACAACCGGGCCGGCGAGGGACAGGGCGGTGAGGACGACGGTGGTCACGGTGAAGGTGCGGGCGGGCCGCTTGGCCCAGCGGGCGAGCACCACGGCCAGGACGATTCCGGCGACCGACCAGAACACCACGCCGCTGCCGAAGCCGCCGACGGGGATCTCCGCGGCCTCCTTGGCCCCGGGGCCGGCCGCCTCCATCGGGACGCCGGCGGCCCGGGCGACGAGTGCGAACGCCTCCGTCACGACCGCACCGGCGAGCGTCGCCAGGACGCCGACCAGCCAGACGGGGCGCGTGGAGAGGAAGCCGGGGGTGGGGAACTCGGTCCGGGGCTGCGTCTGAGGGGTCGTCACGCTCATGTCGCCTTCTCCTGCTCGCTGTTGGGCTGAAAGCCTTACGGAGAGGCAGACCGGGCGAGGAGCCGGAACTCATCGGTGAACCGAGGACCGAAGCGACCGTTCGGCGGAACAGCACAAGTCGCCTGCACGAACCGGCGAGTCCTGGGAAGGCGTCACACCATGGACCAGCCGATGCACCAGCACATCCGCACGACCACCAGCCCCGCCGGCACGACCCTGGCCGACCCGCTGGTCAACAAGGGCACCGCCTTCAGTCGGCAGGAGCGCGCCGAGCTCGGCCTCGACGGGCTGCTGCCACCCGCCGTGGAGACCCTGGACGAGCAGGTCGCCCGCGCCTACGACGCGTTCCACGGCTACGACAAGCCCCTCAACCGGCACATCTACCTGCGTCAGCTCCAGGACACCAACGAGGTGCTCTTCTACCGCCTGGTCACCGAGTACCTGGAGGAGCTGCTGCCCATCGTCTACACGCCGACGGTCGGTGAGGCCTGTCAGCGTTTCAGCGAGATCTACCGGCGGCCGCGCGGGCTGTTCCTGACGTGGGAGGACCGGCACCGCTTCCGGGACATCCTGCGCAACCGCCCGCACCGCGACGAGGACGTGGACGTCATCGTCGTCACCGACGGGCAGCGCATCCTCGGCCTGGGCGACCAGGGCGTCGGCGGGATGGGCATCCCGATCGGCAAGCTCAGCCTCTACACGGCGATCGGCGGCATCCACCCCGCCCGCACCCTGCCGATCCTGCTGGACGTCGGCACCGACAACGAGGACCTGCTCGGCAACCCGCGCTACCTCGGCCGGCGTGCCCGCAGGCTGACCGGCACCGAGTACGACGAGATGATCGAGGCCTTCGTCTCGGCGGTGGAGGCGGAGCTTCCCGGAACGCTGCTCCAGTGGGAGGACTTCGCCACCGCCCACGCCTATCCCATCCTCTCGCGTTACCGGGACCGGCTGCTCACCTTCAACGACGACATCCAGGGCACGGCGGCCGTCACGCTCGGCGCCCTGTCCACCGCCGCGAACGTGTCCGGCACCGCGCTGTCCGAGCAGCGCCTGGTGATCCTGGGGGCGGGGTCGGCCGCCATCGGTGTCGCCGACATGATCCGGACGGCCATGATCGAGGAGGGCCTGTCCGAGGACGAGGCCACGGCACGCTTCTGGATCCTCGACGTCGACGGCCTGCTGGTGCGGTCGCGCAGCGAACTGACGCCGCAGCAGCGCGAGTTCGCGCGCGACGACAGCGAGGTGAACGGCTGGGACGGCACCGGCCTCGCCGAGGTGGTGCGCCGTGTCGAGCCGACGGCGCTCATCGGGCTGTCGACGGCTCATGGCGCGTTCACCGAGGAGATCGTGCGGCAGATGGGCTCGACCTGCGAACGGCCCGTCATCTTCCCGCTCTCCAACCCCACCTCCCACTCCGAGGCCGAGCCCGCCGACCTCACCCGCTGGACCGACGGCCGGGCGCTGATCGCCACCGGCTCGCCCTTCCCGCCGCTCACGGTGGACGGGCACGAGGTGCCGGTGGCGCAGTCGAACAACGTGTACGTCTTCCCGGCCATGGGCCTCGCGGTGACCGCGAGCGGGGCCACACGCGTCACCGACCGCATGATGGTGGCCGCCGCCCGTGCCGTCGCCGAGTGCGCGGTACGGGCGGCCCACGGCGAGGACGGTCCCGTGCCGCTGCTGCCGCCCCTGAGCGGGATGCGCGAGTCCGCTCGCGAGATCGCCCTGGCCGCGGCTCTCGCCGCCGTCGAGGACGGGGTGGCCCCGCGGGCGACGGAGGCGGAACTGCGCGAGGCGATCGCGAAGACCCAGTGGACGCCGCGGTACTAGTGCACGAGAACGGTGGTCAGTGGCTGCTCCGGTGTGCGTGGGCTTCGGCGAGGAGCAGGTAGCTCGCGGCGGTCCACGTGTAGGCGCGGTCG